>NZ_JACVTM010000024.1:0-65335 GCF_016624415.1 Paenibacillus sp. S28 | reverse complement strand
TCCTTGCGGTCTGCACAGCCACCGTAAGGACCTTACTCCCCCACTCGCCGCAGGCAGCAGCGGAGCGGCAGGAATCATGCCGGAGAAGCGTTAGCGGTCGCCTTTGTCCCCGAATTTTTACCTTCGATTCCATTCCCAAAAAATTCGGGGGCAACAGCGATCGGAGGCATGATCCGCACGTGGAGCGGGCTTCCCAAGCACGCACAGCTCACGCTCCGCCGCTGACCGCGGCGATCACTTCAGGTGGACCATATACGTCACATTGTTCGACTTCTCGCCTTCGTACACGGTCTGGTACACCATCAGCGACTTGCCGTCCGGGCTCCAGACGGCCGGGGAGTCATAGGCCTGGATCTCCGTGGACAGCGGCGTCGTTTTGCCGCTCGCCTTGTCGAACACGTACATGCCTTTCATGCCCTGCTCGCCCTCGGTGTACACCGAGAAGGCGATTTTGCTGCCGTCCGGCGACCAGCTCGGCCGGCCGAGAAGCGTTCCTTTGGCCACGGTTCCCAGCTTCTTGCCGCTGGCATCAATGAGCTGAAGCTCGGCGTCCTTGGTCGTGTTCCACTCGCGTTTCTCCAGGGCGATCGCGCTGCCGTCCGGCGACAGGCTGAATGTCACGACGCCTTCCTGGATCGTCTTGGCCTCAGGCGCCGATGCCGTAAACGACTTCAGCACGGTGTAGCCTGCGTGGACGCCCAAATAGTAATAACGGTCGCCCGCTTTGCTCGCCATGCGCGGCACGTTGTCGGACAGCTCCGGATCCGAGAATTGGATCGGGGTCCGTTTGCCCTGCAGGTCGATCAATTGAAGCTTGCTGTCATCCGTGCTGACGAGGACATGCTGCGGATCGGCCCAGAACATATCCGACAGCATGGAGAATGCGCCCGTTTTCGTTACGGTTCCGGAAGCCGCATCCAGGAGATAACCCCCGATATCGTACTTGTCTTTCGGGTTGCCCCCCGTAAAAAAGACATGCTCCCCGTCCGGCGACGCGGCGGCCAGATATTGACCGGCCGTGGCCGGATTTTCCGTCAACTTGCGTTCGATATTGGAGGCGAAGTCATGGATCATCAGCACATGATTTCGTTCCACGATGGCTTCGTGGTCCGACAGCCAGGTCCGACCGTACACGTCTTTAAGCTTTTCGATTTGCTCCACCTGGATTTCTCCGGTATTTTTCCGGCCTTCGGCGGCCGTATCTATAACGGTGATCTGCTTGCCCGGCTTGTCGATGACCTCCCGGCTTGCATTGCTCTGCGGCGAACCGCAGCCGGCCAAAAGCGCACCTGCCATCATCACGCCGATCACTGGAGGAAGTAGTTTATGTCGTTTCATCATGAGCTTCATCCCTTCCTGATTTCTTACCCCCATCCTACACGCCAATGATATCCGGCATACATCGAAATGTTTCCAAGTTGTAAACTTTTATTAAAAAAAGCATCAGCTGAAGCTCAGTTTATTCCCTGTGGTAGAGACATCGGCTATGTTCTCCTAGTCCTCCCTGCTGGAGTGCCGCGGAAACGAAACGATAAATGCGGTCTCCTCCGCATCCGAACGGATAAGTTCAAGCCGGCCCCCCTGCTTCTCCGCGAGCTGGGACGCCAGCGGCAGGCCTAGGCCGGTTCCGCCGGTGGAGCGGGCGCGGTCTTGGTGCAGCGTGGAGAAAGGCTCGAACAAATGCGCCCACCATTCCTGCGGAATGATCCGTCCCGTGTTGCGGACCGATACGCTCACCTTATCTTCCGAAACCCGGCTTTGAATGACAATCCGGCCGCCGGGTCGGTTGTATTTGATCGCATTATCCAGCAGATTCATAAAAATATGAATGAAATGGTCCCGGTCTCCCCATACCCGGGCAGGCACGAAGTCAGTCTGTATCGTTAAATCGTATTTGGTGGCCTTGGCGCTGATCCGGGATACGACATCCTGCAGCAGATCCGCAAGCTCCACCTCTTCCGCCTGGGATTCAAAATCGTACTTCTCCAGCAGCGACAATCGCAGCACGTCCTCGACCAATTGATACAACCGCTCGGACTCTTTGGCAATTGCACTGCGCGCTTCCTCGATCAGCTGCGGATCGTCACCGTACATGCCCAGCAGATCCGTATAAGCCTGGATCGACGTCAGCGGCGTTTTAAACTCGTGGCTCACGTTATTGATAAACTGTTTCTGCTGCTGCTCAAGTGCCTGCAGCTTCTCCACGGCCAATTGCAGATGGTGCTTTTCCTCCTGGAGCGCAGCCATATGCCCTTTGATGTCACGGCTCATATGCAGAATGCCGGTTCCGAGCTGCCCGAGCTCGTCTTTCCGCCGCAGCGGGGAGCGCTCCGGATACTCCCCGCGGGAGATCCGGTCCGCCTCCGCCTTCAGCTTCACGATGTCCCTAACCTGACGGTATACATAAATAAATCCCAGAATAAAGCTGAGCAGCAATACGATGCCGCCTGTCCAAACCAGCCGGTACGCCATCCGGTTATAAAATTCATGCTGCGCCTTCAGCGACGTATGGAGCTGAACAACCCCCAGCATGCCGTCAGGCCCCTGCATCGGCGCAAGATAGATTAGGGAATCCGCTTCGGTAATGTAGGCGATTTTACCTTTCAGCGCATAAGACAGGGCATCTCCGACATCCGGTTTTTCCGCCAGCGGCAGGGAATTGCCCACCTCTTGGCCCTTCGCGTCGTACAGGATCACCCGCATGTTGGTGGAAATGCCAAGGTCCACGGCCAGCTCCTGCCCCTGTTTTCCCATAAAATCCACCGGTTTCAACCGTTCGCCCGTCAAATAATCCTGCTTGACCCTCATTTCGGCTACGTCGGCCTGCCGCTGCAGGCTCTCTTCCATTTGCTCGCGCTGATTGGTCTTGATTCCGCTGAGTACAAGCCAGCTGAGCACGCCGGTCGTAAACACCAGCAGCACTGCCAGGAACAGCGGAAACTTCCATTTCAGGCCGAGGCTCATGTGCCTTCCTCCAGCGCCTTATAGCCGATCCCGTATACCGTCTGCAGCATATAGTGGGCGTCGCCCAGCTTTTTCCGCAGCCGCTGGATATGAATGTCCACCGTTCGGGTGCCTCCCGCATACTCCATGCCCCATACGAGATCTAACAGATCCTCACGGGTGTACACCCGCCCAGGATGAAACACGAGCAGCGACAGCAGATCGAATTCCTTCGGCGTCAGCTCCAGCAGCCGGCCGCTGAGTTCTGCTGTGCGTTTGGCGGCATGAACGGTCAGCTGTCCAAGCACGGCTTTTTTCCCGTCCGGCGCAGGCGCGGGATCTTCCACTTTATCCAGCCGGCGGACGATCGATTTCACACGTGCGACCAGCTCGCGGATATCGAACGGTTTGGTCATAAAATCGTCGGCCCCAAGCTCCAGTCCCAGAACCTTGTCGACGATATCGTTTTTAACGGTCAGCATTAATATGCCGAGTCCTTTGCGGTTTTCCAGCCGGCGCAGCACCTCATAGCCATTAGCCTTGGGCATCATGACGTCCAGCACCAGCATATCCGGGCGGAAGGCATCCGCCTGCTGCAGCGCCTCCACACCGTCCGCGGCCGTCTCAACGACGAACCCCTCCCGTTTGAGCGCATAGGAAATCGCGCTGCGGATGCTCGGCTCATCGTCGGCCACCAGAACTCTTTTTTCCTCCATCGACTATCACGTCACTTTCATCCGTTGATTATAAGCGGTGCCTGATTTTCTATCATTATAAGATATTGTGCACCATTCACAACATTTCTTGACCTAAGCACCTGCCCTTTGCAACACGCGGAAATTAAATGCGATCTTAAATGACCAGACAGGACGCAAAAAGGGACATGCCTGCCCGGCACATCCCTTCCCCCTATTTTAACGCGATTGATCTTCAGAAACCTTCACTTTGCCGGTCGATTGGCGGATAACCAGGCTGGCCGGCTCCATAATTTCCGGCGGCGAGTATTCCGGATTTTCGATCATGGAGATCAGATGCTCAATCGACCTTGCGCCGATATTGTGTATGTTCTGGTTCACAGTCGTCAGGCTTGGCTTAAACACCTTGGCCTCAAAAATGTTGTCAAAGCCGACAACCGAAACATCCCCGGGAACGGAAAATCCCCATGCTTCAATTTCATGAATCGCCCCCATCGCAGCCATATCCGAAGTACACACGACAGCCGTCGGGGGAGACTGAAGATGAAGGAGCTTTCTCATGGCGACCATGCCGCCTTCAAAAGAATAATCACACACTTCCAGATACTTGTCCCTGTATTCGATGGAACAGTCCGAAAGGCCCTGCTTATATCCCTGAAGCCGCCGTTCGGCTACCGTATGGCCGAGGGTACCAGCGATATAGGCGATATCCCGGTGACCCAGCCCGTACAGATGGGAGACAGCCATATGAACGCCGTTCACGTTATCCGACGTAATATTTCCGACCCGGTTTCCCATGACGTCCGTATCCACAAACATGGTAGGAATATCGGAGCGGATCAACTCGCCGATAATCCGGTGGTCCCGCTCCACGCCGAAGATGACGACCCCATCCAGGTTCCTGCTCTCACAGTGGTCGATAAAAGAATAGCTTTCGTCGTTAAGCCGGGCCGAGAGGCGCATGAGATCATAGCCGCTGTTCTCCAGCGCCGTTTTGATGCCTTCCAGCAGCTCGGCCACATAAGGGTTCGTAAAGGGAATGTTGATCAGCACACCCACGGTCCACGATCTCCCGGTGACGAGGCCGCGTGCAATGGCATTGGGCCGGTAACGAAGAAGCTCAATCGCCGATCTTACTTTTTTCCTTGTTTTATCGCTGACGTCCGGATAATGGTTAATGACTTTGGAAACGGTTGCGACAGATACTCCAGCCTCTTTCGCCACATCATGAATGGAAGCCACTATACAATCACCTCAAATACAAATCAGTTGCCGATCAATTCAAAAATTTACGATTTCGAATATTCATGATGACGAATCTATTATACCTGAATGGCGAATGATGAGGTACTGGAACAAATGAAGCTTCCTTGACGCTCCTCGTCGGTGTTTACTGGTGATTCTGAATCTCCGCCAGATCCAGCGTCAGCTTCTCGATCGTCTTCACGAAAGCCGCCAGCTCCTGGGAGCTCTCCGCCTGTGCCCGGGCATGGACCGATGTCTGCCGGGTTTCCTGCTGCACGCTCTCCAGCCGGACCATGATGCCCGACACTTTATCCTGGATCGTCTCCAGCGCTTCCCGCGAATGGGCTGCGAGCTTGCGCACCTCGCCGGCCACGACGGCAAAGCCTCTGCCGGAATCCCCGGCATGCGCCGCCTCGATCGCCGCGTTCAGTCCGAGCAGATGCGTCTGGTCGGCGATGCCCTTGATCAAGCCGCCCATGTTCTCGATTTGGGTGACATCCTCCTGCAGCTCGTCCATCAGCGAATGGGCCAGGTCCTGGGAAGCCGCGGTCACTTTCGCCGTCTCGGCGATTTGGCCGGCACTCTCATTCAGCTCGGCAATCATGCCGGTCAGCTGCTGAACAACTTCGGTTACCGCCCGGAGCACCTGCTCCCGCTCGTCGGCAAGCTCTTGGATTTTTTCCTTTTCCTTCATATCATAAGCTTCCAGAACCAATTGCGAATCGAGGTTGAACATCTTGGTCAGGGGATGGATCACCTCAATCCAGCGGTCCGGAATGGCCTTCTTGAACAGCTCAACGGCGATGTCCAAATAAACCATGTAGCTGCCGAGATAATAATCCGTATTTAAGCCAACGCGCGAATGTACCAGTCCGATGGCGATTCTTTTCTCCAAAAACGGCTCGTCAATTACACCTTCAGCCAGCGACATCCAGTATTCCCGCTGGGTCGTCTTCAGCCTGTCAATCGTCGTTTTCCGTTCAATGATGCGCATGAGCTCCGGCTCCGAAGTGATATGCCGATAAAAATGGTCCACGACTTCATCGACCACCTTGCTGAATACGGGCTGGTGCGTCCGCAGAATCTCCAAATCCTTTTCCGTCAGTCCAATAAATTTCAGCTGCTTATGCCGCGCTTCCGATACTTGAATCATGTAGAATGGCTCCTTTAGAATTTCCCTGATTATACCAATTTTAAACAATCTAACTTTGTCTATTATAGTCTATATCGACGACTAAACAACTAAAATATAGTGCATCCGACTTATATTTTTAGTACAGCTTTACGAATGAATTGGAATAGCTCGCGGTCCATTCCAAAATGAAGAGCCTATAATAATTTTCCACCATAAAAAAATGGCCCCCGATATGAATCAGGAGCCATTTTGACGCTGGAATAATTTGAGTTTCGGCTGATTACCGGTTCAGTAAGCTTCCTACATAGCGCAGCAGCTCGTTCGCGCATACCGGGCAGTAGCCGTGCTCGTCGATCAGCCGTTTGCTTACTTCGTTAATCCGCTTGAGCTGAGCGGCATCCGGCGTTTTGGTCGACGTCGTTATTTTTACGATATCCTTGAGGTCTGTAAACAGCTTCTTCTCGATCGCTTCGCGCAGACGGTCATGATTATGGTATTCGAACTTTTTGCCCTTGCGGGAATAAGACGAAATCCGGATGAGGATTTCTTCGCGGAACGCTTTTTTGGCATTTTCGGAAACGCCGATCTGCTCCTCGATGGAACGCATCAGCCTTTCGTCCGGATTCATCTCTTCATCGGTGAGCGGATCGCGGATTTTCGTCCAGTTGCAGAACGCCTCGATGTTGTCGAGGTAATTCTCGAACAGCGTTTTGGCCGACTCCTCAAAAGAATAGACAAAGGCCTTCTGCACTTCTTTTTTCGCCAGCTCGTCGTATTCTTTCCGGGCCACTGCGATGAAGTTCAGATAACGCTCCCGTTCGTCCTTCGTAATGGAGGCATGCTGGTCAAGCCCGTCTTTGATGGCCCGCAGCACATCCAGCGCGTTAATGCATTGAAGGTCCTGCTTAATCAAAGCACTGGAAATCCGGTTGATGACATACCGCGGATCGACGCCGGACATGCCTTCTTCCAAATATTCAGACTGCATTTCCTTCAAATCGGCTTCTTTATAGCCTTCGATCTCCTCGCCATCGTACATTCTCATCTTTTTGACGAGGTCCATTCCCTGCTTCTTCGTCTCCTTGAGACGGGTCAGAATGGAGAAAATCGCGGCGGAACGCAGCGCATGCGGCGCAATATGGATATGCTTCATGTCGCTTTGCGAAATGAGCTTGCCGTAAATCTTTTCTTCATCCGATACCTTCAGGTTATAAGGAATCGGCATGACGATCATCCGAGACTGCAGCGCTTCGTTTTTCTTGTTGGCGATAAAGGCCTTGTACTCCGATTCGTTCGTGTGGGCAACGATGAGCTCGTCGGCGGAAATAAGCGCGAACCGGCCTGCCTTGAAATTGCCTTCCTGCGTGAGCGAGAGCAGGTTCCACAGAAACTTCTCGTCGCATTTGAGCATTTCCTGAAATTCCATCAGGCCGCGGTTGGCCTTGTTCAGCTCTCCATCAAAACGGTAGGCGCGGGGGTCAGATTCCGAACCGTATTCCGTAATGGTAGAAAAGTCGATGCTGCCAGTCAGGTCGGCGATATCCTGGGACTTCGGATCCGAAGGGCTGAATGTACCGATACCGACACGGCTGTCTTCCGAGATCTGCACCCGGGTGACGGGCATTTTCTCGATGTCGCCGTCGTATTCGGTCCTCAGGCGCATTTGGCAGGAAGGGCATAAATTGCCTTCGATCCGCACACCCAGTTCTTTTTCCACTTCTGCCCTCAGCTCCAGCGGAATGAGATGAAGCGGTTCCTCATGCATCGGGCAGCCGTCAATGGCATATACCGCGCCTTGCGGTGTTCTTGAAAATTTCTCAAGGCCCCGCTTCAGCAGGGTCACAATCGTCGATTTCCCGCCGCTGACCGGCCCCATTAGCAGCAGAATCCGTTTACGGACGTCGAGCCTCCGGGCCGAGGAGTGGAAATACTCCTCCACCAGCTTTTCAATGGCACGATCCAGGCCGAAAATTTCCTGCTCAAAAAATTTATAACGTTTATGGCCGTTGACCTCTTCCACGCCGTATGATTTGATCATGTCATAGACGCGGGCATGCGCCGTCATCGCCGGTGATGGGTCCTGACGAAGAAGGTCGATGTATTCTTTAAAGGTGCCATTCCATGCCAGTTGATCGCTCTCTGCCCGATATGCCGCTACGCGTTCGAAAATATCCATGCAAGTACCTCCTATGACTCGGTTATGAAATCGCAAGCTACTCCTACAAAATGCGTCAAGGGTCAACTGCTCCCATCGATTCTTAAAAAGTGTATTACATACCTATGCGGGACCGTGGGATTAGTTGACCTCTTTTTTCGCCCATGTCAGATTGTCTTTTTCTATAAAAGCAAGGGTGCTGCGACTTTCCCGGCGGGATATCTGCCCTTAGGATTCGGGTTCTTCATTTGAAATGATATAATGAACAAAGAATTCAGAAGCGGATCACCGCAGAAGGAGAGCCTGAACATGTCCGTCCAGCATGAAACCGAACTTTACGAGCCATTGAAGGCTTTTTTTGAGCGGCAGGGCTACGAGGTCAAAGGCGAAGTTCGCCACTGCGACCTGGTGGGCCTGCATCCGGACGAGGAAGAGCCGCTGATCGTGGAAATGAAAAAGACGTTCAACCTCTCCCTGCTGCTGCAGGGAGTCGAACGTCTCAAGCTGAGTCCTCATGTATATTTGGCGGTGGAGCGCAACCGCAGCAAGCGGGGTGCCGTGAACCAGCGCTGGGATGACATCACCGGTTTATGCCGCAGGCTGGGCGTCGGTCTGATCACCGTCACCTTCTATAAAACCAAGAAGCCACTGGTGGAGGTGCTCTGCGAGCCGGGAACGCCTTACGTGCCAACCCGCAGGATGAAAGTCCGCAAGTCCCGGCTGCTCTACGAATTCCGCGAACGCAGCGGCGATTATAACGTCGGCGGCACCACCCGGGCGAAGCTGATGACGGCTTACCGGGAAAAAGCGCTTCGCGTCGCCGGTGCCCTCGCAGGCGCACCGGAAGGCGGCCTGTCGCCCGCGCATTTACGGGAGAAAAGCGGCGTGCCGAATGCGGCGGCCATCCTGCAGAACAACTATTACGGCTGGTTCCAGCGGATCTCCCGTGGCCGCTACCTCCTGACGCCGGCAGGCACCGCCGATTTGGAGCGCTATGCCGGCATCCTGGAGACGGGGGCATCCAGTTTGCCCGCTCTTGTGGAAGCGGCCACGCCGGCGCGCGCCTCACGTCGCAAAAAGACTTAGCTGCGCGCCGTAAATTCGCCGATCGCTTCGCCGATCAGACTCATGCCCAGCAGCAGCTCATCACGGCCGGGGTGGGTGAAATTCAGCCGAATCCAGCCGCTTCCCCGCCCGTCCGGGTAGCACAGCGTGCCGGGGAGAAAAGCTGCGCCCTTACCCAAGGCGCATTTCAAGAGGGCCAGACTGTCCAGCCCATCCGGCAGCTGAAGCCAGATAAACATCCCCCCCTTGGGGATGACGTAGCTGGCATCCTGCCATGCCGGCCGCTGCAGCAGCCCGTTCATCAGCTTCAGGCGGGTGTCGTATTCGCGGTTCAGCATTTTGATATGCTCATGAATATCGAAAGCGGAGGATTCCAGCATGTTGTGCAGGAAGCGCTGGTTCAGCGTGCTGGACTGCCAATCGGCCAGCTGCTTGGCGGCGGCCAGCATATCGATCAGCGGCCGGCTTCCGGCGGCCCAGCCCGTACGCAGCGCCGGAGCGATCGTTTTGCTGAACGAACCGATGTAGAGCACCCCCTGTCCGCTGCCCGAGCCGTCCAGCGCAAACAGGGAGGGATACAGACTGGTGAATTCCCGCTGCGATAACTTTTCAAAATGTAGATCCCCGTATGAATTGTCTTCTATAATGAGGATATTGTGCTCCCTGCACAGGTCAAGCACTTCCTTGCGCCGTTCTAAGCTCCATAGGACCCCCGTCGGATTGGAGAAATTCGGTGAGGCTACCAGCAGCTTCGGCTGCGTCCGCTCAATCTGTTCCAGCAAACGTTCCGGAATCAGGCCATTCTGATCGCTGTCCACCGGAATGACGATGGCCCCCTGCATTTTGAACACCTGCAAGTATCCCGGCGAAGCCGGACTTTCCACAAGCACGCGGTCCCCCGGCTCCACATAGACGCGGGCCAGCAGATCCATCGCCTGCTGCACGCCGGTCGTCAGCAGAATTTGATCCGGGCCCACATCGATGCGCTTCGTGCGCTTCCAATCCTCCGACAACCATTCGCGCAACGGCAAAAAGCCCTGCGGCTCCCCATACTGAAGTGCCGTAGGACTATTCGAAATCACTGCTGCCGCTGCTGCCTCCAGGGAAGATACGGGAAATAACTCTTCGGCCGGAAGCTCCTCTGCAAAAGAAATGAAGGATTCCCGATTTGCCAAGGACCGGATGAGATGAAGCGGTGACGACAGCATGACCTCCGTACGGGCTGCAAAGGAATACTGCATGGTCTCTCCTCCCATTTATCTCTTATTGGGTTCGGTCTCTCTATATAATTTACAACCCTAAAGTATGTATTCAGAGACGCATGGAATTATGCCGTATTCAAATGTACATCGCTCGCTTCTGGCGTGAATGAAGCGCAAATTTTTCGATGGCCTGGGCCCGTGTGGACACCCCCAGCTTGACGTAAATTTTGCGCAGGTAGTTATCGATGGATCTTCGGCTGACGGTAATTTCCGTTGCGATCTTATCGTAGGTAATCCCCTGTACGATCCGTTCCATAATAAAAATCTCCGTCTCGGTCAGATCAAACATCCCTTCCGCCGAGGGAGCCGCCTGCATCTGCCAGATCCCCTGCTTCAGCCATTCAATCGGCAGGGCGGCAAAACCTTCGCGCAGCCCGTCGATCATCAGCATGAGCTGGGAGGCAGAGGCCTGTTTCGACAAAATCCCGCTCCCCCCGTGATGAATGATCGGATGCAGCAGCTTCAAACCGTCATGATCCGTCAAGATGAGGACATGGCTCTCCGGAGAACTGCTCTTCAGCTTCTCCAGCAGCGGTTCCGCCGTTCCCTCGGGCATCTGGTAGTCCAACAGAACCAAATCGGGCTGGTGCTCGATCACCAGCACCAATCCTTCGTCCCAGGTTGAGGCCATCCCCGTTACCTTCAGATTCTCCCGTTCCTCCAGTATCAACTTGGTGCCCAGCATACTTGTGGGGTGGCTATCGATAATCACAACCCGCCAAACTCTCGTCATTTCAATGGTAACCTCCTGGTACTGATCGTATTGAATATAAAGTACAGCAGCGTTTCTCCCCCGCTAACAAGCGCGTTAAACGCTTGTTTTAAGACGTTTCTATTTTCATATCAAGGCAAGCTAAACGGTTATGTATTACCTAAATCTATCAGTCTTAAACAGATTGTATCGCACCCCTATTATTTCGTGCAATCTATTTTTAGGTATTTTTATGACTTGTATTCATTTTTGCGAAAATAATAGGGTAATGATAGAATGGGGACTGGAAAAAATTCTACGAAAACCGAGGTGATGACATTGCAAACTTCGACAGGGCCTTCCGCACCATTCGGAAACCAGCCCAAGAGGGAGAAGCAGCCCTCCGTCAAGTTCGTGCTCCTGATATGGATACTGCTGATTGTACTGGGCATCGGCGCTGCCTATTTATATAGCAATCATGTGAAACAGGAAATGATAAAGCAGCTTCAGGCAAGTACGGAAAACCAGATGAACGATTTGAAAAAAAGTTACGAGGCTCAGTTTAACGAACTGGCGGGGCAAGTTAAAGAGCTGGAGAGCAAGGTGCAGTCCTTTAATGAACTGCTGACGTTCACTAAGGATAACGCCACGAGCAAAACCGATAACAGCAACAAGCTGTACACCCAGCTGAACGAAGTGAAGAAACAGCTGGACACGCTGCAGAAAAAGATGGATCTGCTCAAATGAATGTAAGCATCAAACAGATCAACCGATTTTTTCTGCTCGTGACCGCTCCGTTCGTTGGATTGTTCATCTATTTGCTGTTCAGCCTAGGTTCCCTACATATCCAGGTCGATACCGCAGCGTACGTTCCGGCAGATACGCTCAAGCCGCATACCGACTCGCTGCTGAAGGAGCTGGACAAGGCCGACAAAACCGTGAAAGTAACCATTTCGTCCATCAGCAAGACGTCCAGACTATACAAGCAGACGACTTCAGCGATGAATGCCATCGAAGCGACGGCCAAGACACAAGCCGGACGTCCCGAGTTCATCTACAATAAACGGATTACGTCCAAGCTCGGCGTCCCTATTGAACGCGTCGATAGCGACCGAATCCGGATCGAGCTCTACAAGGTCAACCCGGGTGTGTATAATGGATATGCCATGAAGGTGAAGCTCAAGGATCCCTCTGCCATGGGCATGAGCCTTGCCAAGGACAAGCTGGGAAGCTCCGAAACGACGCTGCAGGCCGTAAGCCGGCACGGCGCCGTGGCCGGGATCAATGCCGGAGGATTTGCCGACACCAGCGGCAAGCGTTATCCGCTCAGCACCACCGTCATGAATGGAGAGTATCTTACGGGATTCCAGTCCAGCTTCAAGGATCTCTTCTTCGTGGGGCTGAACAAATCCGGCAAGCTTATCGGCGGCAAGTTCCAGAATCAGTCCGAACTGGACCGCCTGCAGCCCAAATTCGGGGCGACCTTCGTGCCCATGCTGCTTAAAAACGGCCAGCCCGTTGAAATCCCGCTCAAATGGAAGCAGTCTCCCAACCGTGCGCCGCGGACCGTGATCGGCAAATACAAAGACGACCAGCTGCTGATCATCGTCGTGGATGGGCGCAACGAAAACGGCAGTTCGGGAGCCACCCTCCAAGAGCTGCAGAGTAAAATGTTCCATCTCGGCATAATCGATGCCTATAATCTGGATGGCGGGGGCTCTTCGACCCTGGTGCTGAACGGCAGGGTGGTCAACCACCCGTCGGACGGCAGCATGCGCCCGGTCCCGACCAACTTTTTATTTTATAAATAATGTATCCTTAAGCTGCAAAAAAATTATGAACAAAATGACGAATTCATTTATTTTTCCAGCAAGTGTGGGTATAATAGGCTTATTGAGCAATGGTAGTTCAGCGGGAGGTGGCCTTAAATGTCGTTCTCATTAACTTTTTGGATTTGTATGGTGGTGCTGCTAATGTTCCTGGTCGGCATCCTAACCGCAGCTTATAACGATGATAAAACTAAAGGACTGTAAGGCCGAAGAGGCTTCCTGTATAGGAAGCCTTTTTTCATGGAAACCTGATCCATAAAAGCGAAGTTATAAACAGACATGGCTATAAAAGAAAAACACCACGAAAAACTCGTGATGCCCAAATGAAAGTTATGCATGCTTTTGCAATTGCAGCATGTCGGATTGACACTGGCCGCAAATATACCGCTCTTTGAATTCCGTCACTTCGTCCATCGAACCGCAAAACACGCATTTCGGACGGTAACGTTCCAGAATGATGTGGTCCCCCTGCACCAGAATCTCGACAGGATCTCCTTCGTTCATCTGATAACGTTTTCTAAGCGACTTCGGCAGGACGATTCTTCCGAGCTGATCTACCTTGCGTACAACACCGGCAGGTTTCATGTTCAACACCTCTCCCTATGACTAATCGAATGTAAAGTGATTAGAAAGTACCCCCTGTGATCATTATTCATACTTTCCAATCCAGAAATATGGGTCTTTTCTAATAGTTCGATGTGACGATGTCGAATCCTGCTCCGGATTAAAATTTTATTACTTTATTTTAGAAGCTGAATTTTTCCGTGTATTGTATCTAAATACAGTCCTTATTCCATCCCCGGATAATCGAGCTGCCGCAGCGCTTCATACACGATGATCGCCGCCGAATTGGACAGGTTCAATGACCGGACCTTATCCGTCATCGGCATGCGCATACACGTATCAGGGTTGGCGGCAAGCAGTTCCTCCGGAAGTCCCTTCGTTTCCTTGCCGAACACGAGAAAATCCTCGTCCTGGAACTGAAAGTCCGTGTATCGTTTGTCGGCTTTTGTCGTCGCATAGAAGAAACGCCGGCCGGCGTACATCTCCTGCACCTCTGCAAAAGATTCATGGTATTCAATATGAACCGCATACCAGTAATCCAGACCCGCGCGCTTCAACGTCGCGTCATCGGTGCGAAAACCAAGCGGCTTCACGAGATGCAGGTGAGCTCCCGTCGCTGCGCAGGTTCTGGCGATATTTCCGGTATTAGCGGGAATTTCAGGTTCAACAAGTACGATGTGCAATGCCATAGATCGTTTTCCACTCCATTCATTTTCTATACAAAATGAACTAAGGTTTAATCTTGCTTCTTCTGTTTAGTTCAAATTATATTGTTAAAGTTTAAAAAGCCTCTCGCCGAATAACGGCGAAAGGCGCTCACTCATGGATGTTCTGGCTTCAGGCTTCATTACCCATGATTCTTTTGAAAATGGTTCATAAAATCAGCCAGTGCTTTAACATTCTCGTAAGGAACGGCGTTGTAAATCGAAGCGCGCAGACCGCCGACGCTGCGGTGTCCCTTCAGACCTACAAAACCTTCCTGTTCCGATTCCTTAATAAACTGCTTCTCCAGCTCTTCGGAAGGAAGACGGAATGTAATATTCATAATCGAGCGGCTGCCCGCCTCTACCGGTCCGCGGTAGAAGCCTTCGCTGCTATCTATTGTACCATAAATCAAGCCGGCTTTCTCCCGGTTGATCTTCTCCACTCCGGCTAGAGAGCCTTGTTCTTCGATCCACTTCAGCACTTCGTTGACCATGTATACCGAAAAGGATGGTGGGGTGTTGTAAAGAGAGTTGTTCGCCGCATGCGTGCTGTAGCGCAGCATCGTCGGAATATGCTTCGGCGACTCGGCCAGCAGCTCTTCCCGGGCGATGACGACCGTTACGCCGGAAGGTCCCAGGTTCTTTTGCGCTCCCGCATAGATAAAGTCGAACTGATTGACGTCGAACTCGCGGCACAGGATGTCACTGGACATGTCCGCAATCAGCGGTACGCTGCCTGTATCCGGATACTGCTGGTACTGGCTGCCTTCGATCGTTTCATTGGACGTTACGTGCAGGTATGCGGCATTTTCCGGAATTTCGATGCTGCTCAGATCCGGAATCGACATAAACTTATTGTTCTCCGAAGAAGCGGCAATATGCGTCTCCCCGATCAAGCGCGCTTCCTTCTCCGCTTTGCTGGCCCAGTTGCCTGTCAAGACATAGCTTCCGGTCTTGCCGGCTGTCAGAAAGTTCATTGGCACCATCGCAAACTGGGTGCTGGCACCCCCCTGCAGAAACAGCACCTTGTATCCCGAAGGATTGCCCAGGAGAGACAGCAGACGGCTTTGCGCTTCGTTATGGACTTCCTCGTAGACCTTGCCGCGGTGCGACATCTCCATGATGGACATCCCTGTCCCCCGGAAATCCACGAATTCAGCTTGTGCGCGTTCCAGCACTTCCAGCGGCAATGCAGCAGGGCCGGCGTTAAAATTGTATGCTCTCTTTGTCAAAACAACTCCCCATCCTCTCTCTTATCGCAAATGATAATATGGCAATGATAGCAGTATTCCCAAGGGCCATCAAGTACAAAAAAGCACATAGTATGACGCCTTGCGGACGTTTGTTTTTATCTATTACTTTAACACAATTTATTTAACGGAGTAAAGCGCTGCAGGAAATGGCAGATCAAAAGTCGACAGCTTTCGGCAGAACCAGCCCGATAGCCGTCATCACCGGAGTTTTCCCAACAGTCCTAAATTGCCTCCCTGAGTAGCCCCACACTTACTCCTCTGCTTAGCGGAGCGGACACCGCAATTCCGGAGCAGCGCAGCGGTCGCCTTTGTTTTCCCGTTTCTACCGCAAACAGCGGCTAAATTCAGGAAACGGGAAAACAACACGCGAGTGGAGGAATGCGGTGGACGCGAACGCTGGCCCGGCATGGCATATGCTGCCGCATGCAGGCTTGGCTCTCCTTGGCAGATACATCCCCCTCTTCATAGAGGCTGCTGACGTGTTGTCTCCCTGAGCACCAACACAACTGCTTCCCTGAGCCGCCCACACTTACTCCTCCACCCAGCGGAGCGGACACCGCAATTCCGGAACAGTGGAACGGTCGCCTTTGTTTTCCCGTTTCTACCGCGGACAGCGACTAAGTTCAAGAAACGGGAAAACAACACGCGAGTGGAGGAATGCGGAGTACGCGCAGCGTCCCCCACACCAACACGCGAGTGGAGGAATGCGGAGTACGCGCAGCGTCCCCCAAACAAAGAGGCTGCCCCTCCAGTCATCCCTGACCGGAGAGGGCAGCCATTTCTTGATACGAATTAGCAGTCGAAGTACAGACCGTACTCGTGCGGATGCACGCGGATCGAAACGGCTTTCGCTTCAGCACGCTTCAGGCTAACGAAGTTATCAATGAATTCTTTGGTGAATACGCCGCCTTCCAGAAGGAAGTCGTAATCAGCTTCCAGAGCGTCCAATGCTTCGTCCAGGGTGCCCGGTACGCTGCGGATTTCCGCTTTTTGATCGTCGGAGAGCTCATAGATGTTTTTGTCCATCGGTCCATATCCGAGCTCAACCGGATTGATTTTGCGCTTGATACCGTCCAGACCGGCCATCAGCATAGCCGAGAAGGCCAGGTAAGGGTTCGCTGTGGAGTCCGGCGTACGGAACTCGATGCGGCAGCCTTTAGGCGTAACAGCGGCGACTGGAATACGGATCGCTGCCGAACGGTTACCTTTCGAGAACACGAGGTTAACCGGTGCTTCGTAGCCAGGAACCAGACGCTTGAAGGAGTTTGTCGACGGGTTCGTGATGGCGATCAAGGCCGGAGCATGATACAGGATACCGCCGATGTAGTTCAGCGCCATTTCGCTCAGGTTCGCATAAGCGCCTTTTTCATAGAACAAAGGCTCGTCGCCATTGAAGATGGACTGGTGAACGTGCATGCCGCTTCCGTTGTCGCCAAAGATCGGTTTTGGCATGAAAGTAGCCACTTTACCGTATTGACGGGCTGTGTTATGAACGATGTATTTGTACAGCAAGAGGTTATCCGCTGTTTTCTTCAGGGTATCGAAACGGAAATTGATTTCCGCTTGGCCAGCAGTGGCCACTTCATGGTGATGACGCTCGATGCGGAGGCCGGCTTCTTCCAGCAAACGACACATTTCGCTGCGGATGTCTTGTTGGGTGTCGACTGGTGCAACAGGAACGTATCCGCCTTTCACGCGTACTTTGAAGCCAAGGTTGCCGCCTTCTTCTTTACGGTTCGTGTTCCACGAAGCTTCTTCGGAATCCACGAAGTAAGAAGAACTGTTCATGCCGCTTTCGTAACGGACGTCGTCAAAAATAAAGAATTCGGATTCAGGTGCAAAGAAGGCTGCCGTACCAACGCCGCACTGTTGCAGATACTCTTCGGCTTTGGCTGCAATGCTACGCGGATCGCGCTCATAGCGCTCGCCGTCCGGCGTGTTGATGTTACACATGATGTTCAGTGTCGGATGAGCGGTGAATGGATCGACAAAAATCGATTCCGGATCTGGCATCATAACCATATCCGATTCTTCGATTCCCCGGAAACCGGCGATGGAAGAGCCGTCGAACGCAACCCCGTTCACGAACGTTTCTTCATCCACTTCAGAGGCAGGCAAAGAAATGTGATGCGCACGGCCAGCCAAATCTACGAAACGGAAATCCACCCACTCAATTGCTTTCTCCTGAATTGTTTTTAATACGTTTTCAACCGACATGCTCTCTTCCTCCCAATTTCCGAACATTTCCCCGCATTTAAAACGTAAACGTTCAGTATCTAATGATTTATGTCGTCATTATAAAACTTCAAACCTGACATCGTCAATATGTATGTAAGGTATTTTTAAAAATGGTGTGAGGTATCCTTACACTTTTCAACACTTTATTTGCACTAATTGCAAATAGCCTGCACGGACCGATTTTCTGGGGAAAATCAGCCGGCAGGCTTAGATGTCGATACGGTATTACCGGGGAAATATTATACCCCTACTTTAAAGGCTTCAGCAGGCGCCTTGGACGTATTGAATGTGCGCCCGACGAGCGGAGCCAGCTTCTCCAGGTCTTTAAGAAGCGCGGCGAACTGGTCCGGGAACAGCGACTGCACGCCGTCTCCGGTCATCGAGTTGTCCGGGTCTGTATGCATCTCGATAATCAGTCCGTTAGCCCCAGCTGCAACCGAGGCTTTGGACATAGGCTCAACCAGCTCTCTGCGGCCCGTGCCATGGCTCGGATCGGAAATGACCGGCAGATGGCTCAGCTGCTGCAGGACAGGAATAGCCGAAAGATCCAGCGTATTGCGGGTATAGCTTTCGAATGTACGGATTCCGCGCTCACAGAGCATGACGTCCGGGTTGCCGCCAGCAAGGATGTATTCCGCCGCATTCAGCAGCTCATCGTAGGTGGCGCTGAAACCGCGCTTGAGCAGTACCGGTTTACCGCAAGTTCCCAGCTTGCGCAGCAGGTCAAAGTTCTGCATATTCCGCGTACCCACCTGCAAAATATCAGCATATTCGGCGCAGATATCCACGTATTCCGGTGTCATGACTTCCGTAATAGTCAGCAGGCCGTGCTTTTGTCCGGCTTCAGCCATCATAATAAGACCTTCGACACCGATCCCCTGGAAGCTGTATGGTCCTGTCCGTGGCTTGAAGGCCCCACCTCTCAGCACCTGTCCGCCGGCAGCCTTCACCAAGCCCGCAATTTCGTCGATCTGCTCGGGGGATTCAACCGCACAGGGTCCTCCCATGACGACGAGCTCGTCGCCGCCGATTTCCACGCCTTTTATCTTGATCACCGTGTTCTCCGGATGAAAATCACGGCTTGCCAATTTGTATGATTTGGTAATCTTCACTACATTCTCTACTCCCTTCATTTGACGCAGGTGCTCAGCAAGCTGCGGGTTGACCTGACCGATCAGCCCAATGACCGTCCGGTCTGCGCCTTTGGAAACAGAAGCCTGCAGTCCTTCCTTCTCAATCACACGCACAATATCCGCAATTTGTTCTTCCGGAGTCGTATTGGATGTAATTACGATCATGGCTATCATTCCTCCTGTGAAGCGCCTCGCTTCAGCGTACGCTTCTAGTATATTTTCAAATGATTCGGTATCTTTATCTGGTCTACCGTTCTCGCCTCTCACTTCACTAATACGCTTAAACGCGTTTTCGCTTTTAAGCTTTTATCCGCTAAAGCAACTATATCGGAAATCCACCTATCCGTCAACCCTAAATCTAAAATGGGCATCATCCCCTGCCGATCTGGTCTATTTTCTTCTGTAGGGCCAGTTCATATCAGGGACAGCAAATCACCATGGTCTAGAAACAAAAAAGAAGCAGGCTCCCATTAAAGGAAGCCTGCTTCATCTCATTCGTTATTACGCCTTGGTGCTACCTGCCGCTTTTACGGGCGGAAGCAGTTTCTTCATATTGACCGTGCGCTTGATTTCCCACGTATCCGGATTCTCCGGATCGTATTGTTCCAAATATGCGATCACTTCCTTGGTGATCGGGGTCGGCGTGGAGGCGCCGGAAGTGACAGCCACTTTGGATATGCCTTCAAGCCATTCGCGTTTCAGCTCGGTAATGTCGGCAATCCGGTAAGCCTTGACGTTGGCAATTTCTTCGGAGACTTGGGCCAGCCGGTTGGAGTTGTTGCTCCGCGGGTCGCCGACAACGATCACCAGATCCGCTTGTCCAGCCTGCTCCGCGACCGCTTCCTGCCGCACCTGGGTGGCCAGGCAGATCTCATTGTGAACCTCGGCGGACGGGTACAGCTCCAGCAGCTTTTTCATAATGGCCTTAATGTCCCATTGGCTCATCGTCGTCTGGTTCGTAATAATGATGCGGGAGGCGGATATGCGCAGATTGGCAACCTCGTCTTCCTTCTCGATCAGATGAACGTGATCCGGCGCAATGCCGATGGCGCCTTCGGGTTCGGGATGGCCCTTCTTGCCGATATAAATCACCTCATACCCTTCCGCCACCTTCTCGCGGATCAGGTCATGAGTCTTGGTGACGTCCGGACAAGTCGCGTCAACGGTCGTAAGACCTTTGTCCCGGGCCAGCTTCCGGACTTCCGGCGAAACGCCGTGGGCGGTAAAGATAACCGTACCACTGTCCACCTGGTTCAGGATCTCCACCCGGTTCGGTCCGTCGAGCGTGATGATACCATCGTCTTCAAAAGAATTCGTGACATGACTGTTGTGAACGATCATGCCCAATATATAAATCGGCCGGGGGAGGTCCAGGTTCTGGGCCGCCTGGCGCGCCAGCACCATGGCATCGACCACGCCGTAGCAGTACCCCCGGGGCGAAATTTTAATCACTTCCATGACTTTCACCTGCTTTCTCTGGCATGCCTTATCCTAACCATTATACCCTATTCCAAAGGGACGGGAAAGACGACCGGCAGCCAGATAATGAAGGTGGTACCTTCTCCTTGACGAGTAACGACCTCGACCGAGCCGTTCAGCTCGTCGATAATCCATTTGGCGATGGACAGGCCCAGCCCGATGCCCTCCGTCATGCCGCGGGACTGATCCGCACGATAGAAGCGGTCAAAGATATATGGTACCTCGTCCTTGTCCATGCCGATGCCCGTATCGGCAATCCGGATGCCCACCTGATCTTCATACAGCAATGCGTCAAACGTCACTTGCCCTTCAGGCGTATACTTAAATGCGTTTTCAATAAAAATGAACAGCATCTGCTGCATATAGTCCTTATTGCCGTTGACATATACGCCGTTCAGGATCGAAAAATCACCGGTAATCCAATCGGCCTGCCGCGGCAGGAATTGGGCCCTTCTGGCCACTTCCTCCACGAGGATTTCGAGCGGAATCGGCTGCTTGTCAAACGTCCGTCCCGTGTCGGCCCGGGCCAGAGAGAGCATGTCGCCGACGAGTCGGCTCATCCGCTTGGATTCGTCGGCAATGTCGCTGATGGCCTCCCGGGTCATCTGCTTCAGTGTCGCTTCGTCCAGCTTCGGACGGTCTCCTTCCTCGTCCGACCACATCTTCTCCAGAAGGTCCACGTTGCCGCGAATTGTCGTCAGCGGTGTCCGCAGCTCATGCGAAGCGTCGGATACGAACCGGCGCTGCGTCGCGTAAGATTCCTCGAGATTTTTATAAAAGCCTTCCATGCGCCCCAGCATACTGTTGACCGTGTCGATCAACTGCCCGACTTCATCCTGGGGTCCGTCATAATCAATGCGGACGCTGAGGTCCTGACCGTTCTGGATCTGGCTCGCCGCCTCGATAACGTTGCCGATCGGGCTCATCGATTTGCGGGCCAGGAACAAACCGAGCGAGGAGGCCACAATGATCATAATCGTTGCGCTGATGACCAGAATATTCCGCAGCAGGGTCAACAGTTCCACTTCATGTCCCGTATAAATGGCTACCTGAAGCATTGCGATAACCTGACCGGTATTGCTTTCCGTAATGGTGCGCTGATATAAGTAAAAAGGATTTCCCTGAATATACGCGGGTTTAAAACCCTGCTGTTTCACCGCATGGTCGTAGTCGGGATAAGGAAATTTGATATTTAAAGCCCCCAGATTTTCGGATACGGATAATTTATTATTCACGTAATCAATCATCTGTACGTAAGTTTGCGAGGCCAAATCGGAAGGCGCCGAGAAACTCAAATAATTACCGTTGCGATCATTCCAGTTCAAAACTACGGCCGGCTTGATTTTATCAAATTGCTGAGCCAGCCGGTCCCTTACGGAGTTATACGTATTAAAATGAACGACCCCATAGACCGCCGAACCGAACACGATCAGCGTTACGGCCAAGATGGCGGTGTACCAGGCGGTCAAACGCAATCTTATGGACATCTCTTATGAATCCCCTCTCAGGATATAACCTGCGCCGCGGATCGTTTGAATGACACGCTTCCCTCCGTGTTCTTCCGTCTTCTGACGGAGCATCGCAATGTACACTTCTAGCACGTTGGACTCACCGCTGTAATCGTAACCCCAGATTTTATCCATAATTAAGTCGCGGGACAGCACCCGCTTCGGATTTTGCATGAATAAATGAAGAAGTTCAAATTCCTTGGCCGTCAGCTCGAGGCGCTTGCCGCCCCGCAGCACTTCCCGGGAGTCGACGTCCAGCACGATGTCCTCATAGGTCAACCGGTGGTCGCCGGCTTCCTCCTGCCCCGGCTTCCGGCGCAGCAGCGCGCGCACTCTGGCCAGCAGCTCTTCCAGTGCAAACGGCTTGACGAGATAATCGTCCGCCCCAAGGTCAAGCCCTTTGACCCGGTGCTCGATTTCATCCTTGGCGGTGAGCATCAGGATCGGCACCTGACTGCCGCCTTCCCGAAGCCTGCGGCACACTTCAAATCCGTCCACCTGCGGCATCATGACGTCCAGCACGACGATATCGGGTTCCCCGTTCAAAATGACCTTCAGTCCCTCTGCCCCATTGTTAGCGGTAATGACGTCGTACCCTTCAAATGCCAGCCCCCTGCGCAGCATGGAAATGATCTTTTCATCATCGTCAATAATCAAAATTTTCGATCGCATTAACGGACTACTCCTTTATCTCTTTATCTTGTATCATGGCACAAGCCTCTGCTTCTTATTGTAGCAGTGAACATTTTCCTTTGCACCATGGTACGACAACAGCGGAAGGGAGTTCCCTTCCGCTGTCATCTCGTAGCGTATGGTTTACTGGCCGCTGACCGCGTTGTTGTCCGTGAATTTATTTTTGTCGCCGATGGTGACCTGCAGGTCCATCTTCTTGTTGTTGCGGACGATGTTCAGCGTCACTTTCGTGCCGACCTTTTGTTTCTGGATAAATGCGGTCAGATCGGAATTGGTTTTATAGGCCGTACCGTTCACGCCGGTAATAATGTCGTAAGGGCGGAGGTCTGCTTCGTAAGCCGGGGATTTGTAAACAACCTCGGCGACGACAGAGCCCTCTTTAACATCGGAATCCATTTGCTTAGCCACTTCTTCAGTCATCGTCATCAAGGACGCACCGATAAATGGAACCGGATCCTTCGGAATTTCCTGGTTTTTCTCCAGCTTGTCGACGACATTCTTGATCGTGCTTGTCGGGATCGCGAAGCCGATGCCTTGGGAATCGGCGCTGACGGCTACGTTCATGCCGATGACTTGGCCGCTCAGGTTGAGCAGCGGTCCGCCGGAGTTACCCGGGTTGATCGAAGCGTCGGTTTGCAGCAGATGCTGATATTTGCGTGTGCCGCTGCCCGATTCCTCGCTGATATCGATGGAACGTTCGCGGGCGCTCAGTACGCCTGTCGTTACCGTATGGTCAAAGCCCTGCGGGTTACCGATCGCTACAACCGGCTCACCGACTTTCAGGCTCGAAGAATCGCCGAGCGGTACTGTCGGGAAGTTGTTGTTGCCTTCGATTTTCAGAACGGCAAGGTCGAGATCTTTGCTGCTGCCCAGAAGCTTCGCTTCGTAGGTCTTCTCGTCGTTCTCGATGGTTACCTGAATGACGTCGGCGTTCTCGACCACGTGCTGATTGGTCAGGATATAACCTTCCTTGTTGTAGATAAAGCCGGAACCGATGCCGTAAGGAACGAGCTGCGAAGAATTCGAACCCGAACCCGAGCCTTGGGATTGGGAATCCGATCCCGATCCGCCGTAACCCGAATCGCCGCCGAACTGGTCTCCGAAGAAGTAGGAGAACGGATCATTCAGGTAAGGATTACTTTGAGAATTGGTACGGCTACTCTGTTTAACGAGCGTTTCAATTTTAACGACCGCCGGGCCCGCTTCTTGTACTACCCCGGATACATCCGTCGGCTTTGAAAGCGGCAGCGAAGTCGTATTCGCCTTGCCAGTAGTCTCGCTGTTATCGGCTGCAGCCGATACTGTCGTGGCAGCCTGTTCGGACGTGAGCGACGTGTTAGGCGTAAAAAGATTCATGCGATCCGCCGTAAACATCAGCCCGGTGATGACAACCATGCCGGCAAGGAAGGAAATCAGCACTGTTTTAACCGATGTCTTCGGACGCTGGTTAAACTGCCAATTACTGCCGTTACCGCCGCCATTGTTACCGCTACCGCCACCCGAACCTCCGCTGCGTCCGGGGCTGCCGGACTCGCCGGAGCTGTGGTACTGGCTGGAGGTTACCGGAAGCTGTCTGACCGGATTCGGAGGAGTGATCTCCACTTCCTCCGAGTGCGGCCTGTCGGAGGATTCACTGCCTGGATGCTCTGTATTGTTGTCTTTTCCAAGGGACTTAAACGGCCCGTAGGAATAGTAATAAGATGAATTATTCGAATCGGAAGACGGCTGTTCACGCTTTGTTGGCTCTTGATCAAACGAATCTTCCGGCTGGCCAAATCTGTTTCTTTCGTCCATGTGATTCATGCCTCCTGCTTTCCCTGATTTATAGCGTTCCGTAAGGGATATTGTTTAACTGTTTATATCATGTACTATAAACCTTAATGACAGATTAAAAACAATTAAAAAGCAGATAAAACATGTCGGGAAAGGCTATGACTGCACCCATCCTTTGCGGTGGGCGTAGATGGCCAGCTGCGTCCGGTCTTCCAGCTCGCATTTCATCAGCAGGTTGCTCACATGGGTCTTAACTGTTTTGATGCTGATATGCAGCTCCTCAGCGATATCCTTATTGCTTTTGCCTTCGGCGACGAGCAGCAGCACTTCCTTCTCGCGTTCGGTCATCCCGGTGGAATCCCCCTGAACGGTCCGCTGGCGGATGCCTCTAGTCAGCGCCTGGGACACATCCCCCGTCATGACCGGCATGCCCCGGTTGGCCCCTTGCAGCGCATAGATCAGTTCGTCGGCCGAGACGGTCTTCAGCACGTAGCTGACAGCTCCGGCTTCCACCGCGTCCACCACCAGGTCGTCTTCGAGAAAGCTCGTCAAAATGACGATTTTGATCGAAGGGTATTTCGCCAGAACGGCCCGCGTCGCTTCGGCACCGTTCATTACCGGCATCATTAGATCCATCAGCACCAGATCGGGATGCTCCTCCTGCGGCCGCTGGTCCAGCCAGTCCAGCAGCTCTTTGCCATTGCCCGCTTCCCCGATCACTTCAAAGGAAGGCTCCAGCATCAAATATGTTTTCAGTCCCATTCTGACCATATCGTGATCATCCACGATGACCACCTTCACGCTCTCTGCCATTTCGATTTCCCCCTGCCTGTATTGATGAACCGTTCAAGATAAACTTATGTAAACTTCGGTATATGTACACGGATGGTCGTGCCCGAACCTTGGCGGCTCATAATTTCGACCTGTCCGCCCAGCTTCTCGGCCCGCTCCCGCATCGTTGAAAGTCCGTACGATCCCGGTCTGTGCGGAATCGAGTCAAATCCCTGGCCGTCGTCACTGATGCTGAGCACCACCTGCCGGCTCTCTTCGCGAAGCGACATGCTGACCAGTCTGGCGTGGGCATGCTTCACAATATTCGCCACCGCTTCCTGAATGATCAGAAACAGCTGATGCTCGATCGCTTCCGACAGGCTGCCCTTCAGTTCGACCTCCTTCATGCCCTTGAGGCCGTTCTGGCGGCAGTAGTCCGGGAACCAAACTTCCAGCGCTTCAGCCAGGCTCTTGCCCTCCAGCTCGACGGGACGAAGCTGCGCAATCAGCGCCCGCATCTGCTTCTGGGCCATCTGGGACATCGTGATGAGCTGCTCCATAACGACTTTGCCCTGCTCCTCGTTTCGTTCAAGCACCCTCGGCAGCGACGACGCCGACATATGAATAGCGAACAGCTGCTGGCTGACGGTATCGTGCAGATCCCGGGCCATCCGCCGGCGCTCCTCGATAACAGCCGATTCCGCGGCTTTTTCCTTTTCGATGACTTCCTGCTCGCCCATCCGCTGCAGAAGCTCCATTTTCTTTTCAATCGAATCCATCACATTGTTGAACTCATGATAGAGCCGGGCAAACGTCGGGTCATCGGTTTCGCCGATCCGTACCGACAGATTCCCTTTGGAAACCTGAAGCATGTTAAGCTCCAGCACATCGATGCGCCTCTGAATCCGCTGTCCGGCCATGTATCCGATGATGATCGACAACAGCAGAAACCCCAGGCAGGAATAAATCCATACCCAGGTTCCTTTAATAACGAGATATCCGCTGTCGCTGCCGATATAGAAAATCGCCGTCATCAGAAGGCCGGTCAGCAGGAAGTAAAACAGCAGCATCCATTTGGTATTTTTCATGATACTTTTCATCCGATCAACCTACTTTGTTTACTTTAATATCACCGATAAACGCGCTGACGTTAATTTTTATTTTTTTGCGCGCCTCCTTGTAATACGGCGTACGGGTCGAAACGTTGCCTGCAAATCCGCTCCGCGATTCGTTCAGCACCGACATATCCCCGATAAAGGAGCTTGAGTTCACCGTGACGCCCAGATCGGTATCGTCCGGGATGTACACCTTGATATCGCCGATAAACGCGGAGATGTTGATTTTGGTCTCCCCATAAGGAATATGCGCCCGGGTCAGGTCCAGTACCGTGTCTCCGATAAATTGGGACAAGTTGGTCGGCTTCAGCTGGAAGGAATCGTGTCCGAGATAAATATCCCCGATAAAAGAGGACTTGTTGATTTTCTTGTCGTGGTCGGATTCGCTGAACGGGCCATGGTGGTCCCAATCATGATCATCCGGTCCACGGAATGGTCCGCCCCGGCGGGCTTCCTCTCTGGCGTAGTGCTTGTAGTATCTTTTGTAGTGCCGCTTGTACTTGTTCTTGTAGTGCTTCTTCATCCGGTCCATTTCGTCGTCATCGTCCGAATCAAAATCGTCCATATCAACCTCTTCCTCATAGGAGGATTTCGGCGGAACGCCCTGCGGTCCCTTCTCCTTGCTGTACGGAATGCCGAATTTCTCCTCGAACTGCCGGTCCAGGGACGAACCGTCAAGCTCAACCGGCTCCGGCGGCACCGGAGGTTCCGGCGTAAACACGGGCTCCTCGGGACGGCGTTTGTCGGCTGGCGGAGGGGTCCGGTCATTCGGTTTGAAAATGACATACAGCCCGCCGATAATCAGCAGCGCAGGAATGATGATTTTAAACAGATTGCCTGGCGAGATCCAGAGCCATCCCAGATTACGGCCCAGGAAATAAGCCCCGATAAGGAGCAGGATCGCCCCGCCAAAGAATGAGCGCCGGCCCTTGGCCAGCTCTTTGAGCCCCAAAACAACCAGAATCACCGGCCAGTAGTCTCCGACCAGTCCCCAGAAGCTGACGTCGATATATCCGAGCTGATTCAACAAAAACACAACTCCGATCGCGATCAGCACCAGGCCTCCAAAAAGGCGGTCCACCCATTTTTTTTGCATAACCGTATCTCCTTTAACTCCATTGTTCATATCCTATAAAGTTTCGCTTCGCTTGCGAATCTGATATCAGTGTACAATATTGGCGGCCAGGCCGACAGCGGCGGCGGAATGATCCTGTTCTCGGTCCCCAGACCGAGGCACATTACTTTTTTTTCCATATAAAATAAAACACCCGCTTTTCAGCGGGTGCTTTAGAAAAATTGACGAAAGAATGATTATTGTTGATCGTTTTGTTTGAATTCTTCGTCAAACTTTTGGTTAGGTGTTTTGAAGTTGCTGCTTTGTACTTTTTGCTTTTGCGTGGAAGTTGCGCTTTCGTTTCCGATTTCGGCAAACTCCTCGTCAAACTTTTGGTTTGGCGTTTTAAAGTTGCTGCTTTGTTTCTTTTGCATTTGGTTTCACCTCCCTGTAGCTTGTCTGGCCGGGGATCCAAGCATCGCTTTACCCCTGTCGTAGTATGTGAAGCCTCCTGGAATTTATACCGTTCTACGGCAAATTTGAAGAATGGAAAACGATACATAAATGGTATCGGAAAACAATAAAAGCTCTGGAGCGCCGCATTTCGGGCCCAGGGCTTCCTTATTAAGTTTAAACCGCTTCATCCAGCAGCGAAGCCGGGACGGTCTTATACGTCTGGATCGCTTTCCCCAACGTCTTCAGCATTTCCTCGCTGCATTTGCCGTTCCCCCGCTTGATTACAAACACGTCCACCTCTTTTTTTCCCCACTCCTTATACACCTGCTTGGTCGTGGAGAAATACAGGTCGATCTTACGGCCCTTGATGGCCGAACCGGTATCCGCAACAACACCATAACCGTAGCCTGGCACATACAGGATCGTTCCGAGCGGGAACCATTTCGGGTCGGCCGCGATCGTCGAAATCGTATTTTTGTCCCTTCGCACCTTTACGCCGGAATACGTGATGCCGTATGACGGATGGCTCGGATGTTTGCCCGTGGATTCATAACCCGCGGTGTATCCAGTCGCCGTGACTTTGACCTTGCGGATGACCTGCTCTTGACGCGGCATCAAGACCGGCATGGACGGCTCCTTAACGGCACCTGCCTCCTGCTGCGGTTTAACCTCGGCTTTGCCGATCGCGGGAACAGCCGCCTTGGCCGTATATTTGGGCATGAACTCATTTTGCTTAAATACGTTCTGTTCCGCCCGCTTTTTCAAATCAATCACCTGAAACATTTCCGGCTTCGTTGCATATTTTAACGGCTTTTGATAATAGTCATTAGCCGCCAGCATCGGACTCTTTGCACTTCCATTCCCCGTAACCCCGTCACTCTCCAGCAGCGAGAAGGATGCCGCATACATCTTGGGCGCCCCTGCAAGCATGCCAAACAGAAACATACAACACAAAATCCTCTGCCATGTTTTCACCTTGTTCATATAAAATCCTCCCCCTTTACTTGCGAGGATGTCCATATGTTCCGGCGTTTATACATGTAAAAGTGAAGTCGTCTCACTTTGCAGAGGATTGTGCAAGCTTATCAAGTTATCGTTTTACACGAGTTTGTGTCTTAGAAAATTTCGCGTTTGGCGATTTGTTCACGGAGCAGCGAAATCGCCTCATCCACGGTTTTGGCCCCGATGTCGCCTTCGCCGCGTTTGCGGATCGACACGGTTCCCGCGTTCATTTCGTTATCGCCGACGATGAACATGTACGGTACTTTCTCAAGCTGGCCTTCGCGGATTTTATAGCCGAGCTTCTCATTGCGCACGTCCGCTTCCACGGATACGCCCTGAAGCTTCAGCTTCTCAGCCACTTCCTTGGCATAGCCTTCGAATGCGATGGAGACCGGAATGACCTTGACCTGCACCGGAGACAGCCACAGCGGAAGGTTGCCCGCGAAATTCTCCAGCAGGAAGGCCGTAAAGCGTTCCATCGTGCCCAGAATGCCGCGGTGGATGACCACCGGACGGTGCTTCTGCCCGTCGTCGCCTACGTATTCCAGTTCGAAACGTTCAGGCAGCAGGAAGTCCAGCTGGACGGTAGACAGCGTTTCTTCCTTGCCAAGGGCGGTGCGGATCTGCACGTCGAGCTTCGGACCGTAGAAAGCGGCTTCGCCTTCGGCCTCGAAGAACGGGATGCCTGTCTCTTCCACAACCTCGCGCAGCATGCGCTGGGACATTTCCCACATGGCATCGTTCGGGAAGTACTTCTCGGTATCCTCCGGATCGCGATAAGACAAGCGGAAACGGAAATCGTGGATGCCGAAGTCTTCATACACCTTCGTGATCAGCTGAATAACACGCAGGAATTCTTCCTTGATCTGATCTGGACGGCAGAAAATGTGGGAATCGTTCAGCGTCATCGCGCGTACGCGGTGCAATCCTGTCAGTGCCCCGGACATCTCGTAACGATGCTGCATGCCAAGCTCGGCGATCCGGATCGGCAGATCGCGGTAGCTGTGCATTTCGCTCTTGTACACCATCATATGGTGCGGACAGTTCATCGGACGGAGCACCAGCTCTTCGTTGTCGAGCTCCATCTTAGGGAACATGTCCTCTTGGTAATGCTCCCAGTGGCCGGAGGTCTTGTACAGCTCTACGTTACCGAGAACCGGCGTGTAGACATGCTGGTACCCCAGGCTTTCCTCAAGATCCACGATGTAGCGCTCGAGGGTGCGGCGCAGCTTGGCGCCTTTCGGCAGCCACATCGGCAGGCCTTGTCCCACCAGCTGGGAGAACGTGAAGATTTCGAGCTCTTTACCGAGCTTACGGTGGTCGCGCTTCTTGGCTTCCTCGAGGAAGTGAAGATGCTCATCCAGCTGCGCTTTCTTGACAAAAGCGGTTCCGTAGACCCGCTGCAGCATCTTGTTCTTGCTGTCACCGCGCCAGTAGGCACCGGCCACGCTCATCAGCTTGAACACCTTGATCTTGCCGGTGGAAGGCAAATGCGGTCCGCGGCACAGGTCGAAAAATTCGCCTTGCTCATAAATGGTAATGACACTGTCCTCAGGCAGCGCGTTGATCAGTTCGAGCTTGTAGGGATCCCCGAGCTCGCCGAAAATGTCCAACGCCTCCTTGCGGCTGACTTCCTTGCGGACGATCGGCAGGTTTTCGCCTACGATACGCTCCATTTCCTTTTCGATCTTCTGCAGATCTTCCGGATTGAGCGGATGCTCCAGATCCATGTCGTAGTAGTATCCGTCCTCGATGACAGGTCCGACGCCGAGCTTGACCTCTTTGGCCCCGAACAGGCGCTTCACGGCTTGGGCCGTCAAGTGCGCCGTACTGTGGCGCATCACTTCGAGGCCTTCCGGCGAATCGAGCGTAACGATTTCCACCGCGGCTCCTTCCACGAGCGGGGTGGACAAATCGACCACGATACCGTTCAATTTCCCTGCGGCCGCATTTTTCTTCAGGCCGCTGCTGATCGAAGCGGCGACGTCTTCAATGGTGCTTCCGTCCGCATATTCGCGAACCGAGCCGTCTGGCAGTTTAATGCTTACTGACACGTTGTATTCCTCCTTGGCATTTCGGCGGACAGCCGCCCTTTTCAAAATCGTACAGGCAACGCAAAAAAACACCCATCCCTATACAAGGGACGAGTGTTTGTACCCGTGGTTCCACCCAACTTCGACAGCCCTCCATATTCCCTGTTCCAAGTGAATACGAGATTGCTGTCCTTCAGCATCAGATAACGGAATGACCCGGCGGCTTATACTGAGCTTCCCCGACTGATCAAGAATCCGGGTAAACAGGTTCCAAACCGCAGCTGTAGAGGGGTAGACCGAAGCCGGAATTCGTGAGGAAATTTCAGCCAAGTTCCCTCTCTCTGACCGTCCGTATCTTCAGGTCCATGTCTCTGTCGACGCTTTTATCGAATTATGTGTAATTATAAATCCCTGTCCAGCGGCGAGTCAAGCTATATCTTCCCTGTTTCGCGGAAATAGGCGTGGCAATCCGGGCAGTAACGGCAAATTTCCACCCGCTCATCGAAAATCTGCATCAGCGTGCGAACGACGGTCATATGCGGTTCCCGCGTATGAATGACGATTTTGGCAGGGGACACGGAAATCAGCGTCGTGACGACCGTATCCTCCATTTGCAGGTCCTGCTGGTCCAGACGCTCCACCACAACGCCTTCGTCATGACGGTACTCGAGCGGCCTTAAATCGCCGTCCAGCACGAGCAAATCCTGACCTCCCTTATGAATGACATGGGCGATCGGCACCTGCGGCTGCTGGAAATAGACGAAGTATTTCAGAATGCTGACAAACTCCTCATACTGCCGGTCCATCAAAAACTCATCCACCGCGTACTCCACTACTTCCTTCAGCTCTTTAATGTAAGCAGCGGCACGAAAGGTCAGAAATCCGTCGACATGGAGCAGCGGCCGTTCGCTCAGGCACTGCTTGATGCCGCGAACGAGCATATCGTAACGGCGGGACCATGAGCCCCCTTCGGAGCTTTTTTCCAGGCTCATCCGGCAGTGCTTCAAAATTTGCTCTTTTTCCTCCGGATCGGGAAAATCGAAATCATCAGCCAGAATCTTCTCGATCAGCCGCTGCTCTTTTTCCTGCAAAATGTAATGGGCCACCGTCTTGGCGGCAGCGGCGTACACCTGCTGCAGATGATGCTCCTTAAAGAATCGCGGATCGTCCTCCCGGCAGCTCCACAGCATCATATCCTCATGGACCGTACAGCTGATTGCGAGTGATTTGTACTTGTTATGTAAAACCTGGTTCGCTTCCGAAACCATGCGCTTATATTCCTCCGCTTCCCGCGGACTAAAGGTTCGGGCTGCTATGCTGAACAGTTCCATGGAGAACACTCCTTTCAAATTCCTTCTTACAAAGTATATGTTTTAGCCGGGGGGATATACGGGAGGGATCGATGGAAAACAGGCTAACATTTCTCAGTTAAAATCGACATGAAATGCTTGGTAAACGGGCGTTTCCGCTGAATAAAAAAGGTGCCTTTTGCCGGGAAATAATAAAGGGCCTCCCCCTTTGAACAACAAAGGAAGAGGCCCCTATTCATATCTGAAATCGATGGGTTGTCAAGCCAGCCGGCCCACAGCCTTGACCTTTACGAGCAGTGCATTGCCCGGCAGGGGTACGTACCCTTGGTCTTTTGTACAACAACAAAAAACCGCCTCGCATAAGCAAGGCGGCCGGTCGTATCAAGAAATATATGAGATCCGTTCTAGTTCTGCATGACGAAGTCGCGTTCCACCTGGGAACCTTCTTCAAAGACGCGAAGCGTTTCGTATCTCGTGTTCCGCTGCGCCGGGATTTTACCTGCTTCGCGGATCAGCTGCAGGATGGAAGTGATGTTAACCTTGTGCACCGCACCGGCGGAGGACACGACGTTCTCTTCCATCATGGTGCTGCCGAAGTCGTTGCAGCCGTAGCTGAGCGACAATTTGCCGACTTCCGGTCCCATCGTGACCCAGGAGGACTGCAAATTCGGCACGTTGTCCAGCACCAGGCGGCCGATCGCCACCGTCTTCAAATACGCTTCCGGCGTTTCGCGTTCCCGCTTCAAGCCCGTATTGTCCGGCTGGAACGTGAACGGAATAAAGGCGAGGAAGCCTTTGGAGTCGTAGCCGTTTGCGATGCATTCGTCCTGCGCGTCGCGGATACGCAGCATGTGCAGGGCGCGCTCTTCCATCGATTCACCGAAGCCGATGACCATCGTGGCCGTCGTGTTCATGCCGATTTTGTGCGCCATCTGCATGACGTCCATCCAGTCGCGCCAGGTTCCTTTATGCCGGCTGATCTTGGAGCGGATCCGGTCGTCGAGGATTTCGGCGCCGCCGCCCGGCAGGGAATCCAGTCCCGCTGCTTTCAGCTCGCGCATGACTTGTTCCAGAGACAGTCCCGACACTTCCACCATTTTGCGGATTTCCGCCGGCGAGAAGGAGTGCATCGTGATGTTCGGGAACCGCTGCTTGATGCCCTTCAGCAGGTTCGTATAGTAATCGAACGGCAGGTACGGGTTCGTTCCGCCCTGCATTAGAATTTCCGTGCCGCCGACGTCTTCGGTTTCCTTGATTTTTTGGAAAATGACTTCGTCCGGCAAGGTATACCCTTCTTTGTGCCCAGGGACACGGTAAAATGCGCAAAATGTGCAGTATGTATCGCACACGTTTGTATAATTGACGTTCCGTCCGATGACGAAAGTCGTAATTGGATCGGGATGAACCCTCTTCATCATGATATCGGCAGCATGACCCATTTTCTCCACTTCGTTGCTTTCGAACAATGTCACGCTGTCTTCCAAATTCAGGCGTTCGCCCCGCAGTGCTTTATCCAGGATACGGTCAACCGCACTCATATTTGGCAGCCTCCTATCATATGTGAATTTTGTAACATAAATTAAAACATGACCAATACCATCTTAACACAATTGGCGCACAGGGCAAACGAAATTCATAGAATCCGTTGGCCGAACGTGGGCTGACGCGGACGTCGCGGGCTGGACGGAGGAAAGGCACCGCCGGAAGCGGTGCCTGCTTGATGATTTAACCTTGAAGCGCCTGATCCAGATCGGCGATCAGATCGTCGACGTCCTCGAGGCCGACCGAGAAGCGGAGCAGTCCGTCAGTAATGCCGCGCTCCAGCCGAACCTCTGCCGGCATTGCCGCATGGGACATCATCGCCGGATAGGACAGAATGCTCTCCACTGCGCCCAGGCTGACGGCCACGAGCGGGATCTGCGCGCGGTTCAGCACCTGCTTGGCCCGCTCGCCGGAGCCCACGTCAAACGAGACGACGGCCCCGTAACCGGTGGACTGCTTCTCGTGAATTTCTCTGCCGGGATGATCGATGAGCCCCGGGTAAAAGACCTGTGTAATATCCTGGCGCCCTTTGAGCCAAGCGGCCAGTACGGCCGCGCTCTCTTCGCTGTGCTTCATGCGTGCCTGCAATGTTTTCATGCCCCGCATCAGCAGCCAGCTCTCCTGCACGCCCAGCACCGTTCCCAGGCCGTTCTGCAGCTGCTTCAGCTGGCGGCCGATTTCCTCGGTACGGGCGACGGCCAGACCGGCCAACACATCGCTGTGTCCGCCAAGGAACTTCGTGGCGCTGTGCAGTACGATATCCACACCCACCTCGATGGGACGCTGGTAATACGGCGTCATAAACGTGTTATCGACCATGGTGAGCAGATCATGCTCCTTGGCCCACTTGGTGACAGCTTCGATATCGGTAATTTTCAGCGTCGGATTCGACGGGGTTTCCATATATACGGCCTTGGTGTTCGGTTTCAGCGCAGCCTTCACCTGATCCAGGTCGGTCATGTCGACGAAAGTGCTCTCAATGCCGTGCCGGTTCAAAATGCTCGTAAGCAGGCGGTAGGTTCCGCCGTATACGTCCTCGGTCACGATCATGTGGTCGCCGGCCGACAGAAGCATAAACGTGCTCGAAATGGCCGCCATGCCCGACGAATAGGCGAACCCGCGCACTCCGCCTTCAAGCAGGGCGATATAGTCTTCCAGCGCCTGGCGCGTCGGATTGCCTGAACGGCTGTAATCATGCACCGGCGGATTGAAGATATCTGCATGGTGGAACGTAGACGCCTGATAGATTGGCACGCTGGAGGCTCCCGTCGCACCATCGATTTCCGAGCCGAAATGGAGCAGCTTGGTCGCGAATTTCCGCTCCTGCTTGCCATTGTCCTGATGTCCTTTGCCCAAATCACTCATCCTTGGCTGCTCCCTTCCACTTCCTTGATTGCGGCATCCAATGCGCCGCCCAGATCCGCAATCAGATCATCGATATGCTCGATGCCTACAGAGAAACGGAGCAGGCGGTCGTCGACGCCGACGGCTTTGCGGATTTCTTCCGGTATATCGGCATGCGTCTGAACGGCCGGGTAGGTCATCAGCGACTCGACGCCGCCAAGGCTTTCCGCAAAGGCGATCAGCTGGATGTGGCGAAGCACGGGCTCTACGTAACGGGCGTCCTTCACTTTAAAGGAGAAGATCCCCGTATTCCCCCGGGACTGCCGGCTTTGGATGTCATGTCCGGGATGGTCCGGAAGCGCCGGATAGAATACTTCGGCAACCGCCGGATGTGTCTGGAGGTACTTGGCCATCGCTGTTGCGTTGCTTTCATGGCGCTCCATCCGCAGGGCCAGCGTCTTCATTCCTTTCATGAGCTGATAGGAATCCGTCGGCCCGAGCACCGCCCCGATGGAATTGTGCAGAAACGCTATTTCCTCGGACAGCTCTTTGCCTTTGGTCACGATCAGGCCTGCAAGGACATCGTTATGTCCGCCCAAATATTTGGTCGCGCTGTGCACGACGATATCCGCGCCGAGCTCGATCGGACGCTGGAAGAACGGCGTGAGGAGCGTATTGTCCACGATGGACAGCAAGCCGTGGCGGTGCGCCCAATTGGAGACGGCTTCGATGTCCGTAATCATCATGAGCGGATTCGTCGGGGTCTCGATAAACACCGCTTTCGTGTTCGGGCGTCTGGACTGTTCCAGCTCGTCCAGATTGTTGGTGTCGACATACGTTGCGGTAACCCCGTATTTGGAAAGGATTCTTTCCAGCAGGCGGTATGTACCACCGTAAAGGTCCAGCGAAACGATCAGGTGATCGCCCTGGCTGAACAGGGTGAAGATGGTTTGCAGCGCAGCCATGCCTGAGCTGCAGGCAAAGCCGGCGTCCCCAGATTCCAGTTTCGCTGCCGCGGCTTCGAGCACTTTGCGGGTCGGGCTGGCGGTCCGGGCGTAATCAAAACCGGTGCTTTGCCCAAGCTTCGGATGGCGGAAGGCGGTTGCCTGATAAATCGGGAAGTTTACCGCTCCGGTCACAGGTTCTTCGACGGAGCCGATTTGGGCCAATCTGCTTTCAATTTTCCATGGTTCCTTTTCCATGTGCGTATCCTCCTGTAGGGTCGACTAAATTTGCGGCCAGACTTCAAGACTCTCCCCGATATCATAAGGAGTCTCCTGATATACATAGTAATTCAGCCAATTTGCGAATAATAAGTTGGCATGCGAGCGCCAGATGGCGAGCGGAGCCTGATTCGGATCGTCGTTCGGGTAGTAGTTAACTGGAATTTTCATGTCCATGCCTTTCGCGATATCGCGCTCATACTCCCATTTCAGCGAGTCCGGATCGTATTCGGAGTGGCCTGCCACAAAGATCTGCTTGCCGTCTTTGCTTGCTACCATATGAATGCCGGCTTCCTCTGACTCCGAGAGAATCTCCAGCTCCTCCACATGCTCGATATCCTCGCGCCGCACCTCGGTGTGGCGGGAGTGCGGTACATAGAATACATCGTCGAAGCCGCGGAGAAGCTTCACGTTGTTCTTCATCACCCGGTGCGGGAATACGCCGAAGCATTTCTCCTTCAGGTCCCACTTCGGAATGCCGTAGTGGTGGAACAATCCGGCCTGGGAGGCCCAACAGATATGCATCGTCGAAGTGACGTTCGTTTTGGTCCAGTCCATAATCTCGCGGAGCTCATCCCAATAGTTCACGTCTTCAAAATCCATTTTTTCGACCGGCGCGCCGGTGATAATCATACCGTCAAAACGGCGGTGCTTCACTTCATCGAACGTTTTGTAGAACGACTTCAGGTGCTCCGAAGGCGTGTTCTTGGAAATATGGGAGCCGGGATGAAGCAGCACAATGTCGACCTGCAGCGGCGAGTTCCCAAGCAGGCGGAGAAGCTGGGTTTCTGTCGTTTCCTTGGTCGGCATCAGATTGAGAATCGCGATGCGCAGCGGACGGATGTCCTGGTGATACGCTTTGGTATCGTCCATGACGAAAATATTTTCCCGGGTAAGAACTTCTTTCGCCGGTAAAGTGTCGGGAATCTTGATCGGCATCGTTATCATCTCTCCTTTTTTCTGAAGACCGCGAAAATCGTAGCTTGAGAAGAAGCCGAGTATACAAAAATGACCTTTCCCACACAAAAGAGAAAGGTCATTACACGCTCATTACCGCGCCTCTCTCATCTGTCAGGAGACAACGCCTAAAGGCCGCTGCCATGCTCCTGCAAGAATTAGCACCGTGCGTAAATACCGCCGGTTGCCGGGTTTCATCGGGCTAGTCCCTCCACCTGCTCTTGATAAGATTTCGCTGTATTCAATTTTTCATTGTCTTGTTCCTTACTTTAAATCATAAGCCCATCCTTCGTCAAGACGCGGATTTGTCATTTTCGGCAGCATTTCGTGCACCGATCGAAGGTCGCTTCCATACCCTGTTATCGGGACCTGCCGGCCGCCATTTTGTTCTTGAAAGGAATAAAACCCGGCGTTATACTAGACAAGTGTTTCATACCCCGATATGACTGAGGTGACATGAAAGATGGAAGGCGACCCGAGCCCGAAGCTGAATGCATGGAAAACACAACTGCATAGACCTGAGATCAGCTTGCCGGCAGAGGGAAGTTTTCGTTTTCATGCCCGTACGTTTATTCAGTACTCCCCCAAATCCCGCTGACCGGCAGCGCTGATTTCTTTTCTATGCTCAAACATCTTGAGCAAGGAGTGAAGTCATATGAAAATCCGGTTGGTAAACGAAGGAGTATTTACTCCAATCGATGACCTGCAAACTGTACTAACCCCCCCTTTGGCCGGCTTTTACTGGATCGACGCCGACGTCGACGACCTCGCGGAGCTGCAGCCGCTGTTTTCGCTGCATGATCTGGCGGTTGAAGACTGTCTCAGCGACGAGGAGCAGCGCCCGAAGATCGAAATTTACGAAAACCACTATTTTATCGTGGTCAACAGCATCCGGTTTGACGACGAGGAGATTTTTCTGCGCGCACTGAACGTTTTCCTCGGAAGACACTTCATCATTACGGTGACGAAACAGAAAATCAACGAGCTGCGGTCGTTGAAGCCGATCCTGTGGGAACAGGAAGTCAGCGGACCGGACCGTTTTCTGTACCTGTTGATCGACCTCGTGGTTGACAACTACTTTGTGGTCGGCGACCGGATCGAAGCCAAAATCGAGAAGCTCGAAGAAGACATTCTCATGCACACGAAAAAGTCCCATTTGAACGAAATTATCGGTCTGCGAAGCGAGATTCTGTGGCTGAAAAAAGTGCTGGGTCCGCAAAAGGATGTCATCAATACGTTAAATAAAAAAGACCTCCGGCTGATTGACGATCAGCTGCAAAAATATTTCAGCGACATTTACGAAAATGCGGTCAAAATTTCCGAAACATTCGACACGTACCGCGATCTGATGAGCAACTTGCGCGAGGCCTACCAGTCAAGTATCGCCAACCGCGCGAACGAGATCATGAGAGTGTTTACGGCCATGACCGTGATCTTCATGCCATTGACGATCATTACAGGAATCTATGGCATGAACTTCGATAACATTCCGGAAATTCATTGGAAATACGGTTATTTCATGATCCTCGGCATCATGCTCGTCCTTGGTCTCGGCATGGTTGTCATTTTCAAGAAAAAAGACTGGATTTGAAAGTCAGCGCATCACCCCATCATCATTCATTGGAAAACAGGACGAAGGAGACGGCCGCATGCGGTTAGAGCCTTCGTCCTTTTTGCATGGTCACCATCCGTAACTCCGGCGGGGAAGCCCCCCGTTCACCCCACGCTTCTGCGGCTGCCGGGCTGCCGGCGGAACCGGATGCGGATCAGACGGATCCGCTCATAACGCTGCTCCATACCGCTTCCGGCGGCGGCATCCTCTCCGTATACTTGCAGCAGCACCGGCTTCAAGAGCGCATCGCCCAGCTCCTCCAACGCGGCCCACACCCGCTCCTGCTCCTCGTTCGGCACCTCCTCCAGCTCGCTTTGGATCAGCCGCTCGGTATCATACCCTTCCTTCTCCAGCTGCTCCAGCGCCTCCACCAAATCTCTGCGCGGCAGACCGCATTCCTGTTCCAGCTGCTGCAGGTTCATCCCCTCATAAATTCCCTTCAGCATGGTGCGCCGGGTACGGTATTTATCCAGGTCCTGCTTGTACTTATGCTCCTTCTGCTTGTAGGTCCACGATAGATATGACTGGTCGTCCAGGGCGTCATTCACCCAATCCAGCGGAAATTCGTGGCTGCGCTGCACCGTTCCCGCAATCTCGATCAGATCGGCTCCGTACTCCGACGCCTTGCTCTCCCCGACGCCCGGAAGCTGCAGCAGCTCTTCGATGGTATGCGGCACAAAGGCGCTGATCAGACGGAGCACCCGGTTGCTGGCGATAAAATAAGGAGCCTTGCGTTCGCTGGCCGCCTTCCTTCTCCGCCAAGCGGTGAGTTCGGCGTACAGCTCCTCGTTGTTGTGCAGTTCGCTGTAGCAGTACAGCTTCTGTACAGCATGGCTGCGGCCCTTCAGCTCCTCTTCCTCATGGAACGTGCCGTCGATCAACGGGCGGAATCCTTCGCCGAGCTTGACCGCCAGGCCGTGTCTGTAAATGTACAGCATCTCATTCCAGGATCCGCCTTCATACCAAGCGGTATCCATGGCTTCCCCAGTCATCTCCAGATCCCTCCATCCGAGATGCCAGGTTCCCTCCTCTTCGCCGATCCATACCTGCGCGAGCTTTTCTCCCTCGCTTCCCGCATCCTTCACAAGCCGGTTCATAAAAACGATTTGCATGTTCACCAATTCCTCCATCCACGTAGGGTAATCAGCACAACGCAAAAAAGCACCTCTCTTGAGTTAAGAGAGGTGCTTCCCCATTCGTGCAGATGTGCTGTTATAGTTGATCATACCATATTATGTAAAATGGTCAATGGGTTATTCGCCAAATTGGATTCAAATGGGATGATTACAGATGAGACTTATGCCAAAAACATTTCATTCCGGTTCATCGTAAATGCCCGGATTACTTGGTAAAAAATAAATCATACGATTCCAATCCGAGAATTTTTCTGGAAACCAAGGCAACTCCGCCAAAGAGCGTTAATTCATGAATATGATGGTCAAGCGAAATAATTTGCGTGGACCCAAGCGGATCAAGAGAAGAATATTCTTTAATAATCTCGTCTAGTAGACATGGGAAAAAGGCGATAAATCGCGAGGAAAGAAACACAGCATCCGGAGCGCTGTATTGGATTAAATTATAAGTGATTTGTGCAATGGCTATGACCCATTCCTCCATGATAGCCGCAATTTGTTCATCCTTTATCTCCATTAAAAGAATAAAATCCTCTAACGTAAATCCTGGTCTGTTTTTCAATTTGCCGATCCGGTCAAGAACCGCTTTTTCGGAATAGATCTCTTCTAAACGCCAAATTTTTTTATTTTCCGACATGATAATGGATCGTCCTATTTCGCCGGACAATCCGTTTAAGCCTTTATACAGGCGTCTCTCGATAATCGTTCCTACGCCTATTCCGTTATGAATGTTTAAGGCCAGAATGTTATCGAATTGAATATCCTCGCTATGACGGTAAAAATCCCGGATATAAATCGCCGTGAGATTGGCCTCATTCTCGATGATAACGGGAACGTCGATCAGTTCCTTCAACGCATCGACTAAATTTAAGGATTGAAAGTCCAGGAAAGGACTATACAGGATCTGATTGTCCAATACCGGTGCGTGAAGCGAAATGGAGATTCCGACCAATCCGTTGATCGTATCATACTTTTCCAAATTCAAAATCACATTTTTCATCAATGCAAAAATCTCTTTTACTTTGTTCGTATATAATTTTAAGGACACATGATGAATAAGCTCGCCATTAATATAATTGACGGAATATTTTAAATAATTTACGCCCATATCAAACGCCAATACAAACCCAAACTTACGATTTAAGCGTATTAAATTGGGCCGACGCCCGCCAATGTTGGATGCTTCTCCTGTGCCTAGCTCTTCAATCAAACCTTGGTCTTGAAGCTCACGTACAATAGAAGAAACCGTGGATTTTTGAAGATTGATTTGTTCGGCTATTGAACTTCTAGACGTCTGATCAGTATTAAATAGAGCTTTTAATACCAACTTTTTGTTATTTTCTCTCATAACATCCTGATCAGTTTTCATAATCATTTGTTGTAATCCCTTTCAAATGTTATCGTACTTAGAAGTATAGCATATTAATTCACATTACTACTAAGAAAGAGCCGGAAGTCATATTCTTCCAGCTCTTTCTGGGATCATAATTATTTATTTTCAAGCTCTTTATACATAAAATAATCGAAATCAGCCGGCAAATCATAACCGGAATAATCAACATTAGCCATCCCGACAAACGCTCCCGTAAAGAAGCCGCCGTAGGACTGTACCACGTAATCGTCGGACAAAATCGCGGCATCCAGCGTTACGTCGATATCCGTCCACTGCTCGCCGTCGAAGGAATAGGCGTAGGTATACGTTTCTTTCCGGACCTTCACTTTAAAATGCACGTATTCCGCATGTTCGGGAACTTTAACGGCTTTATCCTTCAGAAAGCTCGTCAGAACGCCACGGTCATTTTGCGTCACTTCAATAACTCGTCCATTGATTTCGTTCCATGTCACATGGATCATCGACCAATGTCCCGTATTGTAATAGTTCACGAGTCCGGCCATCTGCTGGAAGGTGTAAGGCGAATACGCAACTGCCGTCTGAGCGTCGAAATAAAAGGACTGCCAGCGTCTTGCGACAAGCGACTGCTCGTGTTCATTCGTTAAGGAACCTTTGCCGAACAAGCGCAGGTTCCCCGGCTTTTCCGTCAGAGAACCCATCTGCTCATCAAACGGAACGCGCAGCGTACTAAAATTGATATTTAATGCCGCGGAATCAAAATGATCCGTTTCCGGATAGGTCGGCGCATACTTCGTTTCCGTGCAGCCTTTAGGAGCTTCGACAAACCGGCTTCCCTGCTTGCCTCCTACGATATACGGCCATTTTTCCTCGTTCCACTCCACTTTTTGAATCGCCGTTTCTCTTCCCAGCGTGCACCAGCCGCGCGGATCGCGGATCGATTCCGTCTCGCGGTGCCATGGGCGTCCCGTCAAATGCGCGAAATACCATTCGCCCGACGGCGTGTCCACCAATGAGCCGTGCCCGCATTTTTGCAGCTCCCCGTCAGGGGAATCAAACGCCGTCAGGAATACGTCGCCAGGCTGCGTTTCGTAGGAGCCGAACAGTTCTGTCGAACGGGCAACCACCTCTTGGTGGGTATAAACCGTACCGCCTTCCGCGCAAAACAAATAATAATACCCAAATAATTTATAAATATGAGGGCCTTCCACCAGCTTAACGTCGGTCCCTTTATAAATGATTTTTGCCGTCTCCGGAAGCAGTCTTTGCTGCTCAACCGAGTATTCCGCTAGCTTTATGCCGTTAAACGGATGGCGATACTCTCGATGATCCCATTCCATTTGGACCAGGTATTTTTTTCCGTTGTCGTCATGGAATAGCGAGGCGTCAAACCCTACACCGTTCAGCTTAATCGGGTCGCTCCAAGGACCTTCAATGCTTTCGGCGGTCGTCAAGTAATTAGTCATGTCCTTGAAGGCGCCCTCCGTCACTTTCACGTCGGTATAAACAAGCCAAAACTTTCCGTCAGCATAGGACAGATCCGGTGCCCAAATGCCCGCCGAATCCTTGTTCCCTTTCATATCCAACAGCGTTCTCGTGGAGAGCGGGTGGGTAATCAGCCTCCAATTCACCAAATCCTTCGATTCATGAATCTGCACGCCCGGAAACCATTCAAACGTCGAGCTTGCAATATAGTACGTATCGTCAACCCTTACGATGGACGGGTCCGGATTGAACCCCTTTAATACCGGATTTTCGATTTGCATACAAGTATCCCCCTGATCTATTCAATTTATCATTTCGTGAAATCGTGTTCAAAATCACCTTTTACGCTTTCATTTCAGCGCGTTTTTCGTCAAGTTGTTTGTTGATGCTGTCAACGTCCTTATCAGACAGTGGATAGAGCTTCATCACAATCATAGAAACAACAGCAAGAGCAGCAGGTATCCAAATAGCAGTTATATTAATTCCTGAAATGGCAAGAGCGGTTTGGTGATGGGCATGTTCGTCAAATCCATAAGCAGCAAGGAACCACAGTGGAACAGCACCGCCAATCGTGAAGCCAATCTTGAAGAACAGCCCCATAATCGCGTTGATAATAGCCGCATTACGTTTACCCGACTTCAATTCGCCATATGAAACCACTTCAGGAACAAGGGCCCACATGAAACCAGTCGCCGAAGTCAAACCCCACTGTTTGATGAAAGTCGAAACATAAGCCAACCAAAGTTGATCGTGCATACCGTCAAGACTCCAGACCCAAGTCAGTATTTCGCCGACCACAAACATACCGAGGAAGAAATAGAAGAAGCCCTTTTTACCGAATATTTTCTTAAGTTTTGGCCAGAATGCTGCAAAAGCGATACCAGGTATGGAGGCAATCAGCCCCACAGCACCCATCCACTCCGAGTGGTCGACTGTGTATTGGTTAAAGTATCCGTTAACCGTATTCATGAAGAACATAAATGTAAATGCCAACATGAAGAATATTCCCAAAATAACCAATGGCTTATTATTCTTAAATTCAACAAAGAAATCGGAGACTTTAACATGTGCCGATTGTTCAGCATTGGCGACAACGCGTTCTTTCGTCAGCTTGTAGCAAAGGAACAGCGCAATGGCCCCAATAACCATATAAACGGCATAAACACCAAACCAAGCATGACCTGCAGAAGGGTCCGTATAAGTTCCCATATGAAGTTTTAGCCCAAACAAACCGGTGTCTTTGAGTTCGCGGTCCTTAGGTGCAGCCATTTGAACAAACATCGGGAACAATGTATAGACAAGAAGATTGGCACCGTTTGCAAGCATCATACGCGTCGTTGTGATTTGGTCAACAGATTTAGGATCGCGGGTCAATGAAGCGTTCAACGAACCGTAAGGAATATTGACGACGGAATAAACCAGGTCAAGCAAGAGATAAGTGATGAAGGCATAGGGCACAGAGTCGCGAATCCCAGGAATCGGCGCAAACAGCAGCGCAGCCAAAATAACGAGCGGAATGCCTGCACGAAGTAGCCAAGGACGATATTTGCCTGCTTTTGATGTGCGTTTATCGACAAAGGTACCGACCATTGGATCCCAGATAACATTGATGATCCGGACTATGGCGAAGATAAAACCTGCTGTTGCTGTACCCATAGCATTGACCGTCGTCATATAGAGGGCAAGGAAGCCTCCAACTGTACCAAAGACAAGGTTTTGAGCAAAGTCTCCAAAACCATAGCCAAGACGTTCAGCAAGACTAAGCTTGTGATACTCATTTTGCTGAACTTCATTTGTGTTATCACTCATGATGAAAACTCCTTCTAAGATGTAAATTTTACCAACACATTAGATCTGCTTTTCACTTCACTAAACTTCTAAACTCAAGTTAATCTTCTCAATTCGTAGGGGAAAAATTATACGAAACCAAATAAAAGCCCTTACATTTTCACAAATCATCCGGCTCATTATTTTTTCCCCTGGGTTTACTTTTGAAAACCGATATTAGTTCGTCCATCAAACTAACCAATATAAATTTAACATAATAATTATCAATTATCAACTTCATGATTTAGACATAACGCGTCCAGTTTCACCCATCTGTATCCGTTCAGGAAACATAAAAAAAAACCGTAATTATTTACAATTACGGGTCTCAAACTTGTAATTTCTGTTATTCTTCCACTAGGTAAAAAAACCCTCGGACCAATTTTTGGCAAACGGCTGCGATTGAATACGGCGCGAAGGCATACGGGTCAATGCGATCGCTCCATGAACGACGATGGCCGAAATGATTCAGGGATGAATCTTAATATCATACATGCGAAAAAAGAGGGCTATTCAGCCCTCTTTCCTTTTTTTTGATGCAAGCCATCACATGAAAGCCCGCTATTCGGTCTGAGCCTTGATCTTAACCCGCAGCCAGCGCCTTCTTGGCGAGCGCGAGCGCGCCACACAGGCCGGCATTGTCGCCAAGCTGCGGCGGAACGATGTAATTCTCGATATCGTCCATGATGGCTGGAACCTGTACGTAGCCGTTCAGCTGTTTGCGAAGCTCGGCATGAATCAGCGGGAACAGCTGCAGCTGTTTCATGACGCCGCCGCCCATGACGATTTTTTGCGGAGACAGGATTAAAATGTAGTTCATCAACGCCTGAGCGAGATAGTAAGCTTCCATCGCCCAAGCCGGATGGTCCGGCGTCAATTCCGCACCCGGAACGCCCCAGCGTTTGGACAAGGAAGGTCCGGCTGCCAGCCCCTCCAGGCAATCCCCATGATATGGGCAGAAGCCTTCGAATTTGTCCTCCGGATGACGGCGGACCAAAATATGTCCCATTTCCGGATGGGACAGGCCATGGATCAGCTCGCCGCCCACAACCGCACCGGCGCCGATGCCCGTGCCAACGGTAATGTACAGGCAGCTTTCGAGCCCCTGGGCTGCTCCCCAAGTCGCTTCGCCCAAGGCGGCCCCGTTCACATCGGTATCAAATTCGATCGGCAGATCGAAGTGCGAATGCAAATGTCCGACCATATCGAAATTGCTCCAATAAGGTTTCGGCGTCGTCGTAATCCGTCCGTATGTAGGACTTCCCTTCACCGGGTCAATCGGCCCGAATGAACCTGCTCCGATCGCCGCGATGTCTTTGCCCTTAAAGAAATCGACCACCTGGGCCATCGTTTCCTCCGGTGTCGTTGTCGGGAAGCTGATCCGTTCCACAACGGTACCGTCCTCTTGGCCGATTCCGCATACGAATTTCGTTCCCCCTGCTTCAATTGCTCCTAATAGACTCATCGTAGTCGTTCCCTCCTGCAGCGGGCCTCCCCAGCCCTGTATAAATGCCATATACCTTCTATCTTTATATCAAAACAATCACGGGCATTATAGCCCAGTTAATCCTTGAAAGTCAATCGAATAGAGCACAAAAGAGCCGGCGCTTCTATAAACGCCAGCACTCTGCACTCGTTAGCCGATGGCCAGTCCCATTAGAGAACACAGGCTCTTCATTTCGAGTTCTTCAAACTTGCTGATCACCTGATGGTGATCGAGCGACAACTGGCACACATCCAGCGAGCAGGCGACGGGCACGCAGCAGTGAATCTCGGCCAGCTTGCGTGACAGGTGCAGCATGTCGAGGTCAGCCTCGATCTTGGCGCGGACACTCTTGGACAGCTGGTCCAGATTTTCGAGAATCCCTTCAACGGATTCGTATTCCTGCACAAGCTTGATCGCCGTCTTCTCGCCGATGCCCTTCACGCCGGGGTAATTGTCGCTCGTATCGCCCATGAGCGCCTTCACGTCGATAATCTGCCGCGGGCGCAGCTGCTTCTCTTCATATAGGGATTCCGGTGTATACTCTTTGTAATTGCCGTGCCCTTTTTTCATAATAATGACCGTCGTCCGATCACTGACGAGCTGAAGCAAATCGTTATCGCCGGACAGGACCATCACATCCATCTCCCGTCCGAACTGGTCGGCCAGCGTCCCGATGCAGTCGTCCGCTTCATACCCTTCCGCGCTGATATTCGGAACGCCGAGGCTGTCCATCACATCGCGGATCATCGAAAACTGCGGAATCAGATCATCCGGGGCGTCCGGACGGTTGCCTTTGTAAGCGGCAAACTGCTGTCCGCGGAACGTACCGCCGCCGAGATCCCAGCAGCAGACCACATGGGTCGGATTAAACGTTTGCACTGCATCCCAAAAATAACGAATAAAGCCATAGATCGCGTTTGTCGGAACCCCCGCCTTCGTGCGGCGAATGTAGCCGCTGGACGCGGTCGCGAAATAAGCTCTGAATAATAAGGCCATGCCATCCACCAGCATCACGGATTGGCGTTGTTCATTTGCTGTCACTTCTTGTTTCTCCCCTTGTCTGCCTGTTTCCCCTGGATTCCAAGGTTCGGCACTGCTCCCTCTAGTATAGCATATCCGCCAGGGCATGAGGCCCTTCCTGATATCACCATTCCCGGCTTATTCCTGCCTTTTTGTCCCGCCCGCTCAAGTCATAAACCAGACAGCCTGTAACATAAAATTTGTGAAGAAGATCTCCCTTCATCCTGAATTACGCAGCAGGAGTTATTCTCCAAATATCGAATCTTGAAAAGGATAAACCCACCTAACAAGCAGGAGGAATGAATATGGGAAAAACGATCAAGGTTGCTGTCATCGGCTGCGGGACCATTGCCAGAGCGGCGCATATCCCCAACTATTTGAAACATCCGGACGCCGAAATCAAATATTTTTGCGACACGGACAAGAAGAAGGCGGAGCAGGCGGTCAAGGATTATGAATGCGGCACCGCCGTGGAAAATTACCGTGACATTCTGGACGACCCCGAGATCGATGCCGTCTCCGTATGTACCCCTAACGATGCTCATGCCGCCATCTCCATCGATTTTTTGCGGGCGGGCAAGCATGTCTTGTGCGAAAAGCCTGCGGCCCGCACCTACGCGGAAGCGCTGGAGATGCAGAAAGTGCAGCACGAAACGGGCAAAGTGCTGAATATCGGGGTCGTGAACCGGTTCAACAAAAGTGTGAACATGATCAAAAACCTGATCGAAAGCGGCGAGCTTGGCGAACTGTACCATATCTATGCTAGCTTCCGCGCTCACCGCTCCATTCCGGGACTTGGCGGAGCGTTTACCACCAAATCAATTGCCGGCGGGGGCGTCCTTATCGATTGGGGCGTCCATTATCTGGACATCGTCATGTACTGCGCCGGCGATCCGCGTCCGTTGACGGTATCCGGCCAGGCCTACTCCAAGCTGGGGCGGGACCTGCCGAATTACGCCTACCTGAACATGTGGGCAGGGCCCCCGAATTACGCCGGTACGTATGATGTCGATGACTTTGTCACGGCCATGATCCGCACCGAAGGGCCGGGCATTACGATCAACGGCGCCTGGGCGCAGAACATCGGCACGCCCGAAACCTACATCGATTTTCTGGGCAACAAAGCAGGGATCCGCCTACAATACGGAGGCGACTTCACCATTTACGGGGCCAAGGACGGAGCTTTGCTGGAAACGAAGCCCAAGTATTCATCGAGCGACCATTTCGAAAACGAAATCAACGGCTTTCTCGAATGCATCCAGACCGGCGTAAAGCTGCCGTCCCATATCGATACCGTCATCGTCACCTCCAAGATGATTCAGGCGATCTACGACTCTTCCGAGCAGCGCAGGGAAATCGAGCTGTAATAAGCGACTGAGGGGGATTGCTAGTTGAAAACGATCGGTTTTATCGATTATTACCTCGATGAATGGCATGCCGAGCATTATCCGAAGTGGATTGAACAGGCATCAGGCGGCACCATGAAGGTGGCCTATGCCTATGGAATAGCCGATTCGCCTTCTGGGCGCACCAACGTACAGTGGAGTCAAGACAAAGGGATCGAGCTGCTCCCTTCGATTGCCGAGGTCGTGGATCGAAGCGATTACATCATTGTCCTTTCGCCCGACCATCCGCAGTACCACGAGCCGCTCGCCCAGCTTCCGCTTCAATCCGGCAAGCCTACCTATATTGACAAAACCTTTGCCCCGGACCGCCAGACCGCTCGTCGCCTGTTCAACCTAGCTGAGCAGCACGGGACGCCGCTGTTCTCCAGCTCGGCGCTTCGCTTCGCCGCGGAGTACGCCGGGGCCGAGCGCGCCGGCATCGAGAACATCATCAGCTTCGGGCCGGGGCGGTACGACAACTATTCGATCCACCAGATCGAACCGATCGTCTCGCTGCTGGGCCCCGGCGTCCGCCGGATGATGTATACCGGAACGCCTCACGCCCCATCGTGGCTGATCGGATTCAGCGGGGGCCGCCAGGCCGAGATCCATCATCTCGGCGGGGGATGTCCCTTTTCGCTGACGGTCAGCTATACATCCGGTGAGACGAACATGCTGAAAGCGGACTCCGATTATTTCGGGCTGTTCGCTGGGGCGCTCGTCCGCTTCTTCGAAACCGGCGTTCCGCCTGTCGATCCGGCCGAGACCGTAGCAATCATCACGATCATCGAACAGGGCTTCAAGGCGATGGAAACGCCCTATCAATGGGTAGAGCTTCCTTCGGAATAGATCCTCGAACGCAAAACAAAACGGTGACATAGCCGCAGGGAAATGCTAGGCCCCTCCCCTGTCGGTCATGCCACCGTTTTTTACGGAATCCCAGGCTACGCCCAGTTCTCCTCGTACATGTCCTCTTTAAAGCCGACCGTCACCTTGCTTCCGTCGGTTACGATCGGACGTTTGATCAACCGGCCGTTACTGGACAGCAGCTTGATCTGCTCTTCCCGGCTCATGGCCGGCAGCTTGTCCTTCAGACCCAGCTCCTTGTACGCCTCTCCGCTGGTGTTAAAAAACTTCTTCAAATCAAGCCCGCTCTTCTCGACCAAGCGGGACAGCTCGTCCGGAGCCGGCGGCTCCTCCCATAAATGCTGGAGCTCCAGCTCGTGACCGTGCGCTTCCAGCCATTTAACCGCACTGCGGCACGTACCGCATTTGGGATAATGGTATACTTTCAATTTGCTCATCGTTACTCACTCTTTTCATTGATCAAGTTCATGTTGCTTCGCCTCGGCAATCAGGTGGGTCATGTCGGGCGGCAGCGGTGCCTGAAAGGTCATCCGCTCCCGGGTAACGGGATGCTGGAAGGACAGCTCCCAGGCGTGGAGCGCCTGCCGCGAAATGCTGTGATCCAGCAGCACCACGGTCCGCTCGGATGGGGTTAATCCCTGCGGCAGAACGGTCTCCGGGGCCCCCTGTTCCTCAGGCGGAAGCACCTGGTAAACCGGATGCCGGTACAGCTTATCGCCGATCAGCGGGCAGCCGATGCTGGTCATATGGACGCGGATCTGGTGGGTTCTGCCTGTTTCCAGCTTCAGCTGGACGAGCGAAGAAGACGAGCCGTACGCCTCAACGACCTTATACCGCGTCAGCGACGGATACCCGTCAGGCGTGACGATACGCCGATGCGGCTCCTCCGGGTCGCGGTCGATCGGTCCGTCCACCTCCCCTTCTTCCGGAGACGGAACACCATGAACGAGGGCCAGGTACCTTTTGTCCACCTCGTTTGCGATCATTTGCTCCGAAATATGCTGGTGGACATACGGATTTTTGGCGATAGCGATGACGCCCGACGTTTCCTGGTCCAGCCGGTGCACGGCTCGGAAGCGGAACGCCTCGCTCTTGTCCCGCCAATAGTGAACCACGCCGTTCGCCAAGGTTCCCGTATAGTGTCCGTGCGTCGGATGCACGATGATGCCGGCCTCCTTGTTCACGATCAGCAGGTGCTCATCCTCGTACAAAATGCGAAAAGGAATGGGCTCTGGCAGAATATCATCCGAAATTTCTTTCTCCATCCGGATTTCCACCACATCCCCATCCCTGACCGGAACGCTGATGTACACTCTTTGGCCATTCACGGTGATCCCCTGTTCCGTCAGCTTCAGGCGGGACTGCAGCTTGCGGGATACGTGGAGTCTCTTCTGCAGAATCGTCTTCAGCAGCCATCCGTCTTCCGAAGGCGGGACGGTATATGAAATCGGGGGATAGTATTCGCTCATTTTTTTCGTCCGAATACCTTTTTGCTGCGCACGTATTCGATATCCGCCACGCCGCTGCGGGCGTTGGCCGTCCGGGCCACCACGAAGAAGTAGTCCGACAGACGGTTCAAATACCTGCGCACGTCGGGATTAATTTCTTTCTCCCGCCCCAGCGTCACGACTCTGCGCTCTGCGCGGCGACAGACCGTGCGGCATACATGCAGCGTGGATGCGAGCAGGGTGCCTCCAGGCAGAATAAAGCGCTCCAGCTCCGGTGTCTCCTCCATGTAAGCATCCATCCACTGCTCGAGCCGCATCACTTTGTCGGGACCGACCTTGTATTTGCTCTCGCTCAGCTTCACAAATGCCAGATCGGAGCCGCAGTCAAACAACTCATGCTGAATCTCGATCATATTTTCTTTCAGGTCCTGCAATGACTCCGCTTCCATCAGGCTGATCGCCTGGCCCACAAAGCAGTTCAGCTCGTCAATCGTGCCGTAGGCCTCGACCTGCAGGTCGTCCTTCAGAACGCGCCCGCCAATGACCGACGTTTCGCCTTCATCGCCTGTGCGTGTGTAGATTCTCACGGGCTTCTTCTCCCCTTTATCGCGTATTATCATTCATCAAAGGAATCGCGGAAGCCGCGTCCCCTGTGCTGGCTTCTCTACTCCGTCAATGCCTTGAGCGCCTTTACCGCGTTGTCGACCGACTTGGTCGAGATCGGAATCGTGGCATACAGCTTCTCCGGAACGTATTTCTGGTCCTTGAAAAATTTCATTTCACGAACGGGTATGCCGTACAGATGCTCGGTCGTATCCGTCGTACCGTCTTCTTTTTCCTCGTTGCTCGCGAACACGCCATCCGGATATTTTTTCGGGTCAAAATACGAATCCAGCACGGTATGACCGCCCATTTTGGCGTAATTCTTCATATCGTCTTCCGGCAGAAAAATGATGTCATGCCCGCCGGCAGCATATTCAACCATCAGCTTCTCCGGGTTATAAATCGGACTTGCCGATACTTTGACCTTCAGGTCGGGCCCCATCACTTCCTGAAGCTTGTCCTGCACCTTCTCATACACCTGAGACGGATCGGATTGATTGTCAATCATAAAGACCGATAACGCGTTTTTATCTCCCTTGCCGCAGCCCGTCAGCAATAAAACGGCAAAGACAACCAGCAGCGCCAGCTTCCCGTATACCTTCAACTCCTGCTCCCCCTTTTCTCCGATAGGTTCAATATATCACAACCTGATGAGAGAAAAAAAGAAGACCCCGTTCCGGGGTCTTCCGCCTGCCGATTAAGACTTCTTCTTCGGGCAGCTTTTCATATATTCGTTTATTTTCAAATCCAGCAAACTGCTGATTTCGATTACGATTTCCGATGTAAAAGACTGTTCCTGCATAAAGATCTGTTCCATTTTTTTGCGGAGCATCATGATTTCGTCTTCCAAGGATAAAGTTTTCGTCTGATCTGTCGTTTTGGTTGACCATTTTACATTATTGCTGCCTTCAGCTGCGTAATGTCCGCGGAATGCAGGCAAATCGTATTCAGCGCAAAACAAGGTCATCCCTCCTTGGCAAGTCAATTTTTGCTCCCAAAATAGAATTATAACATACAAATAAATAAATAAAAGTGAAATTTATGTTAAATTCTACTAGAAACAGGGAATTATTGTTCAGCTGGTTTTCAGTTTGTGGACAAATTCTCCAATGCGCTCCAGAGCCTCAGTCAGCTGGGCGACGGAGGTAGCGTACGAGCAGCGGAGAAAGCCTTCTCCCCCTTGTCCGAAGGCCGTTCCAGGCACTGCGGCAACCTTTGCTTCCATCAGCAGGCGCTGGGCGAACTCATCCGAGGACAGCCCGGTCTCAGCGATGCTAGGGAAGGCATAAAAGGCACCTTGCGGCTCATGACACGGCAGTCCGATATCGACGAAGCCCTGCACGATCAAACGGCGCCGCTGGTTGTAGGAATCGATCATCCGGTCCTTCTCTTCCAGCCCGTTGGTCAGCGCCTCCAGCGCGGCCACCTGCCCCATCACCGGTGCACACATCACTGTGTATTGGTGAATCTTCAGCATGGCGGCGATCAGGTCGGGATGGGCACAGGCATAGCCCATACGCCAGCCGGTCATTGCGAACGCCTTGGAAAAGCCGCTGACCAGAACCGTCCGGTCCATCATGCCCGGGATCGAGGCAAAGCTGACATGCTTTTGCGTATACGTCAGTTCGGCATAGATCTCGTCGGAAATGACGATCAAATCATGCTTCTCCACCACTTTGGCGATCGGCAGCCAGTCCTCATACGTCATGATGGCGCCGGTCGGATTGCTCGGGTAGCATAAAATCAGCACCTTGGACTTCGGCGTGATTTTGGCCTCAAGCGCCTCTGCCGTCAGCTTGAAGTCGTTCTCTGCGAACGTCTCGATGCCAACCGGGACCCCGCCGCCGATCGAGGTGATCGGGGAATAGGATACGTAACAGGGCTCGGGAATGAGAATTTCGTCCCCAGGCACGATCAGCGCACGCAGCGCCAGATCGATCGCCTCGCTGCCGCCAACGGTCACTAGAATCTGATTGGACGGCTGATAGGAGACCTGAAAGCTGTCATACAAATACTGGGCGATAGCTTCCCGGAGCTCGATCATCCCGGCGTTGGAGGTGTAGGCCGTGCGCCCCCGCTCAAGGGAATATACGCAGGCTTCTCTCACATGCCATGGAGTCGTGAAGTCCGGTTCCCCTACGCCCAGTGTAATAATGTCCTTGCTTCCTTCGGCCAGGTCAAAAAATCGGCGGATTCCGGATGGCGGAATATCGCGGACCAAAGGAGCCAAATACGATTGCATCGATTTCGAATTCTGCTGTTTCTTCGTTTCTTCATTCACGATCATGACACATCTTCCTTTACGGTGAGATCATGAGACGGTTATCTTCTTCACGGTCTTCAAAAATAATTCCGTCCTGCTTATATTTCTTCAAAATGAAATTCGTCTTCGTCGACAATACCGAGTCAATCGGCGACAGCTTCTCGGAAACGAAGTTGGCCACTTCCCGCAGGTTGCGCCCTTCCACTTCCACAAGAAGGTCGTAGGCTCCCGACATGAGATACACGGATTTGACCTGCGGATACAAATAGATCCGCTCCGCGATCCCTTCAAAGCCCCGCCCGCGCTCGGGCGTAATCTGCACTTCGATCAAGGCGGTTACCGTCTCGTCTTCAATCTTGCTCCAGTTCACGACCGCCGCATATTTTACGATGACATGGTCTTGTTCCAGCTCCGCGATCGCTTCCTTGACCGCTTCCTCTTCAACGCCGATGAGCGTTGCCAGCAGGGCCGGGGACCGTCTCGCGTCTTCGTTCAACAGGTCGAGGACCTTCAGTTTCAAATCCGTCAGTTGTTTCATACAGCATCCTCCAGCGCTTGTTCCACGGGCCTTCTTCACTATTACGACAAAGGACCCGGGTTCGAGATTAATACTAATATTACATGAAATTATCATGCATGCAAAGCAAAACCGTCTCCCCGGCGTGGGCCGAAATGGAGACGGCAAAATGGGTCCATGCTTCATAGAAGCAGGATTTTGGGTACTTATTGTTATCCGCTTGGTGACGCCACACATGAGAACTAAACGGCGCCTGCAACTCCGGCAAATTACATGTAATATGGGTTTTGGGAGCTTTGCTGCTGCTGGTACGGATTGGATGCCTGGGCATATTGGCCCATGCTGCTTGTTTTTTGCTGCACGAACTGACGGTTCTTTTGCTGCAAATTTCGCGCATCCTGAATCGACTTGTCCACATCTTGGCGAAGCGCCTTGGATGACGTGGAGTACATATTCAGCTGCTTCATCAGATTGTACAGTTCTCCCTGCATGCGGAGCGTATCGTTCGTCAGCTGCGTAAACAATTGCCGCACGGTCGGACAGGAGGATTCCGTCGTTGCCGTGGTGTATTCGCGGACCGTTCTTTTCAGATCGGCCAGGATTGTGTACAAGAGGTCCTCGTCCTGCATGAATTGCGAGTTATTGGAAGTTTGATAATACATTGCGCAAATGCCTCCTAAGCTATCATTGTTGGGGACTCGTCGGCGCCAGCGGCTGGTGCTGCTGAATGGCCTGTACGAGCAAATCGATATGGTGGTCCAGCGACCGGATGTATTGCTGGCACGCCTGCTGAATCGTCGGGTTCTGCGTAGCAGCGGCTGTTGCCGCACACTGCTTGATCAGCAGATCCTCATTGGAAATCGAATCGACGATATATTCCAGCTCCTTGCCGGTAATCGCCTGCATTTGATTGGACTGCATCGGTATTCCTCCTCTGGATATCTCTAACTCCATCCGTATTATGTCCCGGGGAAGGTTTTCTATGTATTGTCAGGCATGGTCTCTTCCACCGGCCGATCTGCCGGAACAGCTATAAATTGTGCATGCGGAGCAAATACTTTGAATACTACCGATAAGGGGCGAAACACACATATGATTCTGAATAAAGGGAACTTGGCATGGCCGTCTACATTGAAGCCGGCACCCGCTTATCCGGAGCTTGCGGAGGATCTCTCCTGCGACGTACTGATCATTGGCGGCGGCATGGGTGGAGCCCTTCTCGCCCACAAGCTGTCCGGGGCCAATCTTCAAACCGTTCTGCTCGAGAAGGGACGGATCGCTGAAGGAAGCTCTTCAGCCAACACCGGACTGCTTCAAAGCTCCAACGATAAATCGCTGACCTCCATTATCCATACGTTTGGCGAACAGACCGGCATCACCTTTTACCAAATGTGCAGGGACGCGATGCGTAAGCTCAAGGAAGCAGCCGGCGGGCTCAAGCTGGAACCCGAGCTAATTCCGCGCAGCAGCCTATATTTTGCCAGCAGCGTCGAGGACGTGCCTTACCTGAAAGAGGAATATGAAACCCTTCGCGAGCACGGTTTTGAAACGTCATATTGGGATCAGGCCGATATCGCATCGCGGTTCCCCTTCTCCAAACCCGCGGCGTTGTATACGACCGGCGATGCTGAAGTCAACCCGTTCCGGTTCGTTCATGGCCTCGTTCAATACGCGGCGGATCATGGGGTACGGGTGTACGAAAACAGCCCGGTCATTCATTTGGAATATGAAGAAGACGGCGTGGTTTGTTATACGCGCACCGGCCGGATTTTCGCCCGTAAAGTCGTCCATGCGAGCGGCTATGAAACACAGGAAGAGAAACCGGACCGCAATGCGCTGCTTCAGACGACCTATGCGATCGTCACGAGCCCTGTACCCGATTTTACCGGATGGCACGAGCGCTGCCTGATCTGGGAGACGGCCCGGCCGTATCTCTACATGCGGACCACCGTGGACAACCGCATCGTAGCAGGGGGCCTGGACGAGCACCCGGTCGCTCCGGAGGAGAGGGAAGGCCGGATCCGGCATAAAAGCGAAATGCTGCTAAACGAGATTAAAGCCCTTTTTCCCCGTTACGCCGGCATCCAAGCCGACTATGCATGGGCTTCCCTTTTCGGGCTCACCCACGACGGACTGCCCATGATCGGTCCTCATTCCCGGTTTCCTCATAGTTATTTTATTGAAGCCTATGGCGGCAACGGGACCGTCTACTGCATGATTGCGGCGGATCTACTAAGCGATGTTCTTTGCGGGAAAACGCGCCCCGAGCTGGAAATTTTCTCATTGGAGCGGACCTCCAAACCGTCCCCCAATGCTCAGGTTCCCGGCTCCTGATTGGCAGATAAACCTTAAACCTTGCAGCCAGGTTGGGCTTCCGTAAGTTCAATCTCTTCCCTACAGAAAAATCCCCTGACTCCGAATGAAGGAATCAGGGGATTTGTTGTGTAACGCGATTGTTCAAGTGCGTGCCGATTTCCCCGGCTTAAGCAGCCGTCTCACGCAGATCCAGCTGAGGATCGGTGATGCGCCGAGCACGAGCATCAGCACGGTAATGGTGCTCTGGTCTTTGCTGAAGGACAGCACGATGATGAATATTATCGTACCGAGAAGGCGGCCGACCATCAGACTGAGCTCACGCAGAACAACCAGCTCGACCCGCTTTTCCACGTTTTCGTCGCTGGTCCCCATCAAGTCGAAGCCGGATGAGACCATCGGCAGGATGTACAGCGGCATAAAGATAGCCGTACCTATGCCGAGCAGCAGCAGGGTGAAATAATTGACCTTCCAGATAAGCGGCACCATGACCACCCACAGCAGCAGGGCGCCCACCAGCATGCCCGCGCTCCGGTAAGCCGGTTTAAACCATTTGCCAGCCAGCCAGTACGTCGCCAGCGATACCGCGGACGTAATGAGCGAGAACTGCCCCAGCTTCGACTCCTGTTTCGTGGCAACAAACACAAGGAGATTGATCAGAAAGGCGAACACCCCTTCCCGAATCCCCTGCGCCGCCAGACCGGGGGCCATAAGCCGCCAGGGGCTGCCTTTGTCCTTCAGCTGCTTCACAGGCTCGAGCCAGGCATAGGTTCCGCCCTTTTTCCTCTTTTTCAAAAAGAAGCTCAGCACCACGCCGAGCGCATAAATGATCAGGGACGTCGTAAAAATGATCCGATATCCCCTGTCGCCCTTCAGCATGGAAATCAGCAGGCCGGAAAACCAGGGCCCGACAATGCCCGTAATGGAGCCGAGCAGGCCGACCCACCCGTTAAACAGGTCCCGGTTCTCAGGATCGGTGACTTCGAAATACACCACGTTAAAAGCAATCCAGAACAGCCCGATCGCAATCCCAAGCAGTATCCCGAGCGGCCATATATAATAAATTGCCTTTTCCCCAACCCACAGAACCAGCAAATAAAAAAGGCCCGTCAGCCCGATCCCCAGCCTGAGGGCGTTCATTTTGTTATACTCCTTCACCCATTTGCCTGCCAGCCAAAAGGTGAGCCCGACGGCCAGCTGCTGGGCGACGGTAAACCATCCGATCATCGCGTAATCCTGCTTGCTTTTCCATAAATATACGTTGAGAAACGTGCCCGACAAGGCGCCGGATAAAACGATCAGCCCGTTAACGGCAAGCAGCAGTATCGTTTGCCGATTCAGCCGCGCAGATGATTTTGATTTCATAATTACCCCCTTCATATCCGGGTCTACCTCATTAGTAATTCCCTAAAAGGGGGTAAATCATCGATCGGTTTGCTTTTTTTACGAATTCTTCTTCTCTTGGCTCAAGTGGTCGACCATCCGCAGCCGGTCTTCCTCAGCCAGACTGTATTCGACATGGAAGCATCCCGTGCAAATATACATTTGAACTTGAAAAGGCGGAGTCAATACCGGACCTTGGAGCACGCCGAAAGCTGCGGGCTGAAATTGGTCGGCCACCTGATGCGTGCCGGCAAGCACCATGTAATCCCGGCATTTCGGGCATTCCGGCACTTCCTCCTGCTCATCCAGAATTTGCTCCACTGTCTCCTCGTAGTTCATGAGGTCGTGGCTGTCCTCATACTTATCGAGCGTCCGGATCGACGGCGGCAGCTGCTGCATGTCTTCCTCATTCCAAAAAGGAACGGCTTTATCGTCATCCTCAGGAAGCTCCCAATCCGTACCTTCGATTCCCTCATGCTCTTCGTCTACGTCCGCTTCCTCTTCATCCGCACCCAGCTGGATGCTCAGCGTCCGGTAACCTTTCAGCTCATTGTGGCAGTAAGGGCATTCATCCTCGGGGCCCAGTTCCTCGTCCCATACGATTTCCGTCTGGCACCAAGGGCAAACCGTGGTTTCCATATGATCCATCTCCTTAATGTTTCATCAAATATACGACGCCCACAACAAAGAAGGCGACCGCAGCGACGAACAAAATCCTCGCCAAATTTTTCATGTGTTCCTCCTACATTAAACAGGCTCCAATCACATATGAAAGGGACACCGGGATCAGCATAGAGATCAGGCCGACCGCCCGGTTATCCCGTTTAATTTCTTCGTCCACGGAAAACACCGGGGTTAAAAATTCGTACAGCAGGTAGGCGATAAACAGCAGCAGAAAGCCGTAGAAGGCCCACTTCATCATGTCATAGATCGACGTTTTGGACTCGATGCTGTACCTCAGCACATTGCAAAGGCCGAATATTTTGCCTCCGGTAGCCAAAGCGGCGGCAATATTGCCTCGTCCGATTTCATCCCAGCACTTGTACCTCGCCAAGATTTCAAAACAGTACAGAAAGACGATCAAGCCCAGAATCGCTACCGAAAAATAACCAATCAGCGTACCGATCGGATAGGCCAACAGCAAATCAGCCCCGTTCTTCACTCCCAACATCCCCCTGTTCCCGGCCGAAATTCAGGCTCACACCCATATTATTTAAGCTCAACCACCGTCACGCCGGTTCCGCCTTCGCCGTAATTTCCCAGACGGTAACTTTTAATATGCTTGTGCTTGCGGAGATATTCCGAGATTCCCTGTCTCAAAATTCCCGTGCCTTTCCCGTGAATCAGGTATACTTGGCCGAGGTTGCCCAAAAACGCTTCGTCGATAAAACGGTCGACTTCGATCAGCGCCTCTTCCAGATTCGCGCCCCGCAGATCCAGCTCGCTGCGGATGTTGTCATCCCGCGTGCGCTTGACCGTAGTCGCATGCCGCTGCACCTGCTTCTCGGCCGGTTTGTTCGCATTCACCAGCTCGAGGTCGTCCAGGCTGACCTTCATCTTCATGATACCAAGCTGAACCACAGCCTCCTTCGCGCCGGACAGCTCCACGACATGGCCCTTCTGGTTCAGGCTGTAGACCATGACTTCATCGCCGGGCTCGATTTGGCGCGGGGCCTTGGCCTTCGGTTTGGCCGCTCCCTTCTTGCGCTGCTGCGGTTCAGCCTCATCCAGCTGTCGGCGGGCGGCGATCAGCTTATGCTCCTTGACCGAAGCCCCTTCCTCTTTGGCCAGCTGCCGCAGATCGGCGATGATCTGCTCCGCTTCGCGGCGGGCTTTGGCAATGACTTCCTTGGCGTCGGCCCGGGCCTTCTCGATCAGCCGGTCGCGCTGCTCCTCGAGCTTCTCGAGCTCCTGCTGATGCCGGCTCCGGAGCTGCTCCATTTCCTGGCGCAGTTTCTCGGCCTTTTCTCGCTCGCTTTCGGCGCCCAGCCGATTTTCCTCGAGGGAGGCGATCATATGCTCGACGCGCTGATCTTCTTCTTTCACTTCCCCGCGGGCATAATCCAGGATCACATGCGGAAGTCCGAGCCGCTCCGCAATCGCAAACGCGTTGCTTCGTCCGGGAACGCCGACGAGGAGCCGGTAAGTCGGACTCAGCGTGTTCACGTCAAATTCCATGCTGGCGTTGATGACGCCTTTGCGTTCATAGGCATAAGCCTTGAGTTCGCTGTAGTGGGTAGTAGCCACCATCCGGCAGCCCAGGCTGTGGATATGCTCCAGAATGGAAATAGCAAGCGCTGAGCCTTCCGCCGGGTCGGTCCCGGCCCCCACTTCGTCAAGCAGCACCAGGCTCTTCGGCGTCATATGGTTCAAAATACGGATAATATTGGTCATATGGCTGGAGAACGTACTCAAGCTCTGTTCGATGCTCTGCTCGTCCCCGATATCGGCGTAAATGGCGTCGAACACGCAGAGCTGGCTTCCTTCCTCCGCGGGAACGAACAGGCCGGACATCGCCATCAGGCTCAGCAATCCGATCGTCTTCAGCGTGACGGTCTTGCCGCCGGTATTCGGCCCGGTCACGATAATGGAAGTGTACGAGTTGCCCAATTCCACGTCGATCGGCACAACCTTCTCCATGTCGATCAGCGGATGGCGTCCTTTCTTCAGCTTCAAGTATCCACGGTCGTTCATTCTCGGCTGACTGGCCTTCATGACATGCGCCAGACGCCCCTTGGCAAAAATAAAGTCGAGCTGTCCCAGCAGGTCGATATCGAGCAGAAGAAGATCCGCTTGTTCACCGACGAGCGCCGTCAGCTTTTGCAAAATAATTTCAATTTCGCGTTCTTCCTTCATCCGGGTTTCACGCAGCTTGTTGTTCATCGCCACAATCGATTCCGGCTCAATAAAGAGCGTCGCTCCCGAACCGGACTGATCATGCACGATCCCGCCGAAATACGAACGGTATTCCGCTTTAACCGGAATGACAAACCGGTCCCCCCGGATCGTTATGAGCTGGTCCTGCAGCATTTTGGCCACGCTGGAGGAACGGATCATCGAATCGAGCTTCTCCCGGATCCGCACTTCGCCGGATCTCAGCTCCCGCCGAACCTGGGCAAGCCCGGGACTGGCAGAATCAAGCACTTCGGCGCTTTCGTCGATGCATGCTTTAATGGCATCTTCCAGGGGCTTCTGCTCGGATAAATTTTCACTGATCCCCTCCAGCAGGGGAATCGGCTCGTCTTCGTGAACATTCGCGATGAACCGCTTGATCCGTCTCGATCCGTTCACGGTGTTGCCGATGGCCAGCAGCTCATGCGGGCTTAAGGTGCCGCCGATTCTGGCGCGCTTCAGCGGAGCGGCGATGTCTGTGATGCCGCCGAAGGACGGATTTCCCTTCAGACGGTCCACGGTATACGCTTCGTCGGTTGCCTGAAGCAAACGCTTTACCGATTCCAGATCGGTATCGGGCTTCAAGGACTCGGCCGCTCCCCTCCCCATCGAGGTTTGGGTATAGGCAGCGCATTTATCTAAAATCTTGCGGTATTCGAGCGTATGCAAAATCTTGTCGTCCAACAGTATTCACTACTCCTCTCGTGCAATGCCTTTATTATATACGAAATGTTTGCCGCTTCGCCATTTGCAGCCCTAAATCATTCCATACATAACATGGCGAAAATTGAATACAATAAGGTTTGCATAACACAGTAACCATGTGTAAAGGAGGCCAGTTGCATGCATTTTCTGGGTCATGTCGTTCGCTTTATCGTGTCTGCCATCGTCCTGCTGATCGTAGGCTGGATCGTTCCCCAGTTTTCCGTCGGAGGGTTCTGGAGCGCTCTGCTGCTCGCTTTGGTTATCGCACTGCTGGGGTGGATTATTGAAGGAATCTTCGGCAAAAGGGTTACTCCCTTTGGACGCGGGATCGTCGGCTTCATCGTCAGTGCCCTCGTCATATACATCGCCCAATTTATTGTCAGCGGCGTAGAAGTTACCATCCTTGGCGCCATTCTCGCCGCCCTCGTCATCGGTATTATCGACCTGTTTATCCCGGTGTCCGCATTTAATGCCGGAAGGGACAAGCGGTAAACCGTTTCCCGAATGAAAACCCCTGCCTAAGGACAGGGGTCTTTCCTTTTTTATCCGGCATAATCGGCTGCGTCTTCACTCGCGGTCACCACTTTATTTTTTCCCGTACGTTTGGCCTGATACAGCGCCATGTCCGCTTTTCGAAATAATGATTCCTTGTCGTCCCCCTGCTGAAAATTGCAAAGTCCGATGCTCACCGTAACCGGCTTCACCGTATGCGGCAGCTCGGTTCTGGCGATCCGTTCACGCAGCTGCTCAGCCATGCGTTCTGCTTCTTCCAATGTCTTATCCGCCATTATAATGGCAAATTCTTCTCCGCCATAACGGGCGGCAAAATCATTCGGCGTCATCGTCGACATCACCTTCGAAGCAACCTCTTTCAGCACGACATCGCCCACCCGATGCCCGTAATTATCGTTGACCTTTTTAAAATTATCGATATCGATAATTGCCAGCTGCAGCGGAAGCTGATATTTCTCGCATTGCTCCAGCAGAGCCTCCAGGTATTCGTGAAACGCCTTGTGATTGTATAGCCCGGTCAGTGCATCGATTTTGAGCAGCTTGTCCGATATCGTTCTTTCCACCAGGAGCTGCTGCTCCGACTTCATGACCGATTCCAGATGGCGCATAAATTCCTTGACCCGGACCAAAATCGTATGACCAATCATGATGCTGACAATAAACACGCTTTGGATTTGGATGAATTCCTGAATGGGTTTCTGATAAAGGGAGCGTTCGGTGAGATAGATGAGACAGTACAGGAGGATCGTTAACGAGCCAAAGCCATATAGAAGTTTGCGGTCAAAATAAACGACGGAAATCAGAACGGGCAGAAGGAGCGCCATCTGTGCCCCGTCCACGATCGGCTGAATGATGAAATAGAACAGGTAGGAGAGCAAAAATCCGCAGCCGACCACAACCTGCTTCCGGTATTTAGGTTCGAATCGCAGCCAGGTCTGTGCCGCCAGCATGAGCAGCAGGATGCAGCCGTCCGGGATGCCCAGACGCAGCCAGTCCTCCGGCCCGCCCCCGGCGGTCACGGAAGGAATGCAGCCCAGCAGCAGCAGAACCACCTCTGCCGCGAAAAACATCAGCGTCACAATCCAATAGGCGTTCAATATTTTGCGATGCCATAAATCTTCCAAAATCAACCCCGTGCGATTCATTGGAATGTCATTCCCCTAATCTTCTAAACAAGAATATTTGCGGGTTTCGTACATCGTCAATGCTCATTATATCTTAAATCCAAGATAAGAACTATCTTTTTTCCAGCTGATCCTTTTCCTGGGCGCGGCAAAATCAACGGCTGCTGCGTTCACCAATTTTTCAAATGAGCCTCGCCCAGACATATCCAATTTAAGGTATGATAAGGCATGGAACCAATTAAAATGATGAAGGTATACATAAAGGAGGATCACAAGTGAAGAAGACCCTGGCTGTCGTCCTTTCCTGCGTGCTGCTTCTGGTGCTGGCTGCTTGCGGACAATCCAAGAGCGGCGATTCCGCATCGGGCAGCGGAGTCACCGAAACCGGTGTAGCCCCGAGCGAGGAATTGGTGATCAAGGCGACAAACTATGCATTCGATCAAAAAGAATATCATCTCAAAAAGGGCGTACCAGTCAAAATTACGCTTGAAAACGATGAGGGAAACCACGGCGTTCTCATTCCGGGTCTTGAGCTTCAGCTTGACGGTAAAAACAAGTCCGCGGTCGTCACGCCGGAAAAAGCCGGCACGTTCGAAATGGCGTGCTCAGTGTTCTGCGGAGCGGGACATTCCGGCATGATTGCCAAAGTCATTGTGGAATAAAAGTTAGGCAGACTTGAACCCAAAAGTTAAAATCCCCTCGAAGTATGCTTCAGGATGATGCATGATCCGTCCTGCCGCTTACTCCGAGGGGATTTTCTTTTAGGTGTGAAATGTGGGTGGACTATAGAAGTCAGCTCTGATCCTGTTCGATCAGCTCGATCCACTCGTTATATTCGGTCTGCAGCTTGGAATACTCGTCCTTGAGCAAGCGGTACTCTTCCTCCAGCTTGCCGGTCTTCTCCAGCTGAATCTCATGCTCTGCCTGCAGCAGGCGATATTGATGCGTCACCAGCTCAAAGCTTTCGCCCACCTGGCGAAGCTCATCCGCGACTGACTCCTTCTCGCTCTGGATCCGGGTAAGCTGCTGCTCGCCGGCAGCGATCTGCTGCTGCCAAGCCTCAAGCTCCTCTTGCAGCTCCAGCTCCCGGCTGCCCCAGGCTTCCTGCTGGTCCATCATATCCTTCAGCTTATCCTGATAAGACTGCATGGATTGCTCGGCACTGCGCAGCAGTCCGCGCAGCTCGGTCTCCCGGTCGGCCGCTTCATCCAGCTGCAGCGATGCTTCCTCCAGCTTCTTCACCGCGGCCTCTTTCTCCTCCAGCAGAAGCAGGTATTCGATTTCGGTATCCTCCTGGCGGCTCTGCGCCTCCTTCACCTGGCGCTGCAGCTCCTCATACTGCCGCTGCAAGCCCTGATACTGCTGGTTCAAGCTGTTGTACTGTTCGCGCTGGGCTTCGGTTTGGCTCCGCAGCTGTTCATTTTGCTCCTGAGCTGCCCGGTTCACCCGCTGCAGCTCTTCGTACTGAGCCTGAACGTCCTTGGCTTGAAGCTCCAGCTCTTCAAACCGTGCTTCAGCTTGCTCCTGCTGCTGGCGCAATGTGCCGTTGTCGCGGGCGTATTCCTCGGACTGCAGCCGCAGGCGCCCGATCATTTCCCGGCTGTCCTCCAGCTGCTGCTCCAAATCCGCCAGCTGCTCTGCTCTGGCGTCATGCGCCTGCTGCAGTTCCTGATACAGCTCCTGGTGGTCATCATATTCCATCCGAAGCTCGTGATACTGCTCCTGCCGTTCTTCCAGCCGGAGCTGCAGCGCACGATACTGCTCTTGATGACCTTCGCTCTGCTGCTGCAAGGTTAAATATTGCTCTTCGAGATCTTCCAGCGCCCGGCGGGCCGTTCGATGCTCCGCCTGCTGTTCCTCGAGCTGTTCCTGAACCTCCAGGTACTGATTCTCGAGGTCTTCCAGCGCCTGGCGGGTCGTTTGGTGCTCCTGCCGTTGCTCCTCCAGCTGCCGCTGTACGGCTCGATGCTGCTCTTCGCGCTCCTTCAGCGCCTGGGCAATCGTCTGCTGCTGCTCACGCTGCTCTTCCAGCTCCTGCTGCAGCAATGCGTACTGCTCTTCGCGCTCCTTCAGCGCCTGGGCAGCTGTCTGCTGCTGCTCACGCTGCTCTTCCAGCTCCCGCTGCAGCATTACGTACTGCTCTTCGCGTTCCTTTAGCGCCCGAGCGGCCGTCTGCTGCTGCTTCCGCTGCTCTTCCAGCTCCTGCTGCAGCAATGCGTACTGCTCTTCGCGCTCC
>NZ_JACVTM010000023.1:0-70000 GCF_016624415.1 Paenibacillus sp. S28 | reverse complement strand
TGCATGTATTAGGCACGCCGCCAGCGTTCGTCCTGAGCCAGGATCAAACTCTCCAAGAAAGTTTGTAGCTCATTTTGAATCTGACGAGATTGATTTAATCTCAGTTTAAAACATCATCCATTTGTTCAGTTTTCAAGGAACTTGATCGCTGCATTCGACATTATTTTCAAATCCGACGCAGGATTATATTGTATCATGTCATTCATTTCGTGTCAACACTTATTTAGCAAGCATTGAGAAGATTTGAATCACCGCCTTGTTTAGCGGCAAGAAATAATATATCACGGTTACCGCCTATTATGCAACAGTTTTTTTAAATTTATATTGTGGTAAAATTTACTTACTTATTGTTAGCCAATTCTCTTCTTCACTGACGTAACTATTTTGCATTAACAGTTGATCGCCAGGCTTAGAATTCTGTTCTTGCTGTAGTTGGTTCTCACCATGTGCTTGTCTACTCAAAAGGATCATAAGTAGAAGGTCAATACTCGCAGTACCGTTACTTTGTGTTTTCTTAACAAGGAGGCTGACAAATGAGCGATTGGTTAAACAAGATCCGCAAGGGCATCGGCAAGAAACTGGCCGCCATTCACCGCTGGAACGCATGGATGGTTGCCTTTCTGGCATTTAGCGGAGTGATTCTTCCCCTCGGTTTCTGGCGCGAGGTGCTTGGCGGAGGCAGGGTCTGGCTGAAATGGCTACATATCGGTGTCGGCTTGGCCCTGCTCCTTCCCGTCGTCTACTACCTCTTTCTGGCGGGCAAGCACTGGAAGCTGCTGAAGGACCGCCCGAAGCAGAAGTGGAATGTCATCATCGTACTATTCCTGCTGGTCGGCTGGTTTCTTTCTGGGGTGGTATTGTGGCAGTTCAGAGCATTCGGCCCGGCATGGTCTAACCCCGCTCTGACGATTCACGACCTCTTCACATGGGTGGGTCTGCCTTATATCATCTATCACTCGGTTACCCGTACCCAATGGCTCAAAGAGCCTCACCGGCGGACGGTGAAGTCCGGGGCTGACCGGCCAGCAGCAGCAAATACTGCAAACGAGCCGCTCTACACGCGCAGAGCTTTCATCCGATCAGCGATCGGGGTAGGTATGGCGGTAGCGTTCGGGCCTTCTTTTATCAAATGGTTGGGCAGCAGTATCGGTTCGTCACAGCAAAACATGGAGGAGCTGCTCGAAAGGGATGCCAACCATCTGGTTCCGGCACCCACGCCTGCCGCGGAATCCCTCACTCCGATCGGTGGCGGAGCTAAGGGGAATTTTCGCATCTACACTGTAACCCCCATTCCTTCATTCGATAATGCCAACTGGTCTTTTACCGTAGATGGGCTCGTCAATAAACGGCTGCAGTGGAACTGGGAACAATTCGTAAACCTCCCGCGTGTGGTTCAGGTCAGCGATTTTCACTGCGTCACCGGTTGGTCAGTGTACCATAACACTTGGGAGGGCATTCCCCTAAAAAAATTGTTGGATGAAGCCGGGGTTCAGCCAGCAGCACAAACTGTGAAGTTTTATTCGGGCGACGGGGTCTACACGGACTCTATAACGATGGAACAAGCTCGCATGGACGACATTATGGTGGCCGTTCTGCACGACGGCAAGCCCATTCCAAGCGATCTCGGCGGTCCGGTACGGCTGATCGTTCCCCAAATGTATACTTATAAGTCCGTCAAATGGTTAAACCGGATTGAATTGATTCAAGGCGACCATATCGGCTATTGGGAAGAGCGGGGTTACGATAAAAATGCCTGGCTTCCGGACGCCAAAAGGACATAACTCGCTCCTTGCAGCCCTTCAATCAACGTTCAAGCCCCCTCCTCATGACCGCTGAAAACAAGGCGGCGGCCTTCCCGCTGCCTGCGGTCATGTAATTATCCGCATCCGTTCTGTCAAACCCCATCCATACAGCCCCGGTCCATTCCGGTGTATAACCGACAAACCAAAGATCGCGGTTCCCCTTGCTACTGACACCGGGTAGGCCAAGCTGCGTCGTGCCGGTTTTGCCCGCTACCGGCCGGTTCATCCTCGCTTTCATGCCTGTGCCCTCGTTCACGACGCCGCGCAGCATGCTCGTCATATTTTCCGCCGTCGAGTGCGAAATGACTTGGCGCTCATCCGGACGGTAGGCATACAGCACCCGACCTTTTGAATCCGTAACCTGCCGTACGAGATGCGCTTCACGATAAAACCCTCCACTGGCAAACACGCTGTACGCCTGCGCCATTTTCAAGGGAGAGACGCCGGAATGAACGCCGCCAAGCGCAATGGACAGATTAGCATCCTCAGAGGTAAGCGGAATGCCCAGCTTCGCCGCGAATTGTGTCGCCTTTGTAATCCCTACCTGCTGCAGCAGCCATACGGCCGGAGCATTTACAGACTGCTGCAGCGCTTGCCTCATGGTCATTTGCCCCTGATAAGCTCCGCCCAAATTCTGAGGCTTGTAGCTCCCGTAAGCTATCTTGCGATCCTGAAGCATGCTGTCCGGCGAAAATTTACCGCTCTCAAGGGCCGGGCCGTAAGCGATAATCGGCTTAAAGGCGGAACCCGGCTGCCTGGCATCAACCACGGCCCGGTTCAAGCTGCCTGCAGCAGGATGCCTGCCTCCGGTCAACGCCACAATCTCTCCCGTCCGATGATCCATAATCACCATCGCTGCTTCAACCTGCTGATCCTTGCCATCCGGCGGAAAAAAATCCGGATTGCCGAACGTATCTTCCAGTGCAGCCTGTGCAGCCATATTCATCCCCGTTACAATGGTATACCCACCCGTCTTCAACTCTTCCAACGTTTTGCCTGTTCGCTGCGCGGCTTCCTTGAGAGCAGCATCCATATAAGAGGCCCCCACCATAGGAGGATCCACCTTCGCCGGCGGCTGATATTTCGTATTTATGGAAGACATCATGTCATTATGGGTAATCAGACCTTGCCGCTTCATAATGCCAAGCACTACGTTTCGCCGTTGTATGGGCAGATCGCCATTATGTAACGGATTGTAAATGGACGGTCCCTTCGGAATGGCAGCCAAGGAGGCGATTTGCGCCACACTGAGCTTTTTCAGATCCGTCACTCCGAAATAATGCTCCGCCGCAGATTTGATGCCGAATTGCCCATCCCCCATGTAAATCTCATTCAAATACAATTCCAATATGTCATGCTTGGACAAACGTTTCTCTAGCGACAAAGCAATGGAAGCCTCGTTCAGCTTGCGCAGCAGCGTTTGATCCCGGTTCAGATACAGATTTCGTGCCAGCTGCTGTGTAATGGTGCTGCCGCCTTCCGAAATCCGCATATGGGTGGAGTTGGTGTATACCGCACGCGCAATCCCTTTGTAATCCAGCCCATGATGTCTATAAAAACTCCGGTCCTCCACCGCCAAAAAAGTGTCCAGCAGCAAATTAGGCATATCTTCCAGTTGCGCCTTGGCCCTGTAGCCCGACTCCGGCAGTGGTATTTTTCGAAGCTTGGTCCCATCCGAGGCCACCAGGATGCTCGACTCCGGCAATACCAGTTTCTCGGGATGACGCCCCACGACGATGCCTCCGTACGTATGTACATAAAACAGACCCGCCAGTACGATCACCGCACCGATGACCGCGACATCGAACGAGAGGTAGAACCCCCTCATCACCTTACGCCAAACCTTTGCCTGCAGGCTGTTCATGACGCCGTCATCAGGCTTTCCAGAAGCCTCTCCAAGCCTTGCGCTTCCCGCTTCACGGATTCCATATCGAAATCTGGCGGCCGCTGACTGTGCAAATCCGCAGCCTCCAATGTGCGGAGCAGAGATTTGATTCGCAAAATGACTGCCATAACCTCTTCGTTGTCCAAAAGCGGGGTCGTTTCGTTTTGGATGGGCGGTGTGGATATTCGATCGGCTGAAGATGTTGTCATCCATCTACGAATGCCTTGTAAGTGGCTTGCCAATGCTTTTAACTCACCACCCGAGGCAACTTTCAGTTCACGGAAGGATCCTCGATCTGCCAGCTCCTCTGCCGCTCTCACGATCTGCTTCATATCATCCGCAAGTTTTTGCGAGCGAAGCATGAACAAACCGGCAAACACGATCAAAAAAACAACGGCGGCAATCGGCGTTCTACCAATATAGTTCACCAAACCACGGGCCAGCCTGGCAAAAAATGAATCGGGCGAAACATGCGCATAGGACCACACAAAGACACGGTATGTCAAAAAGAGTACGATACCGCTTAACAATGCGCTGCCCGTCACTGTATACAGATAAGCAGCCCGAACCGTTAACCATTTTCTCAAAACTCAGGCCTCCTCTCAGCAAAGCGGAAAACTCACCCACCTATGCGCAAAAGGATACCAGACAATTCTTAACAAACACCCGCGAAATCCTTAACATTCCCTTAAAATTCCACCGCGAGCAGAAATCCGGCTTCATGCAGAGAGCCCCTTCATGCGAGTTCCATCGACGATCAAAACAGCAATGTCAGCATGAGGTAAAAAGAAAAAGCCCTGGACCCATTTTTCAATGAGCCAGGACTTTGTTGGTCATGTCCTAAAGTCACGTTCTATAACTAGTTCGCTTCTTCGTTCAAAAGACGGATAAATTCATCCTCGTCCTCGATCACCTGGATGCCGAGCTGCTTCGCTTTGGCCAGCTTGCTGCCGGCCTTCTCTCCGGCAATGAGGAGGTCCGTCTTGGCCGAGACGCTGCCCGTCACTTTCGCTCCCAGCGCCTCCAGCTGCGCCGACGCCTCGTCGCGGGTCATTTGGTGCAGCGTGCCGGTCAGTACGACCGTTTTCCCACTAAAGAAGGAGTCGGTTTTAACCGCCTGAGGTGCCTCAGGAGCCTTCGCTTGCACGCCGAGGGAAAGCATTTTCTCGATGCCCGCCACTACAAACGGATCGGCAAAGAAGTTCACGATGCTCTCGGCGACAATGCCGCCGACATCCGGAAGAGCGATTAACTCCTCTATGTCGGCTTTCATCACAGCATGGAGATCCCGGTAATGGTCCGCCAGCATTTTGGCCGTGGATTTGCCGGTGTTGGGAATACCCAATGCGTACAGGAAGGAAGCGAGATCCCTTCCCTTGCCTTTCTCAATCGCCTCCAGCAGATTCATCGCCTTTTTCTCGCCAAAACGATCCAGCTTCACCAGCTGCTCAAACGTCAGCTCATACAGTTCCGCCGCTTCGCGCACGTTCAGTTCGTCGTACAGCTGTCCGGCTGTCTTATCGCTGAACGTCTCGATGTCCATCGCGTCACGGGAGGCGAAATGCGTAATCCGCCCGATGATTTGCGGCCTGCAGTTCAGCTTGTTGTTGCAGAACAGATGGGCGCCGCGCATTTCCAGTGGGAAGCCGCACGCCGGGCAATACTCCGGATAAATGATTTCACCGCCGTCGTTCTCTTCGGTCACTTTACCCAAAATCTCCGGAATAACGTCGTTGGAACGGCGGATAAACACGCGCGTGCCCAGCGCATATTTCAGGTTTTTGCGTTCGATGTCACCCACGTTGTTCAGCGTACAGTTCTGGACGGTAACGCCTGCCAGCTCCACTGCCTCTACCCGGGCGAGCGGAGTTACTTTACCAGTGCGGCCTACGTTCCAGCTGACGGACTCCAGCACGGTCGTCGTCTCTTCCGCCTCAAATTTGTAGGCTACCGCCCAGCGAGGGAATTTGTCCGTATACCCGAGCGCCTCGCGCGTGCGCATGTCAACGATTTTGATAACGGCTCCGTCAATGAGATAGTCCAGGCTGGAACGGCGTTCCTGAATTTCGGCAAGCTGCTCCATCACATCGTCGAAGTTATCGAAATACGTGATGTACGGATTGACTTTAAAGTGATTTTCCCGCAGAAAATCCATCATTTCCTTATGGCTGTCGAACCGGATGTTATCCGAATAGCCCACGTTGTAGAAATAAGCATTCAACCGGCGCTCGGCCGTCACCTTCGGATTCAGGTTGCGCAGCGCTCCTGCCGCCCCGTTCCGAGCGTTCTTGAGTGGCTCAGCCGCCGTCTTGTTGTACTCCTCAAGCACAGAGAGGTTCATAATCCCTTCGCCCTGGACCTCGATCGTTCCATCTTTGTAAGGAATGCTCAAAGGCACAGACTTAATCGTCTTGATCTGCGGAAGGATGCCTTCGCCGACTACACCGTTTCCTCGCGTAGCCGCCTGAACCAATCTTCCGTTGGTATAAGTCAAATTAAGCGTTAGCCCGTCAAACTTCAGCTCCACCGCATAGCTCAGCTCGGGCAGAGGGTTATCCGGGTTTTTCTTGTTATAGTCTTGAACCAGCCTTACAGCCCTTGCGTTCCAGCTGCCAAGCTGTTCGATATTTTGGGCCTTATCCAGGCTCCACAGCGGAGCCAGATGACGATGCTGGACAAATCCTTTGAGCAGCTCTCCCCCTACACGCTGTGTCGGAGAATCCGGCAGCGTCATGCCGGTCTCCTTCTCCAATGCAACGAGCTGGTCGTACAAAGCGTCGTACTCTTTATCGCTAATGACAGGCGCATCCAGCGTGTAGTATTGATAATTGTGCTTATTCAGCTCGGCTACGAGCTGCTCCATGGTCAACTTCGGATCCATGCAGGGTCATCCCTCCGTCTATAGATTCATAATTTTAATTTTCCACTTTGGTGATCGGTGCAAACCCGGCCAGAAGGCGTTTCACGCCAACCGGCGCCGGAAAAGCGATCTGCAGCTCCGTATCGTTGCCGCTGCCTTTAACCGAAACGACCGTCCCGATGCCCCATTTGCCGTGGGAGACCTTGTCTCCCGCCTTCAGGGCGGTGAGGTCCGAGGTGCTGCTCGCCGCTGCCATTTTGGCCGGAGTGGAGGTAGTCACCGTCACCCGGCTCTCCCGGCCCACAGAAGTGGCCGTCGAACCGCTCTGCGAGGATGGCGCAGCACTTCTGCCGAAGTTGCTTCCGCCGCTGCCAAAACCTCTGCCGCCATAAGAACCGCCAATGTTGCCTCCGCGGCGGTAGCGGTCACGGGCAACGACCGTATCTTCCTTCAGCTCTTCCGGGATCTCATCCAGGAAGCGGGAAGGCGGGTTCGCCGTCGTCCGGCCGAACAAGGTGCGCATCTGCGCGCAGGAGAGGAACAGCTGCTGCTCCGCGCGGGTAATCCCCACGTAAGCCAGCCGGCGCTCCTCCTCCAGCTCCTCGTTATCTTGGAAGGCCCGGCTGTGCGGGAATACGCCCTCCTCCATGCCGATGATAAACACCACCGGGAACTCGAGCCCCTTGGCGCTGTGCATCGTCATCAGGACAACCGCATCCGAGCGGTCTTCCTCGCTGTCATTCATGCTGTCGATGTCGGCAATGAGCGCCAAATCAGTCAGAAACGCCACCAGCGACTTATCTTCATTATTCTTCTCAAATTCCATCGTAACAGACAGGAACTCGTCGATATTTTCCAGGCGGGACCGGGATTCAAGCGTATTCTCGCGCTGCAGGTCGACCCGGTACTGGGACATTTCCAGTATTTTTTCGGTCAGCTCAGTGACGGACAGGTACTCCACCATCTGATGAAGGGCCGAAATCATATCGTAAAACTCCACCAGCGCATTCCGGGTCCGTCCGGCAAAGCCCAGGTCGTCAACGAACTCCAACACGCGGAAGATGGACGCTCCCCGTTCGGCCGCCGCTGCTGCGAGCTTAGCCACCGTCGTATCGCCGATGCTCCGTTTCGGAACGTTAATGATCCGCGTCAAGCTGATATCGTCATCCGGATTGGAGAGCAGGCGCAGATAAGCCAGCATATCCTTAATCTCTTTGCGGTCGTAGAACTTGATGCCGCCGACGATTTGGTACGGAATATCCGACTTGATCAAAATTTCCTCGATCACCCGGGACTGGGCGTTGGTCCGGTACAGGATGGCGTGATCCTGGTACGACTTGCCCTGGTTTACGTTCTTGCTGATTTCCGAGGTGACGAAATACCCTTCGTCATGCTCCGAGTCCGCCCGGTACACTTTAATCTTCGCGCCTTCGCCTTTATCGGTCCACAGCTTCTTCGGTTTGCGGCCGGTGTTCTGTCCAATGACTTCGTTCGCCGCGTTCAGGATCGTCGAGGTCGAGCGGTAGTTCTGTTCGAGCAGAATCGTGCGCGCTTCCGGATAATCCTCTTCAAAATTCAAAATGTTGCTGATGTCCGCGCCACGCCAGCGGTAAATGGACTGGTCGCTGTCGCCGACGACGCAAATCCGGTGATGGCTGTCGGCCAGCATCCGGCACAGCATGTACTGCGCCCGGTTCGTATCCTGGTACTCGTCGACATGAATGTACTGGAACTTTTTCTGATAAAAATCAAGAACCTCCGGCACTTCCTTAAACAGCTGGATCGTAGCCATGATCAAATCGTCAAAGTCCAGCGAGTTGTTGGCCTTGAGCCGCTTCTGGTACATCGTGTACACCTTGGCGACCAAGCCTTCGAAATAGTCTCCCGCCTTCTGTTCATACTGCGCCGGCGTCACCAGTTCGTTCTTCGCCGTGCTGATTACGGATTGGATCGCCTTCGGCTCGAATTTCTTCGTGTCGAGGTTCAGATCCTTCATGCAGTTGCGGATAACGGACAGCTGGTCTGTGGAGTCCAGAATGGAAAAGTTCGAGGTGAATCCGATGCGTTCAATATCTCTCCGCAAAATGCGGACGCACATCGAGTGGAACGTGGACACCCAAATGTCCCGGCCCTCATTGCCGACCAGCTTGGCTACCCGGTCCTGCATCTCGCGTGCGGCTTTGTTGGTAAACGTAATGGCCAGAATGCCCCAAGGCGGAGCTTTGCGGGTTGCGATCAGGTAAGCGATCCGGTGCGTCAGCACCCGGGTCTTGCCACTGCCCGCGCCGGCCATGATGAGCAGCGGGCCGTCCGTGGCTTCCACGGCTTGGCGCTGCTGCGGGTTCAGTCGTTGTATTGCCTGTTGTATATCAATAGGTTGCATGCGTGCATGCTCCTTCCTGCTATAGAAATTCACAAATATGATAGGACATCATAAAAGCGGTATGCAGTGTGGCCCAACGGCCAGCATCTATTATACCGGTTAGCGGTTATATGCATTTGAGGATTATAGGTAGTACCGACAACAGTCTAAATCCACTTACTTTTATTCCTTAATAGCCTTAACCGTCAGCAGCGCCTGCTTCAAATCTTCGTAAACGGCGTTGCCGACGACGATGGTGTCGCAAACGTCAGCAGCCTGACGGGCCGAATCGGCATCCTTGATGCCTCCGCCATAGAACAGCTTGGCCCCGTTAAGCGAGCGGTGAATGTGACGCACGGTCTCCATGTCCCCGAACGTCCCGCTGTACTCCACATAGACAACCGGCAGAGACATCAGCTTGTCCGCGACCTGGGCATACGCTGCTGCTCCGGCCGCATCCAGCTCGGTCTGTGCTCCGGTCAAGCGGGCAACTGTGGAGTCGGCGTTCAGGACGATATATCCTTCGGGAACGAGCAGCTCCCACGGGATCATGTATCCATATTCCTCCACCGCCCGCTGATGATGGCCAACGAGCCATGCCGAATCCGAAGCATTGAGCACCATGGGGATCATATACAGATCAAAACCCGGTACGATCGCCTCCAGGTCGGACACCTCCAGCACGCAAGGGACCTCATATCGCCTAATTCGGGACAGCAGCTCCACGGTGTTGTCGAACGTTACCCCGCTGGACCCGCCGACCATGACGGCGTCCGTACCGGACATGCACACCGCATCCAGCGCCTCATCGGCGATCTCCTTATCCGGGTCAAGCTTAAACACATGCCTCCATGGCATAATCATTTGCATCAAACGGCATTCCTCCACGACAAATCTTCATAAATCTAGTCTATGTCAGCACCGGGTGAGTGTCAATTTGTGTTCGCATAAAATGCGAACATTTTTTCACCAATCCGCCGCACGCAAAAAAGAAGATATGCTCCGGGTAGAGAAGCATATCTTTCAGGTCATAAACGATTCATCAGGTGAATAATTTGGGTGCAATTACCACCCGAGGGCAACAAGCCAGCGGTTATCCCCAAGCTCTTGTTCCGTTACAAAGTCGGAATACACGCCCGTAACCCCCATTCGCTGCAGCCTGCCAATTTCGGAAGGATCGTTAATCGTATTCACATAAGCCGTGATTCCCGCTTTTTTCAGCTTGGCCAGAAAATCAGGCTTCGCCCGGGATTCCGGGATTGTAACTGCCTCAATCGAATGACTGGCAGCAAAATCGATGACTTCCTGATCCGTATCCTTGGTAGCATACAGCGTGTATATAATGGACGGAAATTCATAAATACCGTTCACCATGTCCAGCATCGGCTGATCGTAAATTTGCGGCACGACCCTTTCCAGCAGCGCGGGATCGCGTTTTTTCGCCGTATCCACGAGGATCTCCAGCTCTTTTTGCATATCCGCCGGCTCCTGCTCCTTCGTATCCGTCACGATATAAATATCGGGATAATGCTCCATCAGGTCCAAAATATCCGACCAATCCAGCGGCTCGTATGTGCCGAGGATTTTACTGTTTTTGAAGTCGCTGTAGGTCAGTCTCCCCGACTGCTTGTCCTCCGGAAGCTCACCCTTTTGCCCCAGCAGCTCGGTCATGTACTGCGTCCATTCGTGCCTGGCCACCAAATGGCCGTCCGCGGTCAGTAGCAGATCCACCTCGAATACGCGGTTTCCTTTTTCATAGTTGGCAATAAACGCCTCGTAGGAATTCGTGTACGCATGCTCGCGGATCCCACCCATCGCGTGGGAAATGACCCGGTAATCGGTAAAATTGTTGTTGATGTCCTTGGAGCTACCCTGGGGAACCCACATCATCAGGCCTGCCGCCACGACCAGCGCCATCAATGCCACCCATTTCCTCATCGATATCACATCCTTTTCACCAGCGTAAGCGTGAGGGGAGCGTGTCTGATTCGTTGGGAGCCGAAGAAAGAGATTAGTTAGTAGAGATTACCCGGACGGGAGGGGTGTCAAACGATGAAAGGGGGAGGGGAATGTTGGGAAAAGAAAAAAGCACCGCAGCAGCCGGTGCCTGAGCGAACTTTTCATTAAGAGAGTTCTAATCTACTCTATTCCTTGATTTTGGGTAGATAGATCTTGAATAAAATCATGAAGTCCCTCCCGCCAATCCCTCAAATCAGTCAGCCCATTGGCCCGAATCGCCATGTGATCCATGACCGAATATGCAGGACGGGGAGCCGGACGGGGAAATTGAGCCGTTGTGCAGGGTTCAAGCCGTGCGGTCAGCTGGATTCCTGCTTTGTCCGCTTCGTCAAAAATAGCCCGGGTGAAGTCAAACCAGGTGCACTGCCCCGCATTGGAGGCGTGGTAAATCCCGTATTTCTCTGTTTGGACGAGTTCGAGTAGAAAGCGGGACAAATCTACTGTAAACGTAGGAGAACCCAGTTGGTCGTTGACGACCTGCAGCACGGGCTTTTCTTGACCGAGGCGCAGCATCGTTTTAACAAAATTGGCTCCATGCGCACCATATACCCAAGAGGTCCGGACGATGAAGTACCGGGAAGACAGGCTCTGCACGAATTGCTCACCAGCCCGTTTGGTTTTGCCGTAGACGCTCTGGGGATCAGTCTCGTCATATTCTCGGTAAGGAACCGAAGACCTTCCGTTAAAAACATAATCCGTGCTGATGTATACCAGCTTGGCTCCGCAGTTCTCCGCTGCCGTCGTCATATTCCTGGTGCCGATCGCATTAACCCGGTAAGCCCCGTCAATGTCCGTTTCTGCCGCATCCACGGCCGTGTAGGCCGCGCAGTGGACAATCGTGTCCGGCCCGAAATCAGCAACGGCCTGCTGGCATGCATCCCAACGGGTAATATCGAGCATGGAGCGCCCGCAGCCCAGAACCTGATGCCCCGCTTGCTGGAACAAGGCGGTCACATCCCGGCCTAGCTGTCCTTCGGCCCCTGTCACAAGGACTTTCATAAGCCGTCCCCCAAACGCGAACCGTACTGCTTCTTGTAATAATCCTGATACTCACCGGACTGAATACGCGCCCACCAATCCTTATGATCCAGATACCACTGAATCGTCTCCTTGATGCCGGATTCAAAATCGTACTTCGGCTTCCATCCAAGTTCCCTCGTTATTTTGGCAGGATCGATTCCGTAACGGCGGTCATGCCCCGGCCGATCCTGAACATGCGTAATTAATGATTCCGGTTTACCCAGTTCCTCCAATATTGTTCTGACAATATGAAGGTTCGTCCGCTCATTGTTGCCTCCAATGTTATAAACCTCGCCCGGCTTGCCCTGATGGATGACAAGGTCGATGGCAGAGCAGTGGTCTTCGACGTACAGCCAGTCCCGAATATTCAATCCGTCGCCGTAAACAGGCAGCGGCTGCTCGTTGAGGGCGCGGGAAATCATGAGCGGGATCAGCTTTTCCGGAAACTGATACGGACCGTAATTGTTGGAACAGCGGGTGATATTTACGGGCAGTCCAAATGTTTCATAATAGGCCCGGACCATGAGATCTCCTCCGGCTTTGCTCGCGGAGTAAGGACTGTTTGGAGCCAGCGGTGTTTCTTCCGTAAAAAGGCCCGTATCTCCCAGCGTACCGTATACCTCGTCGGTGGACACCTGAACGAATTTGGTCACCTCATGCTTCCGGGCTGCATCGAGCAGCACCTGCGTCCCCAGCACATTTGTCTTCACGAAAATATCCGGTTCCAGAATGCTCCGGTCTACATGGGATTCAGCCGCAAAGTTGACGACGATATCGATCCCTTGCTGAAACCATGATTCCACAGCCTCCGCATCCATAATGTTGGTCGCCGTAAATGTATAATGAGGATGATTCTGGATGGAGCTGAGGTTTTCGAGGTTGCCGGCATACGTCAGTGCATCCATATTGACGATATCCAATTCAGGATACTTTTGCAGCATGTATATAATAAAATTACTTCCGATAAACCCCGCTCCGCCGGTAACGAGCATTTTCCTTCCCATCGTTTGATCCCTCCTGGTCGTAATCAAAAGTTAAGCTCCGCATCCTTCAGCAGAGGATGGCGCTGATCTTTATCCGACAGGATCGGACTGGAGACCGGCCAGTCGATGCCAAGCGCAGGGTCGTTCCACAAGATGCCCCGGTCATGTTCAGGAGAATAATATTCATCCACCTTATACAGAACCTCCGTACCCGGAACCAGCGTGCAGAATCCGTGGGCGAACCCTTTGGGGACAAGCAGCTGCCGCTTGTTATACTCACTAAGAATCACGCCGGTCCACTCTCCAAACGTCGCTGAATCCCGCCGGACATCCACAATCACATCATAAATCGCACCGCTCAGAACGCGGACCAGCTTGGTCTGGGCTTTGGGGTTCAATTGATAGTGAAGGCCGCGGATGACGCCCGCCTCTGCGGAGAGCGATTGATTATCCTGAACGAATGTGTGCGTAATTCCCTGCTGGCGCAGCACAGCCTCGTTATACCCCTCCATAAAAAAACCCCGGTTGTCACCATGAACAACAGGTTCAATCCATACGGCATCTGCCAAGCGTAATTGATTCACTTTCACACGGAAGGCCCCCTAATGGTAGTCTTGTAAGTAACCAAATTTGAATTCATTCTTATTAATATATGGTGCTACCAAACCGTAGGGTGATCTATTGGTCCGCCCTTTTTAAGTCATAAATCATCTTAGGGAAAACTGTTTCAAGGGAGTGGGGTCAGAGAGGTTTAGGGGAGAATCGAATGAGCTGTAGTTAACACTTCCAAATTCCATATATATACAATACACCATACATCCAGCACGAGGAAATGAATATTTTAGAGATAAAAAACAAGCCATTATCATAAGCATACGCTCGGTTGATCTCAGGGTTATCACATAAAAAAGGCAGAATCCGCACGACATGGCGGATTCTGCCTTCATTTATTTTTTCTTATTTCACCAGCTGTCCACGAGTTACGCCCAGCTGATTCGTCGCCTTCAGCGTCTTCCACACCTGTGTGCCGCTGATTTCGCCGCGCAGGGCACGGTTGTACAGGTCGATGACCTCGTGCACCTGTTCAGGCGTTTCCTCCAGGAACTCGACGCGGTAGGTCGAGACGCCGAGATCCATGAAGTTCGTCAGGTACTCGGCACCGGACTGCTCGATGGCGTTGTAGACCGTGTTGCGGCAGCCCTCGTCCACGCGGACCGGGTGGGACATGCCGATGCGGTCCTGCAGGGACGCCCGGTGCGATTCGCACGGACGGCCGCAGTTCGTGAAGTCGGTGCCTTCGCTCAGGAAGGTACAGTACACGCAGTGCTCCGTATGGAACATCGGCAGATGCTGGTGGATGACGATCTCCATCTGTGACGTCTTGGAGCGCTCCAGCAGATCGACCATCTGCTGGATGTTCAGGTCGTAAGACGGCGTGACCAGGTCACAGCCGGCTTCGAGGAACAGATCCACCGCTTTGTGGTTGGCGATGTTCAGCGAGAAATCGCCAATCAGCTGCGGATGATCGGCATCCGGGTTTTCCATCCGGTGGCGCAGGTAGAAGTACAGCGCCCCGGTGTTGCGCACAAGCACGGCGTCCGGCTTGAGGCGCAGGATGTTTTTGTGGTAGCCGTTCTCGTTCGGCATATGGATGCGCGGCGTCGCCAGCGCGATCCGCTTGCCGGCGGCATGAACGGCTTCCACCGCTGCCGGGAACTGCTTGATGAACTCGAAGTCGGCGTATATCATCTCTACGCCGGCTTCGAGCGCAGCCTCCACCTGCGGGAGGCTGCGGCACAGCGCGGTGAGCTTCGCCTCACCGCGGGCCACCGGCGATGCGCTGTGCGCGGCATCGCTGAACACGGTCGCCGCCCGTTTCACGTACACGGGCGGCTTCGGGCGCTCGCCTGCGAGCAGCTCCACCGCCCGGCGGCGAATATTGTTCAGCTCGCGCATCGGCACGATGACGTCACCCTGCAGGTCGACGTCCAGCTTCTCGAGCTGGTAGAAGGTGCCGCCCAGGCGGCCGAACTGCTCTTCGAGCAGAGCGTAATCCATCGGCCGCTTCTTGGCGATTTCCAGCTCCATCTCCGAGTCCACCTGCACCGTCGTGCCCTTCTGCACGTCGGTCCAGACGGTCGTCAGGAGACCGCCGGCATGGCCCACGGCCTTTACATGTACCGGGAACACCCGGTACGGCTTCTCCGTCTCGAACGTTTGGCGCAGACGCTTGTCGAGCGCCGGATCGTTCGTTTTCCAGATACGGTCGCCGACATGCAGCTTACGCAGATCCACGTCGCTCCGGCCCGGAACGATGTCCACGATCCAGCCTTCGCCAGCTTCCCCGTCAATCTTGACGCCTTTGCGGCGCAGGTCGTAAATCCGTCCGCCCTCTTCCTGCTTCGTCGGGTCGCCGGCGTCGAACACGATGCCGTCCCCGCGCTTCAGCGGAGCTTCGATCTTGCAGACGACGCCGTCGCGCAGGATCTTTTCGACCCGGCCGACATACACGCCGCGGCTTTTCGGGAACGTGCCGTCGACCAGCTGTTTGTTGTTCGTGCCTTCGAGGAATCCGTGCGTAAAGCCGCGCGAAAAGCTCTGCTGCAGCTCACGCATTTCCTCTTCGCTCGGCGGTGTATTGTCGCCGTCAAAGTAACGGTCAATCGCCTTGCGGTACTTGCTGACCACGTTGGCCACGTACTCGGGGCTCTTCAGGCGCCCTTCGATTTTAAAGGACGTAACACCCGCCTCGATCAGCTCCGGCATCAAATCGATGGCCGCCAAATCTTTTGGCGACAGCAGATAAGCCACATCGCCCATCGGCTTCTGTTCGCCGTCCACGATCAGGTCGTACGGCAGGCGGCAGGCCTGCGCGCATTCACCGCGGTTGGCTGAGCGGCCGCCCCACATTTCCGACGTCAGGCACTGACCGGAATAGGAGACGCACAGGGCGCCATGAACGAACACTTCCATCGGAAGCTTCGCCTGTTCCCCGATTTTTTGAATCTGCTTCAGGTTGTTTTCACGTCCCAGCACGACACGCTCCATACCCCACGGCTTGGTGAATTCCACCGCTTCCGGCGAAGTGATCGTCATCTGGGTCGAGCCGTGAATCGGGAAGTCCGGGGAAATTTCCCGGATCAGCTTCACCAGCCCCAAATCCTGCACAATCACAGCATCCACGCCCGCATCGATACAGGCGTCGATCAGTTCCTTGGCATCCTCCAGCTCGTTTTCAAACACCAAAATGTTAAACGTCAAAAAGCCCTTCACGCCATAGCTGTGAAGAAACGACATGATCTCCGGCAACTCCGCCATCCGGAAGTTGTTCGCCCGGGCACGGGCGTTAAACTTTTCCACGCCGAAAAAGATCGCATCCGCTCCGTTGGCTACCGCCGCACGCATGCAGTCCCAGTCGCCGGCCGGCGCCAGAAGCTCCACGTCTTCCCTTCTTAATGCCTGTTTGTTCATCTATATCCTCCCAAACCGGTCCTGCCGGTTCAAATTCTAGAATTCTCGTACTCATTGCTGACCTAACGAAAAGAATCACCAGCACAACTTCTGCTTTAACTTATCTAGTGTACCAGACATCTTCCGATCCTTCTACTATCCCCACGAATTATCTCGATTCCCATAGGAAGGCAGCAATTTTCGCATTTGCATATTATCAGGTTATCCGTGTTTGGTAGGGTGCAAACTAAGTGAATGGCCATGCGCGGCTTATGTGGTGTAAAAAAGCTCCATATGCAGCAAAACCGAGCACCTCTAAGACGTTTCCGCCAGACGCCCGGCACAGCTTTAAGCCATCAGATCATCTATAACGACCCAGACCACCTTCACAACTAAAGCCATCACCCTCTAATGCATCTCAGATCCCACCAGCCACACCAAAAACCGGAACAGCCTTCGGCTATCCCGGTTCCTGGTCACATATATTCTACTTCACTTATTCGGCAGCACCATCTAACATCCGCCGGTCAGCTCTGTCCGGCAGCCGCAGTCGTCTTGACTTCATCCTTTTTCGTAAACGTAAAAGAATTCAGCGTCTCATCCAGCGTCTTCTTCTGAATATCCGTGGCGTTGGCGTCATTTAGGGACGCGGACAGCGTATACACCGTACCGTTATGCTGAACGACGATTTGGCGCGCGCTGTACGGAATGCCGTCCTTCACCTGATGGATAGAAAAGACGACAGCCGGCTCGCCGGCAAAGGTCGTGTTCTCTACCTTTTCCAGCTTCAAATCTTTCTGATACTTCACGGCTTCATTGTAGAACGACTTCAGCTGGCTTACGGCTTCTTCAAAAGAGCTATCCTTCTCGGCCGTGATCATCATGCGTCCGCCCACGAACTGATACTCCACCGGCGACAGCTCAAGCTGGTCGCGATTCGCGCTCCAGTACTGCGGAATACGAATTTGGTACTGATAGGTTTTGGACGTTTTGGTCGTTCTCTTGGATTTATCGATCAGGAACGTATTCTCTTCCATACTCCCGAAGGATTCCGGTACGACCGTAAAATCAATGTTGATCCCTTTCATCAAATCCTTGAACTTGGCCACATCCGCCGGCTGGTCTTCCGGAGCTGCATATTCCACATAATAGCGGTAGCCGTCCTTCAAAATCATCACTTCATATTCACGGATCCAGCCGTCACCATAGTTATACCTGGCTTCGTTCACCAGCGCCTGTTCCCCGGATACCTCCAGCGGGTAAGTATTGACGACCTCATACGAAGTTTTGACGAAGGACTCTTCCAGCCATTTCTTCATCTGTCCGCCCCACTGATCGAGCGAGTCGCCTTTGGGTCCAGTGGACACGTTCAGCTTCAAGTAACTGCCGTCCTTGCCTTCATAATACATGTCCGCATTGTCCATGCTCCAGTCGGCCGGGATGTCTAAAGCAATGCCGTAATCCTCGTTATACACGCCGCGCATGCCATTTTTGACAGTCGACAGATCCTTCACGGTTTTGTCCGCCGGATTAAAGCTCGTATCAAAAGAGTTCAGCAGCCCGGCATATTTATTCAGGTCCTTGTAGTTGGACGCCTGCAGATCAGCAAAATACAGCTCGTACAGACGATTATGGCCCGAATACATCCGGCACTCCCAGAAGGTTCCGTCCCCATCCTTGGTCACAATACGGGCATACGGCACCTTTGCTTTCGGGAAGGTCCCCCGGTCCACTACCATCTCGCCGCCTTTTTTGGCGTCCTCCACCAGCCGATCCAGCAAATCATCGGTGCTTAGATCCGCATCCTCATCGGAAGCGTGGACTTCAATGTAGTACTTTTCCTCTGCATCGTTAAAAGACGTAATACTCTCGGTCTCATCGCCGCTGCCAACGATCAGGCCGCTCGGATAATTCATCGTCCAGCCGTAGTAGCTGTTGCCGATCTTCGTCTTGCCTACATCCGAATCGATCCCTGGATCCTGCGGACTGGCATCATCCTCCGAAGGTTTCAGGCTGATCACCCATTCCCCCGCCGACCCTGTATTCATTTGCGCTCCGATGCCTTGCGCCACCACACGAAGCGGAACCATCAGGGTGCCGTTCATCATGGACGGGGCAGCTTCCAGCTTCACTTTGCGTCCGTCCACCCAGGCCAGCTGGCTGTCGATCGTTAAGCTGATCTGATGAGGGCCGTATCCGATTTTGACCACATTGTTTTTTTCCAGCTTTACTTCGCTGCCGAACGCTTTGCTGAACACGCCCAGCGGAACCATTACGGTTCCATTTTTCTTGAACGGCTTCAAAATTTGTACCGTCTGCCCGTTAATCACCGCTGCAGTGCTTCCCGTCTTGAGCTGCAATGTCAGCTTGTCCGAGCTGCTGTCCGCCCACGCGGGCAATGCGGCTGCCAGCATGATGATGCCGGCCAGTGCCGCCGATCCGATGTTACGCAATGCGCTTCCCTTCATTCGTGACTGTCCCTTCTTCCCCATTAAAATTCTTCTCCCGGTCCGCTCTCGTCATTGTAGGCATCACCATCGGCGCCCGCCTGCGACAGAACCAGCTTCCGCTCCACGATATCCCCGCCGCTCTGCATAAGCAGCTTAACCGTTTGCCCCGGTAAAAAGGACTTAAACATTTCGTTGATGTCCACGACCGAGGTCACCCGCTTGCCGTTAATGCTGTAGAGCACGTCGTCCTCCTGAATGCCGGCTTTTTTGGCCTGATCCGAGAAGACCTTCGTTACGGTTAACGGATCGTCCGTTGGCAGTCCGACAATGGCAGACCAGCTCTCTTCCATGTTGAATCCGAGGCTTGGGCGCTTTACTTCCCCATACTTGAACAGTTGTCCCATCACGTACTGTACCGTATCCGAAGGGATGGAAAAGCCCATATTTTCCACACCGACGGCTGCGAACTTCAGGCTGTTAATCCCGATCACTTCGCCCCGCATATTGACGAGCGGCCCCCCGCTGTTGCCCGGGTTAATTGCCGTATCGCTTTGGATCAGCCGGTAAAAAGCGTTCACGCCCCGGTTCAGACCGCTGACGACGCCTACCGTCGCCGAATTGCGCAGGGAAAAAGAGATCGGCGTACCGATCGCAATGACCTTCTCCCCCACCTGCGCAGTTTGCGCTGACTTGGCAAAGACCGCAGGCACTAAAGATTTGGCATTGATTTTGATTAAGGCAATATCACTTGTTTCGTCTATGTATGAATCCACAATGCTATACGATTTGCCATCGGATGTGACGACCAGCGTACCTTCCAGTCCGTTCACCACATGCGCGTTGGTAACGATCCAACCGTTGGACTTCACGATGACTCCTGTACCGTGCGCCAAATTGTAGCGGTTGGTTGCGCCTCCCGTCAGCGTCGTATCCGTCGAGCGGCCGATAATCCCTACAACCGAAGGCGATATGTCTTTGACGATTTGCGGGACCGGATCCGCTGCCACCTGGACGTTGACCTTCTTTGCTGTAGATGCGCTTGATGCTGCTGTTTTTGCCTTCTGCGCAGCTTGTCCCGCCTTGGATGCCGCTGTGGCCGTTTTGCCTGTGCTCTGTGCCTCGGCCGCCGCGCTTCCACTGACGAGCACGATCGTACTGAGCAGCGTAATGACCCACTTTTTCCCCGTCGGTTTCATTCCCTCACCTGACCTTATCTTTATCTTGATCTGCAGATCTCCGGAGTCTATCCTTTCCCCTGAATCATAGCCTCAATGTATCACACAAACCGGGCGTGTACAATTGCTGGAAGCCCTATATTTAATAGGAAATTTCCACAGCCTGAATCCCAATGGCTTAAACAAAAAAAGACCCCTTGTCCGCCGGTTAGCGAAAGGTGTCTTCATTCGTCGCAATTTCGTTGGAGTAGTATCCGATTAGCTCATCCAGTTCTGGATCATAGCAAAGTCGGACGCTAAAAAGACCAGCAAGCAAATCACGCTGAATCCGATTGCAAATTTGTTCTTAACCGGTTGCTTCACCAGACGGATAACCCCGATCAGGATCAAAATCGTAAACAGGATCATGAATACGTCAAAGGTATTGAATTTGGATGCAGCCGATGCAGCAGCTTCTGCAAGCAACATGGTTGGACCTCCTCTTGTGGCTTCGCTCATTTTACATATCTCTCTACATGTTATCGTTCTGGGCGATGAGATGCAAGACTTCGGATGTAAAAAATTGAAATTGTCATAAAATCGCCTTTTTCTGGTAATTGGGGCTTGTGGCCTCGGACAATTACCATGTGCATGTGTAGAAACCTAATCCTTAATATTATTACCCCGGTTGGCTTCAATTTATGAAAAATGGCGCTTATTTCCGGATGGCTCATGGATCCTGCTCAGTGACCATGGAGGGTGGGATGGCGGATATATCATAAAGTATAAGGAATCCATATAAATGAAAATTGAAATGGATGATGGGGCAAGTACGTAAAATGTTCCTACGATCCCTCTTGTTTTCGGATTTCTTGATTGTATTGAACCCACCTAAGGTTGAAATCCGAAAGCCAAATGTGACCGCTTCGCTTCTTCGGAATCATTTTACTCCCTTGCTTACATCGTATTCTTTGGTTCAACTTACACAGAAGCTTCGAAGTTTATGCTTTCTTCATATAAGAAAAACGTCTTTCGACGTACCTTCAAAGAAGACAGACCGCGTCTAGCGGAAGTTTTTATTGCGAGATCAGGAAGCGGAGGCTCCGAAACGTATACTTTCTGATCTCTTCAAAAAAAATCATGCCTCCCCGCCTCGCGGCGGAATGGAGACATGATCTGAACCTATATTCCTCGTATGCTGATTTCGCGTTATGGTTCTGTCCCAGACCACCCTACGCTGATATCGTTACCGGAATGAACTTAGCTCGTCACCTTCAAAGCTTCGCTGCGCGCCGTGTCGCGCTCCAGGATCGGCTTCAGGTACTTGCCTGTGTACGACTGCTCGACCTTCACGATTTGCTCCGGCGTACCGGAGGCAATAATCGTTCCGCCGCCACTGCCGCCTTCAGGACCCAGGTCGATAATGTGATCGGCCGTCTTAATAACGTCCAGGTTGTGCTCAATGACGAGCACGGATTCCCCGGAATCAACCAGGCGATGAAGCACAGTCAGCAAACGGTCGATATCGTCGACATGTAGACCGGTCGTCGGCTCATCCAGAATGTAGAGCGTCTTGCCGGTGCTGCGCCGGTACAGCTCGGACGCCAGTTTCACGCGCTGCGCCTCACCGCCTGACAGCGTCGTGGCCGGTTGTCCCAAGGTAACATAGCCCAGGCCCACGTCGAGCAGCGTCTGCAGCTTGCGGTGGATTTTCGGAATGTTTTTGAAAAACTCCGTCGCATCCTCCACCGTCATTTCAAGCACGTCGGCGATACTCTTTTCCTTATACTTAACCTCCAGCGTTTCCCGGTTATAGCGTTTGCCTTTGCAGATTTCGCACGGTACGTAGACGTCCGGCAGGAAGTGCATCTCGATCTTAATGATGCCGTCCCCACGGCAGGCTTCGCATCGTCCGCCCTTCACGTTAAAGCTGAAGCGTCCCTTTTTATAACCGCGGATTTTGGCCTCGTTCGTCTGCGCGTAAATGTCACGGATATCATCAAACACACCGGTGTAGGTTGCCGGATTGGAACGCGGCGTACGGCCGATCGGTGACTGGTCGATGTCGATGACCTTCTCCAGATGCTCGAGCCCGCGAATTTCCTTGTGCTGGCCGGGTCTGACCTTGACCGCCTTGTTGAGCTCCTTGGCAAGCGTTTTGTACAGGATCTCATTCACGAGCGTCGATTTGCCCGAACCGGAAACCCCCGTTACTGCCGTGAAGACACCCACCGGAATTTTGGCATTGATGTTCTTCAGGTTGTTCTCTTTCGCTCCGCGGATCTCCAGCCAGCGGTTATCCGGCTTACGGCGTTCCGTATTGACCGGGATGAACTTGCGTCCGCTCAGGTATTGGCCGGTCAAGGAATTCGGATCCTTCATGATTTCCTCCGGCGTGCCTTGAGCGATGACACGGCCGCCGTGAATACCCGCACCCGGACCGATATCGATGATATAGTCGGCGGCCATCATGGTGTCCTCGTCATGCTCTACGACGATGAGCGTATTGCCGATGTCCCGCATATGCTCCAGCGTGGAAATCAACCGATCGTTGTCCCGCTGGTGCAGACCGATGCTCGGCTCATCGAGAATGTAGAGCACGCCCATCAGGCTGGAGCCAATCTGCGTAGCCAGGCGGATCCGCTGGGCCTCTCCCCCGGAGAGTGTGCCCGCGGCCCGGCTCAGCGTCAGGTAATCGAGCCCGACATTCACGAGGAATCCGAGACGCGCGTTAATTTCCTTCAAGATCAAATTCGCAATCGAGCGTTCCTTCTCGGACAGCTCCAGCTGGTCAAACAGCTTCATCGCTTCGCCGATGGACAGGCTCGTCACATGTGCCATATTGTAGTCATTGACGGTTACGGCAAGCACTTCTTTCTTCAAACGGTGACCCTTGCAGACTTCGCACGGCTTCGCGCTCATGAAGTTTTCGATAAATTCGCGGATGCCTTCGGAAGCTGTTTCACGGTAACGGCGCTCCAGGTTTGGAATGACGCCCTCAAATACCACAAACGCTTCTTTCCGCTGCCCGAAGTCATTTTCGTAACGGAAGCGGACCTTCTGGTTCCCCGTTCCGTACAGCAGCTTGTTCATGTCTTCATCCTTCAGCTGGCTGACCGGAACATTCTGAGGAATGTTGTAATGCTCACATACCGATTTCAAAAATTGCGGATAATAGTTGGACGTACTGCCTGTCCACGCCAGAAAAGCGCCGTCATCGATCGACTTCTCCCGGTCCGGAATCAGCAGCTCAGGGTCGACGATCATCTTCACGCCAAGTCCGTCGCATTCCGGACAGGCCCCGAACGGACTGTTAAACGAGAACATCCGCGGGGACAGCTCTTCAATGCTGAATCCACAGATCGGGCAGGCGAAATTGGAGCTGAAACGCAGCTCTTCCTGGCCCATAATATCGACCAGCAGCTGGCCTCCGGACAGCTTCAGCGCCGTCTCGATGGAGTCCGCCAGACGTGCTTCCACACCTTCCTTAACGACGATCCGGTCGACAACGACCTCGATCGAGTGCTTCTTGTTTTTCTCCAGTTCGATATTTTCGGAAAGATCGCGAAGCTCGCCGTCTACCCGTACGCGTACGAAGCCCTGCTTGGCCACGTCGGTAAACAAAGACTTGTGCTCGCCCTTCCGGCCGGAAATCATCGGTGCCAGCAGCTGCAGACGCGTCTTCTCCGGATACTGCATAATCCGGTCGACCATCTGTTCCACGGTCTGGGACGTGATTTCAATGCCGTGCTCCGGACAGTGGGGATGGCCCACACGGGCAAACAGAAGCCGCAGGTAATCGTAAATCTCGGTTACCGTTCCGACGGTAGAGCGCGGGTTGCGGCTCGTCGTCTTCTGGTCAATCGATATGGCCGGAGACAGCCCGTCGATCGAGTCGACGTCCGGCTTCTCCATCTGTCCCAAAAACTGCCGCGCGTACGCGGACAGTGACTCCACATAACGGCGCTGCCCTTCCGCATAAATCGTGTCAAACGCCAAGGAGGACTTTCCCGAACCGCTCAGTCCGGTTAAAACAACGAATTTATCACGGGGAATCGTGATATCTATATTTTTTAAATTGTGGGCCCTTGCACCCTTAATGACGATATTCTCGCTGGCCAATGGTCGCTCATCTCCTTTGAAAGGATCTATTTATGGGATTTATCCACAAAGAGAACGACCAGTACAAGCGGCCGTTCCCTTATCTTATCCATGTTCTTGTTTATTCCGCCTTCAGTTCCAGCAGGGCGTCACGCAGCTCGGCTGCGCGCTCGAACTGCAGGTTCTTCGCGGCATCCTTCATTTCCGCTTCCAGACGCTGAATCACCGACTGGCGCTCCTTCTTCGACATCTTGCCTCCGGTGCCGGTCAGATACTCCGCCTTCGACTCGGCCACCTTCGTCGCCTCGATGACGTCCCGCACCTTCTTGCGGATCGTCTGAGGCGTGATCCCGTGCTGCTCGTTATAGGCGATCTGCATGGTGCGGCGGCGCTGGGTTTCTTTGATCGCTTTGTCCATCGACTCTGTAATTTTGTCGCCATACATCAGAACAAAGCCCTCAGAGTTCCGGGCCGCGCGGCCGATCGTCTGAATAAGCGACCGCTCCGAGCGGAGGAAGCCTTCCTTGTCGGCATCCAGGATCGCAACCAAGGATACCTCAGGCAGGTCAAGTCCCTCTCTCAGCAGGTTGATCCCGATCAGCACATGGAACGTACCCAGACGCAGGTCACGCAAAATCGCCATCCGCTCCAGCGTCTTGATATCGGAGTGTAGGTACCGGACCTTGATCCCAATCTCTTTCAAGTAGTCGGTCAAATCCTCGGCCATCTTCTTGGTCAGCGTCGTCACGAGCACCCGCTCGTCGCGGTCGATCCGCTCCCGGATCTCTCCGATCAAATCGTCAATCTGCCCTTCGGTCGGGCGGACTTCGATTACCGGATCCAACAAACCTGTCGGACGGATGATCTGCTCAACCATTTCATTGCAGTGCTCGATCTCGTACGGTCCCGGCGTCGCTGACACATAGATAATTTGATTCACTTTACTCTCGAACTCTTCGAACGTCAACGGGCGGTTGTCCAGCGCCGACGGCAGACGGAAACCGTGTTCCACCAGCACCGTCTTGCGCGCCCGGTCCCCGTTGTACATCGCGCGGATCTGCGGCAGCGTCACATGGGACTCGTCGACGACGATCAGCATATCATCCGGAAAATAGTCCAGCAGCGTATACGGGGTTGCTCCCCGTTCCCGGAACGTTAACGGTCCGGAATAGTTCTCAATCCCCGAGCAGAAGCCGACTTCCTTCATCATCTCGATGTCGTAGCGCGTGCGCTGCTCCAGGCGCTGAGCCTCGAGCAGCTTGCCTTGGGAGCGAAGCTCCTCGAGCCGCTCTTCCAGCTCCCGCTCAATATTGACCAGCGCCACACGCATCGTCTCCTCCTTCGTTACGAAGTGAGACGCCGGGAAAATCGCGATATGATCGCGTTCACCGATCAGCTCACCGGTCAGGACGTCGATCTCCGTAATCCGTTCGATCTCGTCCCCGAACAGCTCCACGCGGATCGCCTGTTCCCCTTTGGAAGCCGGGAAAATCTCAATGACGTCGCCGCGAACACGGAACGTCCCGCGCACGAAGTTGATGTCGTTGCGCTGGTATTGGATGTCCACCAGGCGCGACAAAATCTGATTGCGCGGCTTCTCCATACCTACGCGCAGCGACAGCAGCATGCTGGAGTATTCCATCGGCGAACCCAAGCCGTAAATGCACGAGACGCTCGCCACGATAATAACGTCCCGCCGCTCGAACAGCGAGCTGGTCGCGGAGTGGCGCAGCTTATCGATCTCCTCGTTGATGCTCGAATCTTTCTCAATATACGTATCCGAAGAAGGGATGTACGCTTCCGGTTGATAGTAATCATAGTAACTCACAAAGTAATCGACGGAGTTGTTCGGGAAAAACTCCTTAAATTCGCTCGCCAGCTGGGCTGCAAGCGTCTTGTTATGCGCGATGACCAGCGTCGGCCGCTGCACCTTGGCGATGGTCTGCGCAATGGTAAAGGTCTTGCCGGTACCGGTCGCACCGAGCAGCGTCTGATGCTTCTTCCCCTGCTTCAGGCCTTCCACCAGCTCGGTAATGGCCTTCGGCTGGTCGCCCTGCGGTGTGTATTCCGACTCAAGCTCAAACGTCTTGGTACTGACGACAATATCGCTCATTGCCCAACATCACCCTTATCATCTAAAATAGATATTCTAAACTATATGTCGAGATTTCCCGATATAAGCTATAGGAAATCATTGTTGAAATAAGAATATTTGTTCCCGTCTATTATACTCTGATCAAGTGCCGTATGCAAACCCTAACTCATGAACAGGAGTGATAGCACAACATGGAAATCACAACAATACTGGGCATCCTGGCGGGACTTGCCGCGCTGGTAGGTGGCTTTTTATGGGAAGGAGGTCAGATTAATGGATTAATGCAGGCAGCGGCCGCCCTGATCGTATTCGGGGGAACTATTGCCGCTGTCGTTGTCAGTTACCCGCTTCACCGGCTCAAGACGATTCCCAAAGCGCTGCGCTTTGCCTTCAGCAAACCGGCCGAGGATACGAACCAGCTGATCGAAGACTTGGTTGGCATGGCCACGGCGGCCAGACGCAATGGGGTGCTCTCCCTTGAAAGAATGGCGATGGACCATCACAACTCGTTCCTTCGCGAAGGCATTCAGCTGGTCGTCGACGGAACGGAAGAATCCCAGATCAAACAGATTATGGAGCTCGAAATGGACGCTGTAGAGCAAAAGCATGAAAACTACGCCAAAATATTCGAGTCCGCAGGCGGCTACGCCCCGACCATGGGTATTATCGGCACCGTTATGGGGCTGATCCATGTCCTCGGCAGCTTGTCCGAACCAACCGATCTCGGGCCGTCGATCGCGGTTGCTTTTACCGCTACGTTATACGGCGTGGCGAGCGCCAATATTATCTTTTTACCCATTGCGTCGAAAATTAAGTCCCGCAGCGCCGATGAAATTCAGCAATTGGAACTTTTGATGCAGGGCATTCTGGCGATTCAGAACGGCGAGCACCCCAACATGGTGCGCAAAAAGCTCGTTTCCTTCACACCGGTGGACAGCTATCATGCCCCTGCCGTGAAGGAGGAATTCATCGATGAGACAGCGGAATAGACGCCAGGGCCGGAGGAAAAGCGAAGGAGACGGCGGCCGGGACCGTTGGCTGATCACTTATGCGGACCTGATCACGCTGCTCCTGATCTTTTTCGTCATGATGTTCGCGATGAGCCGGCTGGACGTTGAGAAGTACGAAGCGATCACACAATCCCTGCAGCATACGTTCAAAAGCGGCGACTCGATCCTCGAGAAGGGATCCGGCATCACAGGTCAAGCGGACAAAAATACGCATCGAAATCCCGACACGGCCAAAAAACCGCAGAATAGCGGTTCTCAGGAACTGACCGAACGTGAGCTTGCCTTCCGCAAGCAGGAGCAGGAGCTCCAGAACCTGATGCAGGTTATTTCGCAGTATGTGAAAGATAACCGGCTGGAGGACCAGATATTTGTAGCGGACGAGCCTCAAGGCATCTCCATTACGCTGAGCGACCAATTTATGTTTGATGTCGGTAAAGCGGACCTAAAGCCCGGCTCGGCACCGGTGCTGGACAAGCTCGCCAGCCTGTTCAAGAACCTGAGCACGGTGATCAGCATCGAGGGTCACACGGACAATCTGCCGATCGTGCATGCTTCGAATTACAAGGACAATTGGGAGCTTTCCGGAGCGCGGGCGCTGTCGGTCCTGCGGTTTTTCCTCGATCAAAAGCATCTGAACCCGGACGAGTTCCAGTACGCCGGATACGGCGACACGCGTCCTGTCGGGGATAATGGCACCGAAGCCGGAAGGCAGAAAAACCGCCGGGTAGAGATCATCGTCCTCCGCCAGCTTCAGGAATAATCCGTAACCTCCTGTTTCGCCAGTAAACCACCCGTTGGTCCTTTCATAAAGACAAAAAAAGCGTGGAAGCTTCAGAGCTCCCACGCATCTTTTTGCGTTCTTGCCTTACATGTCGGCTTCCCGCGCATCATGCGATGCAGGGGTGGACGACTTGCTGCGGGCATGAATTTTCATGCCGATCAGCTGAAACAGATTGACCGGCTTCAGCACCAGCGCCACACCGGCATCCGGGTCCGGAGCCAGGATAACGCCCAGCTGGTGATGATCCCCGTCGTAGATCGCCCGCTGCAGGAACTTGACTTCACCCTGCAGGTTTTGCACTTCCAGCTTGCAGAAGGCCGGGTTTTTGCGGATCGCCAGATGCAGCTGCTCCTTGGACCGGATCGTCACGCCGTTGACCTTCATAATCGATTCGCCAGCAGCAATGCCCAGCTCTTCGGCAGGGCTTCCCGGAATGACGGCCAGCACCTTCAGCCCCTGCGCAGGATGGACAAACACCGGGCTCCGGTGCTGCTCCTCATACCGGCTGTACCACGCCAGCCCTTCATGAAGCACAAAGGCGATCAAGGCCGCCACAAGGGCGAGCGGGCTCCACCAAGCCGACAGAATGCTAAAAGCCAGCAGTACGACGCCATAGATAAGGAGGCGTTTGAACGTCCGATCGGCCTTCACCTGCGGAAGCAGGCTCTGCGTCATTTCGCTGAAGCCGATCACCACCGGCAGCGCCATCATGCTGAAGCCGCCGCTCCATCCGTCTCCGCCAAATAAAGGCGTCCAAGGCAGAACGGTATCCGAAGCTCCCGGAATCAGCAGAAACAGAGGAATCGGCCAGAATACCTGCATCTGATAGCCTCCAACGAGCTTGCCTCGCTTCCCTTCAATAAAGAGCGGATTAGCAAAGGACGCTCCCTGCAGGCGGATAAGCAGAGCCTCAGCCAAGTGCAGCACCGCGACCAGGGCAAGCAGGGCAGGAATATCCAGACCCGCTACCGTATCCTTCACCGTTTTCAGAAGCCCGTCCGGACTCCAGGAAAACAGCCCCAAAACAAACTGAATCACGCCCAAGATCCCGATGGCGTAAGCAAAGCATAAATACCTTACCCGGAACAGCAGCAGCACGATGGCTACCACCCAAATGCAGATCACCGCTTCCGTAGTCAGCGAAATTCCCAAAAACGCCGCGGCCACCGAGACACCAATCCCGGCCAGTAGTCCGCCCCAGAAGGTCCGCCATGTCTGAAGCCCCCAGCTGTGCAGCCGGACGGAGAACAGCTTTCTCTCCAGCAGCACCTGCCTACGGTACACAAGTGCCATCAAAATGATCGAAATATAATAAAACGGCTGCGTCAGCAGCTGTAACAAAGCATCCCCTAACTTCCACAGCAGTTCCAATGCGACATCCAATCCGTCACCACGCTCCTTTACCATGACATTTACGCATATCCAGGACAGACATCAGACGCAAGAAAAAAAGAAGGCTAAAGATCAGCCTTCTTAACGATTCGACGCGGCAGCGGCAATTTCCTTCCGCACCTCGTCGATCCCGCGGTTCAATTGATTATCGTATTTCGGATCGCGGATGTGCTCGATCAGCGCGTTCTCGAGTGCTTCCGCCGTCTTCGCGTCAATAACTCCGTTCGCGCTCAGCTTCGCGCTGCTTTGAAACGACTTGACGGCCGCCGCGGTTTTCTCATCGAAGAATCCGTCTTTGCGTCCAGGCTTGAAGCCAAGGCCGTCCAGCATGATCTGCGCACTCTTCACGTCAGTGCTATTCATGTTGTATTCCAGCGATTTGTCCTTGTTGATCGGAGCCACCGAGAAGTAATCCGGCTGATCCACCGCAATGTCAGGCTTGATCCCCTTCTTGTGGATCCAGCTGCCGTTTGGCGTCAGCCATTTCGCGATCGTAATCTTGAGCAGGCTGCCGTCACCCATTTGCTTGTCGAAGCTCGTCTGTACGGTTCCTTTACCAAAGGAGTTTTCACCGATCAGCTTCGCTCCAGCCGATTGCTGCAAGGCACCTGCCAGAATTTCGGATGCGCTGGCGCTTCCCTTGTTCATCAGGAGGGCGACCGGATAGTCTTTGCCCGTTCCCTTGGACTCGCTCTTTTCGCGCTTCTTGTTCTTGTCTTCAACCTGAACGATCAGCTTGCCTTTCGGCACGAATTGCTCGGCGATATCGATCACGACGGACAGCACGCCGCCGGGATTGTTCCGGACATCGATGACGAGGCCCTTCATGCCTTCGCTCTCGAGCTTCGCCAACTCTTCCTTGAAGCGATCACCCGTGTTCAGGGAGAACTGGGTAATTTCAATCACGCCTACCTTACCCGGTTCCATGTGGGCATTGACGGTCTCCAGATCGACATCGTCGCGCACGATGGTGTACTGAAGCGGCGTCGATACGCCGCTGCGGCGGACCGTCAGCTTCGCCTCGCTGCCTTTCGGACCGCGGATTTTCGAAACCGCATCGTTCAGCTCAAGCCCGCTCAGCGATTCTCCGTTCACCGTCAGGATGATGTCCTTGGCGCGGAGTCCTGCCTTTTCCGCAGGCGATCCCTTGATCGGAGACACGATGACGACATTGCCGTCTTCCGAGGACACTTCGGCACCGATGCCACTGAACGAGCCCTCGATGCTCTCCTCAAATTCCTGTGCCGTTTGCTTACCCATATAAGTCGAGTACGGATCTTCCAGCGATTCCATCATGCCGTTGATGGCACCGTCCACCAGTTTGCTCCGGTCCACATCCTCGTAATAATTGCCTTGGATGAGATCCAGAGCCGTACCGATTTTCTTCGCTTCATCCTGCTTCAAGCCGCCGCTGACCACGCTCGCTAGCACGCCCTGGCCCGTCGAGGCCTGATTCGCAAAGCTTGCGCTTGTTAACACGAGGGTCAGTACGCTTCCCAACAGCATACCTACGACGACCAACAATGCGACCGTACGTTTCTTCAAAGTAAGTTTCACCGCCTTTTATTTTCCGGCCGAACCTCTTATGACCAGACTTAACCATCCTAGTATATGTTCGGCTTGTACGGAATATTTATACGGTCTACAGATACGGCATCGGGTCCACAGGCGTTCCATTCTGACGGACTTCAAAATGAAGGTGAGGCCCCGTGACTTGTCCCGTTGCGCCGGATTCTGCAATCACCTGACCGCGGCTGACATGCTCGCCTACCTTTACTTTAATACCGCCTTCACGTATATGTCCATAGAGGGTCCACATTCCGTCCCCATGATCGATGATGACACAGTACCCGTAACCGCTCCACCATTCGGCCAGCGTGACGGTTCCTGTTTCAGCGGCGTGGATCGGCGTTCCCTGCGGAACGGCAAGGTCCACCCCTTTATGCATCTTGCCGACTTCCCCCGTAACCGGATGGACTCTTCGGCCGAAAGACGAAGAAATGCGGGCTCCGCTAACCGGCATATACAGCGGTCCGCCGCTGCCCGAGAAGCCGCCCGAGCTTTCAACCGTCGTTGTCGCGCTCCTCTTCTTAGCCGCTGCCGCAGCTGCTGCAGCCGCTCTCTTCGCAGCAGCCGCCTTGGCTGCCGCCGCCCTTCTCGCCGCTTCTTCGGCCTTCAGCTTGTTCTTCTCCTGCTCCAGGGAAGCACGCTTGCTGACGAGCGTGACGAGCAGCTGATCCTGCTCTTCACTGGTGTCGTCGGATTCTTCAATCTTCTGGTCGTACTGTGCGATCAGAATCTGCTTCTGCCGCTCGTTTTCAGCCAGAATGGCCTTCTGGTCTTCCATCTGGGCATACAAATCCTTGGCTTTGGCGTAATCCGACTCCAGTTCCTTTTTCTTAGCCAGCACCAGCGCCTTATCCTTCTTGTGCTGCTCCAGCAAGTCCTTGTCCTGGTCTACGAATTCCTTAAGAGCGTCTGCCCGCTCCAGGAAATCGGAGAAGCTGGTCGATGAGAGCAGCACCTCCAAATAGGATACGTTGCCGTCGGTATACATAAGACGTACCCGGGACTCCAGCATTTTCTCCCGCGACTGGATCCGCTCCTCGGCAGCATCCAGCTCGGCTGCGGTCTGATGGAGCTTGTCCTGCGTGTCGTCAATTTGAACCGTCAATTTGGTCATCGTGTTGCTCACCGTACTAATCTGGTTCATAACGTACTGCAGGTTTTGCGTCGTTTTATTTTTGTAATGCTGCGCTTCCTGTTTCTGGGCTTCCGCCTTGCTCTTCTGCTGCTTGGCGGTCTTCGCCTGCTGCTGCAGCACTCTCAGTTCATGGTCGATCTCATCGACCGTCTTTTTCTTTGCCAGACCTTCCGAAGGCTGAAATACAGCCGCTGCGATCATAACTACGGCCAAACATGTGGCGATCTTTTTCAACTTGCGTTCCCCGTCCTTTTCCAAAAGTTTCTCCTGTATAACCAAGACTCTCCGTCAGCTGCTTATCGTTCTTGTTCTTATACCTTCAAAAATTTGCGAATAGATAGGGTCGTTCCCCACATGCCGATCAGCACGCCGAGGACAATCAGTAATCCTCCCCACTGCCACAGCTGGCTCAGCGGGAGAAGGGACATCTGGAGCGTAAAATCCGAGCCGATGGAGGCGGCCAGCCGGTCATAACCGACGAACAGCAGCGCCACCGTGATGACGGACCCGATCAGTCCGATCAGGGTGCCCTCCACGAAGAACGGCCAGCGGATAAAATAATTCGTCGCCCCGACCAGCTTCATAATGCTGATTTCCCGGCGGCGGGCGAGAATCGTGACGCGAATGGTGTTGGAGATCAGGAACATCGACATGACGGCGAGGCCGGCCACGAAAATAAACCCGATGTTGCGTACCAGGCGCGTCACTTTAAACAGCGTTTCGATTGTGCCTTTGCCGTACTTCACTTTCATGATCGGCTGCTCCGTATGGCTCGTGTTCAGCGCCTCGATCTTCTGGGCGACGAACGGAACCGTCGTCGGCTCGATCACCTCGACCATAATCGTGTCCGGCAGCGGGTTGTTATCCTTGCTGAAGCCTTCCAGCAGCTCCTTCCCCTCGTCTCCCATACTGTTGCGGAAATCGGCGAGGCCTTGCTCTTTGGAAATAAACTGCACTTTGCTGACCTCCGGCATCGCGGAGATTTCGTTCTGCACCTTCTCGCGCAGCTTCTGGTCGACGTTCAGGTTGAGATAAGCGCGGATCTGCACTTGTTTATCGGCCTTGTCGGCCAAAGCGTTGACATTGAGCACCAGGATGATAAATACCCCGAGCACGAACAGGGATACCACGATGGAGGTAACAGAGGCTACGGTCATCCACCCGTTGCGGAAGATGCTGTTAAACCCGACCCGCAAATGCCGCAGAAAGGTGTTAAAAGTCATACCCGTATTCCCCTCTCTGCTGGTCGCGTACAATGTTGCCGTGCTCGATCGCGATGACGCGCTTGCGCATCGTGTTCACGATCTCCTTGTTGTGGGTGGCCATGACGATGGTCGTTCCGCGGAAATTGATCTCATCAAGCAGCTGCATGATGCCCCATGACGTTTCGGGGTCCAGGTTGCCGGTAGGCTCGTCCGCAATAATGACCGCCGGGTTGTTCACAATGGCTCTGGCGATCGCGATCCGCTGCTGCTCTCCCCCGGACAGCTGCGCCGGAAGGCGGGTGGCTTTGGACTTCAGTCCAACCAGATCCAGCACCTCCATCACGCGCTTTTTCATCTGCCGCTTCGGAGCTTCGATGACTTCCATGGCAAAAGCCACGTTTTCATATGCCGAAAGCGTCGGAAGAAGGCGGAAATCCTGAAAAATGACGCCGATATTCCGGCGCACATACGGAATTTTCCGCTGCTTCAGCTTGCCGATATTAAAACCGTTCACAGAGATTTGTCCTTTGGTCGGCACTTCTTCTCTATAAATAAGCTTCATGAATGTCGATTTGCCTGCGCCGGACGGTCCGACGACGTATACGAATTCGTTGCGGTCGATCTTGACCGATACGCCTTGCAATGCATGAGTTCCATTCTGGTAGGTCTTCCATACGTCCTGCATTTCAATCACTTCGTTCATCACTTCCTAATTACATAATCAGCCATTATAAATTCGACACATTCCAGCTAATTCCTTTAAAAAAGCGTAGGAATCATCACGATGTGTTTCATTGTAACAAAATTGTTACCTTTTGAGTACCCGAAATTTTTCCACTTTGCCTACATATATATGGAAAGACAGCATCAATCACGATGAAGAGGAAGCGAAAGAGGTGGGAACCCTATGAAAAAAATTCATTTGAGCCTGATCATTATCGCCAGCATCCTGCTGATCGGTTCCGTCACCGCCGGGTGGGTACATCTTTATATCGGACAAAACACCCTTCCGGATAAGATCCAGGTTGCCGGCTACCCGCTCGGAGGAAAAGATTCAGATGAGGCGCTTAAGCTGCTGGACGCCCGTCTCAGACAGGTGGAGAGCATTCCCTTGACGCTGTCCGTGGCCGCCAAAGGCATTCCCGATGCCCAACTGACGCTGAAGGAAGCCGGCGTTTCGTTTGAAGCGGACGCCTTTAAAGAGGCGGTTGCGAAGCTGCATGAAGGGAGCTGGCTGGACCAGCTGAAATACCGCTGGCATTTTCAGACGGACTGGAACATCGTGCCCCACTGGGACATTTCCGCGCTAAAGGAGAAATTTACACCGGAGTGGGAGCAGGAGCACTTCGGCCTTCCGGTGGAAGCCACACGGCGGATCTCAGGGAAAGACGAGGTCGTGTACACGCCGGAGGTTTCGGTCTCGCGGATTGACTGGAACACGCTCAAGGAGCAGATGACAGCGCTGATTCCGAAGGACTTCGCCCTGATTGCCGGCGGTGAAAAGCCCAAGCTCAGCCTGGACCTCCCCCTGTACCGGATGGTGCCGAACGTCACGATCGGCAGCCTCAAGGAAGAAGGAATCGAGCGAAAAATCATCGAGTTCTCCACCGGGCTCGGTTCGAGCGGGCCGGGAAGGGTATACAATGTCGATTCCGCAGCCAAAGCGGTGAACGGCATGGTGCTGAAGCCGGGTGACGTGTTTGACTACAGCAAGGTCATTGCCAAGGCGGAGGAAAAATACGGGTTCCAGGAGGCGCCGGTCATCCTGAACGGGAAGCTGGTGCCCGGTGTAGGCGGAGGCATCTGCCAGGTGTCCAGCACCGTGTACAATGCGGCGGTCCGGACCGGGCTTGAAATCGTCGAGCGGCGCAACCATTCCCTGCCGGTCAGTTACCTGCCGAAAGGGCAGGACGCTACGTTTGCCGAAGGCTCGATCAACTTCCGCTTCCGGAACAATACCGGGAAGTCGCTGCTGATTCAGGCCGAAGTCAAGGATCGGAATCTGATCGTCAAATTTTTTGGCACCTTCCCGAAAAATGTCACCTATGACCTCATGTCCCGCACGGTCGAAACTCTCCCGGTCACCGAGAAGTTCGTGCAGAATCCGACCCTTCCGGTCGGCGGCCAGGAGATCCTGCAGAGCGGCAAACCCGGCTACGTCGTCGAGACTTATCAAATCAAGAAAGTAGACGGCAAGGAGGTATCGCGCAAACGTATTTCCCGTGATACGTACCGTCCGCAAAACCGGCTGATCGCGGTCCATACGGAAGATTCGGGAGAGGGCAGCCCTGCACCGGGGTCCGAAGAGCAAATCGTGGAGGACGGCGTAAGCGGGCCGAACTTCTGAGGGCAGTTGAAGGGCAGCAATGGATTGTCAGCTATAATCCAAACGAAGCAAAAGGGTGCCTCCGCCGGTTTAACGAAACCGCTGGAGACACCCTTTTTATAATCATATGTGAGCTCTACTGAATAATCCCGATCCGGCGCGCCTGCTCCTCCGTCATAATGTATTCCTCGCTTGGCCACACTTCCTCTTCGGCCTCGACGCCGAACATCTTCATGACTTCGCCCCAGATGCCCTTCTCGACCGCTTCCGCCTGCGTAATAATGATTTTCATGACACTCACTCCTTTTCGCTTCTTTTACCCTTTTATACCCCGTTTTGGGTGGGTTGATTCGCTTGGCGCTAAAAGGAGTGCTTCTTGCCCAACACTTTCGAACTGTGATAGATTAATATTAGAAAATATTTGAAATAGGTTACCTTATTCAAACAGGAGGCATGATCATGGAGCCGCGCAACAAAGTAAAAATCGGCATCCCCGATGAGGAAGGGCAGTTGAGCTTCATGTTTACCCGTGGCGGAGCACGCCGAGGAGCAGGCAGAAAAGGGATCGGGACGACCCGCAAAGTATCGTTAACTTTATCCGAGGCAACATGGAGCCGCCTTGATGCCTATTGTGACGACCATCAGTTTACTCGGTCCGAAGTTCTGCGTGGAATGATCGAACATTATTTTTCCGACCAAAATTAAAAGAAAAAGGTGACGCCCGTGTTCGTCCGTATCCCAGGTGATCTTCTGGCTCAAACCGTTCAACAGGTTGCCGTCGCAGTTTCGGCATCCTCGGCACAACCGCAGAACTCTATGATTCATTTACATACGAGTCTGAATGGACTGACTCTTGCATCAGGAACAAGCTCGGGAATGGTCATTCAAGCAAAGCTTCCACTCGATGAGGGACACTGTCAAACGGAGTCCATTGCCGTGCCTTCGCGTCTATTTGCGGACATGATTCGCAAGCTGCCTGCCGGAGTCGTGACCCTGGAAACACAGCCGCCTTTCCTATTAAAGATTAGCTCGGGCAGTACTTTATTCCGACTCTACGGAATGGATCCAGAGGATAGCTGTTCCGTTCCAGACCTCGGAAACCACCTGTTGGATGTGGAGCTATCGAGCTCTCAATTTAAAAAAATGGTTCAGCAGGTCGTTTTTGCATCCGCCAGATCCAATGAAGCCAGGCCAGTATTAACCGGCGCCCTGTTTCACATTACAAATGGCTCAATGAAGCTGATGGCTACAGACGGTGTGCGCCTGGCTTCATGCACAATCCATCTTGAACGCAATCTGAGCAATGAAGTTGAGGTCATCATACCTTCCGCATATTTAAAGCATGTCTCCAAGCTGCTGTCCGGAGAGAAGCTGCGGATCTCCTTCAGCAATCACCGGATGGTTATACAGAATCAAGATCTCGCGGCTTACATTCCCCTAATGACCGGATCCTTCCCGCCAATGGAAACGATGACCAACGCCGCATATGTAACAGAACTTCGGGTTTCCTCGGCAGCCCTCCTCAGCGCGATCGAGCGGGTTAATTTGGTTGCGGGCGGGCAAACGGTTCTGCTGAATGGAACACCCCATTCCTTGGAATTAAGCTCCAATACGCCAGAAGTTGGCGATGTTCATGAGACTACTCCTGTGCAGGACTTTCAAGGGGAGCCATTTCGTATTGCTTTCAACGGGAAGTATATGCAGGACATCATACGTGTAATTGACAGCGAATGGATCAGCATTCAATATGCAAGTCCTTTAAAACCCTTGATCGTTACTGCTGCTTCTACAAATGAGTCCCTTGTTTATCTGATCACTCCGTTAAGGACTAGAAATACGTAGATACATACACCGTGCATTGCAAGCATCTGCCAAAATAAAAGAAGAAACCAGGGCTCGCCCCAGCTTCTTCACGTCCAAGAAAGAAAGTCTCCAAATCACGTTTTCATTAATGATGCGCCCCATCCTTACGCGCTCCCGGTCCCATCTGGGACATTTGCAGCCGTGATCCGCCCATCAGGGAGACCGAAACGAGCGCCAGCGCCGCCGGTATCACGGCCCACAGAAACGCATGGTCCACGGAGACGGACAGCGCGCTGCTGATCTTCTCCATGACCGGTGCCGGAATAAGCGCTCTGCGCTCCGGAGAAAGCATCTGCTGCGGATCCATCGTGGCCGGCATATTCTGGCCGGAAGTTCCGCCCAAGGTGCTGCTCAGCCGGTCATGGAAGTCATTTCGCTGGATGATGCCGAAGATCGTAATCCCCACCGTCATTCCCAGTGAGCGCAGGAAGGAAATCGTCGAGTTGGCCGAGCCCCGCTGTCTGGCGTCCACACCCTGGATGGCCGACATCCCGAGCACGGAGAATGAAAATCCCATCCCGAAGCCGGCGACCAGCATATAGATGGACAGCATCGTCCGCGTCGTCTCCGGCGTAATCGTGCCGAGCAGCAGCATGCCGCCGCCGAAAATGACCGCCGACAGGATCATGACGCTGCGGAACGACATTTTGGTGGACAGCATGCCCCCTATTTGCGAGGCAACTACGGAACTCAGTGTCATCGGAAGTAGTATCAATCCAGAGTTAGTTGCATTTCCACCCATTACCCCTTGCACGAAAATCGGAATGTACACGGCTGCGGTAATGAAAGCCGCCCCATAGAACAAGGCCGCTGCGCTGCTGAAGGCGAACAGTCTCTTGCGGAACATGTCGTAGGACACGATCGGTTCGGCCACCTTGGCCTCCACGGCCAGGAAAACGATCATCAGCACGGCAAATGCGGCGAACAGTCCGATAATGACCGGTGAATCCCAGGCATATTTGCTGCCGCCCAGCTCCAGCGCGAACATCAGGCTGACCACGGAGCCCACCAGCGTAGCGGCTCCCCAAATGTCGATCTTTTGCTTGGAATGCTCATGAGACTCATGATAGAACAGCACCACCAGCAGAAAGGCTGCAATACCTAAAGGCAGGTTAATATAGAAAATCCAGCGCCACTCCAGATAATCGGTGATATACGCCCCGAGAAGCGGCCCGAACAAACTCGACACCCCGAATACGGCGCCAAACATGCCCGCCATCTTGCCTCTGGACTCCACCGGGAAAATATCAAACACGATCGTAAATGCAATCGGCACCAGCGCCCCGCCGCCGATTCCCTGAATTGCCCGGTAAATGCTCAGCTCAGTAATGCTGTGCGCCGTCCCGCACAAGGCCGAACCCAGCAGGAACATGATGATCCCGAATACGAAAAATCTTTTCCTTCCATACATATCGGACAATTTGCCGAAGATCGGCATGCCGGCCATCTCTGCCACCATATACGCGGAGGTGACCCAGACGAATTGATCCAGACCGCCCAGCTCGCCGACGATCGTCCCCATTGCGGTGGAGACAATCGTGTTGTCCATCGCGGCGATCAGCACGCCGAGCAGCAGTCCGGCGACGATCAGACCCAGCCTGTTCTTTTTCTCTGCCATATCACGCACTACCCCTTTATGTTATTTGTAAAATATCCTATCCCAGCCGGACAAACCGGCCTACACTTGCCGCCGTGTCCTGCTTGAATTCGTCCGTATACTCCACCAGTCCGATCTCGCATCCGATGCCGATGTTCACCCTTCTGCCCCGGACGACGGCAGCCTTGGTGTTCTCCAGATAAACGACGTCGCCTTCAATGCTCTCCGCGCTCAGATCCCCGCCGTCGTAATGGGAAGTCATCTTCCCGAACAGCGGAATCTCCAGCCCTTTCTTGACGGTGATCTTGGCACCTACGAGCTCTCCGATCCGGCTCGGTCCATACATTTTAATCTCGACGAGCTCGCCGTTCAGCATGCCCGGGACTTCCACCACGCCCCGCACGAGCAGCTCCTCTGTCTGGCCGGACGCCGCCCGAAGGCCGCCGTTGATCTTGACGAAATCCGAAGACACATTGCCGCCGACGGCCAGCTCGCCGTTAATGCTGATGCTTTTCAACTGCAGATCCCCGGAAACGCTTACCTCGCCCTGAGACTTCAGCAGTCCGCCCTGAAGGTTCTCCCGGACGTTCAGCGTTCCGTTGACGGATGCGGTTTCCGCGATCAGGGAGCCGTTCACCTGAGCCGTACCCAGGCATTTAAACAGCCCGCAATCCGCCGTACTGCTGATTTCCGCGTCACCCATAATTTTGACCTGGTTAAAGGTTCCGCCTCCCGAGCTCCCGCTGCCCGTTATTTTGATATCGCCAAGCCCTTGGCGGTTTCCATTTGCTGTCATGACCTTTTCCTCCCTTATGAATACCCGGTCGTCCGGGCATTCCCTGAATGTTATCTAATGCACCCCTGTTGGGACTTTGCTCTATTGCTGCCTAACAGCTGGTTTCAGCGCAGATTCAGATCTGCTTCAACGCTGCTTCAGATCTGCTTCGCCGATCCGACCTGAGCGTCTCCGTCCCGCTTGAAGTCGACCTTGTATTCGACTCTGCCGATTTTGCAGCCGGGGCCGATTCTCACTTCGCTGCCGCGGACGACATCCGCTTCGGTATATTCCAGGTCCACGAAGTCCCCTTCAATGAGATCGGCCTTCAGGCGGTTGTTGAAGACCGGGGCCAACTGCAGCAAAATAGGCGCTTTCTTCAACCGACGCACGGTAATATGATCCCCGCCAATTTCCTTGGCTTTGCTGGCCAGGCTCATCTTTAAGTCGATCTCGCCGGCGTTCACCAGCCCATCCACGTTAAAGCCGCCGTGAACCGAAAGCATCTCGCACTGCACGTCCCCTCTCGACTTCAGGCTGCCCGACACTTCCACTTTCTCACTGTTGAGTCCCTTTTCCAGGGTGACCTGGCCGTTGATCGCAGCCGATTCGCTGCAGCGGGTCATCTCTTTGACCGATCCCATGCCGTCCAGAATCAAACGTTCGGCCGATAAATTGCCGCCGATCGACATCGTCCCGTTGATCTTGACCGTTTCCCCAAGCACCGAACCCGAAATGTTCAGGGTGCCGTTGGAATCCAGCGTAATGCAGTCGATATCTCCCTTCACCTTGCTGATCCCGTCAATCCTAACCCTTTTATACACACCGGACGCCACTGTCCCGATGCCCGACATCGACATGTCATGTCTTTGTTCCCGCTCCATCGCCTCAAACCTCCGATTGGTTGATTTTTAATTTCAATTCCTCGATACAGCCCCTTAAAGGCAGGCGGAACACCCACTTGGCATCCCGGTCCACATATACATGCTCGGTAGTCTCGATGAGCAGCAGCAGCGGCACGCCCATTTTGCGGACGAGCGCCAGCTCGCACGGTCTGCTTGCCACTTTAGCGTAATGATCCCGCATGAGGGATAACAGCATCTTGCCTTCATCCCGGGTTATTTCTCCGCTCCTCAGCAGCTTCTCCAGTACATAGACCGAGAGAATGTCGGCGAACGTCAGCACGTCCTGCTTCCCCAGCTCCTGTTCGAACAGATCCAGCGTCATATTTGTAACAATGTTACGTTGTAAAAGCTCGCCCGGGGTGATCGATACTTCGCCGGAGCTCGGCGAAAACACATCGGCCAGTTCGTCGAGGGACAAACCGTCCTTCATATTGAGAATGCGGTCTATGCGCTGCAGTATTTTTTGCTTCGGAAAAAAGGTCTCCTGTCCCGTGAAGGAAGACTTGCGGATAAACCATTCCTCGGGAATGAGGTTTTTCCGCTTCCAGCGGTACAGCTGTCCATAGGAAATTCCGGTCAGCTCCAGCAGTTCCTTTTTAGAAATCTCTTCTTCGTTCATTGCACATCCTCCTCGCAGAAATAATGTAACATAACATTGTTACGTTGTAAATACGGCAAATGAAAAATATGGGGGACTCAACGAAAAAAGACGCCTCCACAAGGGAAGCGCCTTTTTCTATCTGCTATTTCTGATCTGCAATTTAGTATTCCTCTGCTAAAAAATAGTCCGTCTGCCTAAAGACAAATCAGGCTCAATCACATAACCACACCGTAACGGTTATCGTTTATACGTGCTCGGCAAGCCACTGCTCTGTCATGCTGAGCAGCACCTCACCCCGCTTAATCGCTTCAGCCACCTGATCCGTCGCCGTGCCCCCGTACACATTGCGGGCGTTAACGACGGTTTCCGGCCGCAGCACCTCATAAATCGTGTCGTCGAACAGCGGCGAAAACTGCTGGAACTCCTCCATCGTCAGGTCAAGCAGGTACTTGCCCTGCTGGATGCAGTACAGCACCGTTTTGCCGATGACTTCATGCGCCTGGCGGAACGGCAGTCCTTTGCCCACGAGGAAGTCGGCGATGTCCGTCGCGTTCGAGAAGTCCTGGTTGACCGCTTCGCGCATGCGGCTCTTGTTCACCTTCATTGTCGCGATCATCGGCGCAAACAGCTGCAGGGCTCCCTCCAGCGTGGCCACCGTGTCGAACATGCCTTCCTTGTCTTCCTGCATATCCTTGTTGTACGCCAAAGGCAGCGACTTGAGCACCGTCAGAAGGCCCATCAGGTTGCCGTACACGCGGCCGGTTTTACCGCGAACCAGCTCCGGCACGTCCGGGTTTTTCTTCTGCGGCATGATGCTGCTGCCGGTACAGAAGGCGTCGTCCAGCTCGATAAAGTTAAACTCCGTGCTGCTCCACAGCACCAGCTCTTCGGACAGGCGGGAGAGATGCATCATGATGATGGACGCGTGGGACAGGAACTCCACGATAAAATCGCGGTCGCTGACCGCATCCAGACTGTTCTCGTAGACCCGGTCAAACTGCAGCTGCTCCGCCACGAAATGGCGGTCGATCGGGAACGTCGTCCCGGCCAGGGCACCGGCGCCGAGCGGCAGGACGTTGATGCGCTTGTAGCTGTCCATAAGGCGCTCAATATCGCGCTGGAACATGGAGACGTACGCCATCAGATGATGGGCGAACAGAATCGGCTGTGCCCGCTGCAGATGCGTATACCCCGGGATGATCGTATCCAGGTTATCCCTTGCTTGTCCGATCAGCGACTTTTGCAGCTCATGCAGCATGCCGGCCAGCTCGACGACCCGTTTGCGCAAATACAAGTGCATATCGGTCGCCACCTGATCGTTCCGGCTGCGTCCCGTATGCAGCTTGCCGCCAACCGGGCCGATCTCGGCGATCAGATTTTTCTCCACGTTCATATGGATGTCCTCGTCCGCCACCGAAAACTCGATTTCGCCGCGGCGGATTTTATCCAACACGGTTTGCAGCCCCGCCTTGATCGTCTCCACGTCTTCCTGCGGAACGATTCCGCATTTGCCCAGCATCGTCACATGAGCCAGGCTGCCTTGAATATCCTCCTCGGCGAGCGCCTGGTCAAAACCGATTGAAGCCGTATATTCGTCTACCAGATGGTTGGTCTGCTTCGTAAAGCGCCCTCCCCACAGTTTGCCCACTATCGTTCTCTCCCCTCTTGCTTGACAGCAGAGGGCCGCTCCTTCCCGTGACCGACAAGGAACGGCCTCCCTACGACATGCTTGTGCTGTTGATTATATCATGGAAAAATTATTTGTTCTGTGCCACACCTGTGCCGACTTTAAGACGCAGGGCGTTCAAATGGATGAAGCCGGTAGCATCCCCTTGATCGTACGCTTGGGTCGGATCGGCTTCCATCGTAGCGATGTCCGGGTTGTACAGGCTGACCGGGCTCTTCACGCCGGCGGCGATGATATTGCCCTTGTACAGCTTCACGCGCACCGTACCGGTCACGTTCTTCTGACTTTCGGTTACGAGCGCCTGCAGTGCCAGACGTTCCGGTGCGAACCAGAAGCCGTTGTACACGAGCGTGCTGTAACGGGTGATCAGGCTGTCGCGCAGGTTCATCACTTCACGGTCCATCGTGATCGATTCCATTTTGCGGTGCGCGGTGAACAGGATCGTGCCCCCTGGCGTTTCATACACACCGCGGCTCTTCATGCCGACAAAGCGGTTCTCCACCATGTCCACGCGGCCGATGCCGTGCTTGCCGCCGAGCTCGTTGAGCCGCTCCATCACGGCCAGCGGGTTCAGCTTCTCACCGTTAATGGCGACACAGTTGCCCTGCACAAAATCGAGCTCCACGTATTCCGCCTCATCCGGCGCATCCTCAGGAGACACGCTGAGCAGGTACATGTCTTTATTTTCGGGAGCGCTGGCATCAAACCAAGGATCCTCAAGTACGCCGCTCTCATAGCTGATATGCAGCAGGTTGCGGTCCATCGAATAAGGCTTCGCCGCAGAGGCTGTTACCGGAATGCCGTGCTTCTCGGCAAAAGCGATCATTTCCGCGCGTCCCGGGAACTCGTTGCGGAACTCCTCAAGACGCCATGGGGCGATAACTTTGATGTCCGGAGCCAGTGCCGCAGCCGCCAGCTCGAAACGCACCTGGTCATTCCCTTTGCCCGTTGCGCCGTGCGCGATTGCCGTTGCGCCTTCCGCGCGTGCGATATCCACCATGCGCTTGGCGATCAGCGGGCGCGCAATGCTCGTGCCGAGCAGGTACTGCCCCTCATACAGCGCTCCCGATTGGAACATCGGGAAGATGAAATCCTGCGCGAACTCGTCGCGCAGATCGTCAATGTATACTTTCGAGGCGCCGGTAGCCAGTGCCTTTTCCTCCAAACCGTCCAGCTCTTCCTTCTGTCCGATATCGGCCGTAAATGCGATGATTTCGGCATCATACGTTTCCTTAAGCCACTTCAGAATGACCGACGTATCCAGACCTCCGGAATACGCCAGTACGATTTTTTCTTTTGCCATGTCTTAACTCCCTCTCCTGACTAATCTTAACCCATCAATGCGGCCATCAGCGCTTTTTGCGCGTGCAGACGGTTTTCGGCCTGATCGAAAATAACCGAGTTTTTGCCGTCGATGACCCCTTCGCTCACTTCTTCCCCACGGTGTGCCGGCAGGCAGTGCATGAACAGGTAGTCTGCCTTCGCCAGCTGCGCCAGCTTCTCGTCGACTTGATAGTTTTTGAACGCCGCCTCGCGGACCTTCTGCTCTTCCTCAAAGCCCATGCTGGCCCATACATCGGTATAAATGACGTCCGCGTCCTTCACTGCTTCTTCCGGACTGTGCGTAACGACGATCTGCGCGCCGCTCTCCTTGGCAATCTCTTGGCTTGCCTTCACCACGGCCGGATCCGGGGTGTACCCTTCCGGACTTGCGATCGATACGTTCACGCCCAGCTTGGCGCCGCCGATCATCAAGGAATGGGCCATGTTGTTGCCGTCGCCGATGTAGGCGAGCTTCAGGCCTTTCAGCTGGCCCTTGTGCTCATAGATCGTCTGGTAATCCGCCAGCACCTGGCACGGATGCGCCAGATCGCTAAGGCCGTTGATCACCGGAACGGAGGCGTATTTCGCCAGATCCGTCACATTGTGATGCCCGAAGGTGCGAATCATGATGCCGTCCAGATAACGCGACAGCACCTGCGCCGTATCGCTGATAATTTCTCCGCGTCCGAGCTGAATATCGTTTTTGCTTAAAAAGAGCGCGTGGGCTCCGAGCTGGAACGCCCCCACCTCGAACGATACCCGGGTACGGGTGGATGATTTTTCGAAAATAAGTCCGATCGTTTTGCCCTTCAGCGGCTGGTATTCCTCGCCGTTTTTCTGCTTGCGCTTAAGTTCGATCGCCAGATCGATCAAGTACTGAATTTCCTCCGGCGTATAATCGTCGAGCTCCAGCAGGTCTCTTCCCTTCAGCTCGATATCCTGCAGCAGCCCGGTTTGGCTCAACATCGTTACGTCCTCCTTTATCAGTGCATGCTCTAATGCTGCCTGGCTACGCCTTATTTACTGCGGTATGATCATGGATCAGCTCGGCAATCATGCCGACGGCCTGATCGATTTCTTCTTTGGAAATATACAGGTTCGGAAGCAGGCGGATCACGTTCGGACCGGCGGTCACGAACAGCAAACCGCGTTTCTGCCCTTCCAGCACGATGTCGTTCACCGGCTCCTTGCATTCGATGCCGATGAGCAGCCCCAAACCACGCACTTCATTGACAAAAGGATGCACAGCCACCTTTTCGTTCAGCTGCTGGATCAAATACTCGCCCATGTCCGCGGCGCGCTGCGGCAGTTGATCTTCGAGAATCGTCTCGATCGTGGCGATCATCGCTGCCGTCGCGATCGGCGTGCCGCCGAAGGTAGAGCCGTGGCTGCCCGGCGTAAACGCGTCTTTCAGATAGCCTTTGCCGAGCATTGCTCCCGCCGGGAATCCGCTGGCAATGCCTTTGGCGAGTGTGAAAATATCCGGCTCAATGCCGTAATGCTCATACGCAAACAGCTTGCCTGTACGCCCCATGCCGGTCTGCACCTCGTCGACGATGAGCAGAAGCCCATGCTGTTCGCACAGCGCCTTCACTGCCTTCAGGAAGTCCGGCTGCACGACGAGCACGCCGCCTTCCGCCAGTACCATCTCGATCATGATCGCGGCAGTGTCCGGGCCGATGGCCGCTTTCAGCGCGTCCAGATCATGCAGCGGTACGCTCTTGAAGCCGGCAGGCAGCGGCAGAAAGCCGTCTTTTACCTTATCCTGGCCGGTTGCCGTCAGGGTAGCCAGCGTGCGTCCGTGGAAGGATTGATGGAAGGTGATGATTTCAAAGCGTCCGGTGCCTTTCACTTTCTGGTGGTAGCGGCGGGCCAGCTTGATGGCCGCTTCGTTCGCTTCGGCGCCGCTGTTGCAGAAGAACACCGCATCCGCGCAGCTGTTCGCCGTCAGCAGAGAAGCTGCTTTTTCCTGGTTCGGAATGTGGAACAGGTTCGATACATGCCACAGCTCATCCAGCTGAGCTTTCAGCTTCTCGGTCACTTTCTTCGGCGCATGGCCCAGATTAGTCACCGCTATACCGCACATAAAGTCGAGGTATTTGTTCCCTTTATCGTCCCATAGCCAGCTCCCTTGCCCTTTCACCAGGCTGATCGGATATCTGGCATAGTTCTGAAACAATGAGCTTGCCTGTTCGCTTGCACTCATCCCTAATCACTCCTTCTCCCGGAGCCGCAGGTCCCTCCCTGTGCCCCTGTATTAGAAAAACGTTTATCGATGTAAATTCAAAGTACCTTTATCTTAATCCCGCACGATGCGGGTACCCAACACTTCACCCTGCAGCACCCGGCTCAGTACCCGGGGCTCACTGCCGTCCACGATGACAACTTCCTGCACGTCTCCTTGAATGCAGCTCACCGCGGCCCGAACTTTCGGAATCATGCCGCCGTAAATGTCGCCGCTGGCGATCATGTCTTCGATTTGCTGCACCGTCACCGACGGCAGCACCTGCTTCTCGCCGTCCACGGCTTTCAGGATGCCAGGCACGTCCGTGACCACGATCATCCGGTCGACTCCCAGATGGGAAGCGACGGCGCCCGCCGCGGTATCGGCGTTAATGTTGTAGCGCTGCCCGGCCGCGTCCACCCCGACCGGTGCGATGACCGGCATGTAGCCCATGGCCGTAATGCCTTTAACGATCGCCGATTCCACGTAAGTAACGTCGCCGACATGGCCAACCTCGGCTGCGTTGGCAACCGGCTCGGCCTGGATCAGTCCTCCGTCGACGCCCGACAGGCCAAGAGCCCGGCCGCCCGTGCTCTGGATCCGCCGCACGATCTGCTTGTTGATCGTTCCGGCCAACACCATCTCCACGACGTCGAGGACGTCCTCGGTCGTCTTGCGCAGGCCGTTCACGAACTCCGTTTCAATGCCCAGCTTGGCGAGATTGTCCGAAATGGCCGGACCGCCCCCATGGACGATGACCGGCTGCACGCCCTGCTGCTGCAGCTGCTTCAGATCCTCAAAGAAGGAGTCCGGCAGTGCCGCCAGCGTGCTTCCCCCGCACTTCATGACAAACGTCTGCTGGCCATCCGCCCCAATATGGGAGCCCTGCTCATTCTCCAGCGTCTTCATATGCATTCACTCTCCCCCGCAGCTGCCTTCGCCTTATGTCCGGTAAGCCGCATTGATCCGCACGTAATCATAAGTCAAATCACAGCCCCAGGCGGTGGCTTGCCCGGCTCCGCCGTGCAGATCCACGACGATGCGGACGGTGTCCCCTTTCAAGTAGGCCAACGCTTTATCTTCATCAAAAGCGACCGGACGCGATTGTTCCAATACGCTGATATCGCCAAGCCGGATGTCGACCGTCTCCGGATTTACCGGCTCGCCCGCACGCCCGACGGCAGCGATGATCCGTCCCCAGTTAGCATCGGCGCCAAACACGGCCGATTTGACGAGGCTCGAGCCGATGACCGTCTTGGCAATCGCCCGTGCCGACAGGTCGCTGACCGCTCCAGTAACGCTGACCTCAACCAGCTTCGTCGCGCCCTCGCCATCCCGCGCAATCGCTTGGGCCAAGCTCCGACACACATACGTAAACCCTTCGGCAAACGGCTCCCAGTCGGGATGCGCCGGTGTCAGCACTTCGTTCCCCGCCAGTCCGCTGGCCATGGCGATCAGCATGTCGTTCGTGCTCGTGTCGCCGTCCACCGTAATCATGTTGAACGTCACGTCCGTCGCCTGCCGCATCAGCTGCTGCAGTGCTTCCTGGTCAATGGCCGCGTCCGTCGTCATAAAAGCGAGCATCGTCGCCATGTTCGGATGAATCATCCCCGAACCTTTCGCCGCGCCGCCAATCGTCACCTCTTTGCCGTTCACCAGCACCGATACACAGGCTTCTTTTTTCACCAGGTCCGTGGTGAGGATCGCCTGCGAGAAGTCCTCCGCGCCCGAATTGGCGCTGCTGAGCCGCGGCGGCAGCGATTCGATGCCCACGTTCACGCGGTCCATCTTGAGCAGCTCGCCGATCACGCCCGTGGACGCGACGGCCACGTCCTGCTCCGCCACGCCGAGGTGGCGGGCTGCGGCCGCCCGCATGTCATAGGCATCGGCTTCGCCCTGCTGCCCGGTGCACGCGTTGGCGTTGCCGCTGTTCACGATCACAGCCTGCAGCGTGCCATTCTGCAGGCTCTCGCGCGTCACCTTCAGCGGTGCCGCTTGAAACACATTCGTGGTGTACACGGCCGCAGCCACGGCCGGCACCTCGCACAGGATCGCGCCAAGGTCATGGCGATCCGTCTTCTTGAGTCCGCAGTGCACGCCTCCCGCCGAAAAACCTTTCGGGCTGACGATCGATCCGTCCTTCACCTGCGTAAACGTCGTTAATTGTCCCATGTCTATGTTCATCCCGCTTACGGATACACCGGAGTATAGCCGAGTCCGAGATTCTCCTCCCATCCCATCATCAGATTCAGGTTCTGTATCGCCTGGCCAGCCGCACCTTTGACGATATTGTCAATGACCGAAATAATGGTGACCCGGCCCGTCCGCGGATCCGCCGCAAAACCGATATCGCAATAATTGGAGCCCAGCACTTCCTTCGTCGCCGGCCAAATACCCGTGTCGCGCACGCGCACGAACGGCCGTCCTTGGTAATACTGCCGGTACAGCTCCACAAAATCTTCGTCGTTATACACGCCGTTCAAGTTCGCATACATCGTGCTCATAATGCCCCGGGTCATCGGCACGAGCTGGGTCGTAAACGTCACGGTCACCTGCTCACCGGCTACTTGGCTTAGCACCTGTTCGATTTCCGGGATATGCTGATGCTTATTCACTTTGTAAGCTTTGAAATTTTCATTAATTTCCGCAAAATGGGTCGTCAAGCTCGTTCCGCGTCCCGAACCCGATACGCCGGACTTGGCATCGATGATAATGCTGTTCGGGTTAATCCAGCCGGCGCTGATGGCCGGAACCAGACCGAGCAGGGTAGCCGTCGGGTAACAGCCGGGATTGGAAATAAAATCCTTGCCAGCGACTTCTTCTCCAAACAGTTCGCACAAACCGAAAACGGCTTGGTCCAAATAAGCCGCATCCGGCGCGGTGTGCTTATACCATTTTTCGTACGTGGCGCCGTCCTTGATCCGGAAATCCCCGGACAAATCAATGACCTTAAGCCCCTCTTCCAGTAGACTCGGCACCAGCTTGGAGCTTACGCCCGAAGGAGTGGCCGTAAAAACGATATCCGCCTTGGCGGCGATTTCCTTCGGATCGGTACCGTCCAAATTTTGCACGATAATATCCGTTAAATGCGGAAAACCTTCCGAAATCGGCGTTCCCGCGCTCGATGATGAAATCACTGACGTAATGACTGCTTTGGGATGTCCCTGCAGCAGCCGGATCAGCTCAACCCCGCCGTAGCCGGTTGAACCGACGATCGCAATCCTAACCTTCTCCCCAGTACCGTGTTCTCCCATTCCCCGCGTTCCCCTCTCTACTGCCGCTTCTGTATAAATCATGAATAATTATGTATTATTATACGACCGCTTTTATATAAATACAACACTTTGGAACGAATTTCCCTTATCCTGTAAGGGCTTTTCCACTCCCGCCTCCTATGGTCCGAGCCTATGTACCTTTCGATCTCCAAGAAAAAAAGACCCTGTTCAAGGTCCGACCAGATTCATTCCTATGAAGTGATCCATGCGTTGCTCCCAAACCGCCCTTGTTATGTATGATGGTCGTTTATTTTTTGGTACCGGTAACGATTCGGACGGGCGGAACATCTAACCATTCCCTCCGACCTTTTCATAATGAAAAAGAGGCTGCCCAGCCACGCATGGATAACTGTTCGCCTCTTTTTGTCGTTCATTATTAAACTATGATGGATGGTGAAAAAAATGCTCAGCTGCCCTGCAGCTTAAAGCCCTCGCCCAGCACCTCATGCGCATTGCTGATGATGACAAAAGCCTCCGGGTCCACCGACTGCACCAGCGTCTTCAGCCGCGTCGTTTCGCTCTGGCCGATGACGACCATCAGCACGGTCCGGTCCGTTCCGGTGTAGCCCCCGGTGGCGTTCAGCTTGGTGCAGCCGCGGTCCAGGTCCTTCAGCACCGCCGCCGTTATCGGCTCGATATGGTCCGAAATAATATAAGCCACTTTCGAGTAATTGAAACCGAGCTCAATGGCGTCGATCACCTTGCCGGTGACATACAGTCCCACCAGCGCATACAGCGCCTTCTCCAGCGACAGCGTACAGGCAGCCAAAAGGATGACCGATCCGTCCAGGATCACGACGCACAGGGAAAAGCTGAGTCCGCTGTACTTCTGAATAATTTGGGCCAGCGTCGTCAGTCCGCCAGTGGAGCCCCGTCCCCGGTACACAATCCCGATGCCGAGACCTACCGCAATCCCGCCGTAAATCGAAGCGAGCAGCGGGTTGCTCGTCGGCAGCGGCCAGTCCTTCGTCAGATAGACGAACAAAGGCAGCACCACGCTGCCCAGCAGCGAGCGGATGCCGTAATTTTTTCCGAGCAGCAGGATGCCCAGAATAAACAACGGGATGTTGAGGGCCCACTGGGTAAAGGCAGGCTCCATGCCAAACCAGGCTTCGGTCAATACGGAAATCCCGGATACCCCGCCGGAAGCAATCCCGTTCGGCAGGAAAAACAAATTAAACCCTAAAGCGATAATAAAGGAACCGACAATGATGAGCAGCGTGTCCACCACGTGGCGCTGGGGTCCGCTCATAGGCAGCGATGCCTTTCTGCGGTTCGATGATTTCTGAGACATGAACAATTTTCTCTCCTTACCTAAAATATAAATCGGCCATCATGAAGCTAACCCTTCCGGAATGCAAAAATCAGTCCATTACACCAAAAAATTCCTACACGAATAGCGTGTAGGAATTCACTTGGTTTTATTCGGTTTCCACCTTAATTTGGCTGCGCAAATAACCGTCAATGAAAGGATCCAGGTCCCCGTCCATGACAGCGCCGACATTGCCGGTTTCCACTGAGGTACGGTGGTCCTTTACCATACTATAGGGATGAAACACGTAGGAGCGAATCTGGCTGCCCCAGGCAATATCCGACTGTTCCCCTCGGATTTCATCCAGCTGTTTTCGCTGCTCTTCAAGTTTGCGTTCGTACAGCTTCGATCGAAGCATCGTCATCGCGCGCTCCCGGTTTTTGATCTGCGAGCGTTCGTTCTGACAGGTCACGACCACACCCGTCGGGATGTGGGTAATCCGTACCGCGGAGTCCGTCGTGTTAATGTGCTGACCACCGGCGCCGCTGGCCCGGTACGTATCGATCTTGAGATCCTCTGTCCGGATCTCCACATCGACGTCCTCGGTAATCTCCGGCACGACATCGCAGGAGACGAACGACGTATGGCGGCGTCCCGACGAGTCGAACGGCGAGATGCGCACCAGACGGTGCACGCCCTTCTCGGCTTTCAGATAGCCGTAAGCGTTAAAGCCTTTGATCAGCAGCGTAACGCTCTTGATCCCGGCCTCGTCACCCGGCAGATAGTCCAAAGTTTCGACTTTGAAGCCGTGCTTCTCTGCCCAGCGGGTGTACATCCGCAGCAGCATCTGTCCCCAATCCTGGGACTCGGTGCCGCCGGCACCCGGATGCAGTTCGAGAATAGCGTTCATTTTATCGTAAGGCTGGTTCAGCAGCAGCTTGAGTTCAAAATCGTCCAGCTTCTTGGTTAACGACCCCACCGCTTCCGCGATTTCGGCGGCCAGCGATTCGTCGCCTTCCTCGTCGGCCAGCTCCGCCATCATGGAGGCGTCGTCGTATTCCTGCTGCAGCTTCTCATACTCGTCAACCGATGACTTCACCGCGTTCATTTCTGCGATGACCGATTGAGCCTTTTCGTTGTCATCCCAAAAGTCGGGAGCCGACATTTTCTCTTCGAAGTTCGAGATCATTTCCTGCTTCAGATCTAAGTCAAAGAGACCCCCTAAGATTGGTGAGTTTCGTTGCGATTTCCCGCAAGTCGTGCTTAACGCTTGGATCTAACATGATTTACTCTTCACCTCTTTATCGACATAAACTCCCTTAAGCGGAAAGACCCTGCGGCCACCCTCCTCTTCAGAGCAGCGCCGCTACGGGTCTCCCGGTTTAAGGGAGTTTTGGCTCCGCTTCTTAGGGTTGCCTAAGAAACGGCTGTTGTATGAATCATTGTACCATTTGCTTCTATATTATCTTATGCTTCTTGGCCGTGGCAGTGTTTGTACTTCTTGCCGCTGCCGCAAGGGCACAAATCGTTGCGTCCGATCTGTTCGCCGACTTGCACCGGCTTCTTCTCGGTCGGCTCGCCATTTGTGGAAACCTTGCTCTCTTCCACGACCGCCTGGCGCTCCTGGTTCGCTTCGATATGGGCCTTCATCACGTACATGGCCACTTCCTCCTGGATGCTGGCCGTCATCGTGTTGAACATCTCGAAGCCCTCGAATTGGTATTCGCGAAGCGGATCCGTACCGCCGTATGCACGGAGGTGAATACCTTGACGGAGCTGATCCATCGCGTCGATGTGGTCCATCCACTTGCTGTCGACGGAGCGGAGTACGATTACTTTCTCGAACTCACGTACCAGCTCGGAACCGATCCGTTCTTCGCGTTCGTCGTACTTCTTCTTCACCTTATCGAAGATGAACTCTTCAATCTCCTCAACCTCTTTGCCCCACAGATCGTCGCGGGTAATCGAACCTTCGTCGAGGAGCTTGCTGTTCACGTAATCAGCCACTTCCTGAAGTTCCCAGTTTTCTGGAATGTCGTCGGAGCAGTGCACCTCAACCGCACGGTCAATGACCGGCTTGATCATCTCCATGACGATATCCTTGATGTTGTCGGATTCCATAATTTCGCGGCGCTGCTTGTAGATGATCTCCCGCTGCTGGTTCATGACGTCGTCGTATTGGAGGACGACCTTCCGCAGGTCGAAGTTGTTGCCTTCGACGCGTTTTTGCGCGGATTCGACCGCACGGGTAATCATCTTGCTCTCAATCGGCTGGTCTTCCTCGAAACCGAGGCGTTCCATCATGTTCAGCACGTTGTCCGCGCCGAAACGCTTCATGAGCTCATCACCCAGCGACAGGTAGAACTGCGTCGAGCCCGGGTCGCCCTGGCGTCCGGCACGGCCACGAAGCTGGTTATCGATCCGGCGGGATTCGTGGCGCTCCGTACCAATGATATGCAGACCGCCCACATCAGCCACACCTTCACCCAGCAAAATATCGGTACCCCGTCCGGCCATGTTGGTGGCGATCGTTACCGTACCCGGCTGACCGGCGCGGGAGATAATGTCCGCTTCTTCGGCATGGTACTTGGCGTTCAGCACCTGGTGCTTGATGCCCTTACGCTTCAGCATTTCCGAAATGAGCTCGGAGTTCTCGATGGATACCGTACCAACCAGCACCGGCTGGTTCTTTTTGTGGCGCTCCACGATCTCGTCAACAACGGCTTTGAACTTGCCATTCACGCTCTTGTACACGATGTCCGGCATGTCGTTCCGTTGGTTTGGTTTGTTTGTCGGTACCTGGATAACTTCCAGGCCGTAAATTTTCTTAAATTCTTCTTCCTCCGTCTTCGCCGTACCAGTCATGCCGGCCAGCTTGCGGTACATCCGGAAGTAGTTCTGGAAGGTAATCGTCGCGAGAGTCATGCTCTCGTTCTGCACCTCGATGCCTTCCTTCGCTTCGATTGCCTGGTGCAGTCCGTCGCTGTAACGGCGTCCGGCCATCAGGCGGCCCGTAAACTCGTCGACGATCACCACTTCGTCCTCCGTTACGACGTAGTCGACGTCGCGGCGCATAATGACGTTCGCCTTCAGCGCCTGCACGATGTGGTGGTTCAGCGTAATATGGCTGTGGTCATACAGGTTTTCGATGCCAAAAGCGCGTTCCGCTTTAGCCACACCCTTTTCCGTCAGAGCAACGGATTTGACCTTGATATCAACCGTATAGTCCTCTTCCTTCTGCAGCTGCTTCACAAAGCGGTCCGCTACGTAATACAGCTCCGTCGACTTTTGGGCTTGTCCTGAGATGATCAGCGGCGTACGCGCCTCATCGATCAGAATCGAGTCCACTTCGTCAATCGTACAGAAGTACAGCGGGCGCTGCACCATTTGTTCCTTATACAGCACCATGTTGTCACGCAGGTAGTCGAAACCGAACTCGTTGTTCGTACCGTACGTAATATCACAGGCATATGCCACTTGTTTATCCGCATGGTCCATGCCGCTCAGGTTCACCCCGACGGTCATGCCCAGGAATTCGTAAATTTGTCCCATTTCCGCGCTGTCCCGCTGAGCGAGATAGTCGTTGACGGTGACCACGTGCACACCTTTGCCGAGCAGGGCGTTCAGGTATACCGGCAGGGTACCTACCAGCGTCTTCCCTTCACCGGTCTTCATTTCGGCGATCTTGCCTTCGTGCAGCGTCATGCCGCCAACCAGCTGAACGTCGTAATGACGCTTACCGAGCACGCGCTTGGATGCTTCGCGTACGGTGGCAAACGCTTCAGGCAGGAGATCATCGAGGGTTTCACCCTTCTCCAGACGCGCACGGAACTCCGCTGTTTTCCCTTTCAGCTGCTCATCGGAAAGGTTGACGAATTCCGGCTCTAATTTGTTGATCTGATCAACCGTCTTCATCAGACGCTTGACCTCACGATCGTTGACGTCACCGAAGATTTTTTTGACTATACCTAGCATGGTTAACCCCTTTCGCGCAAAACAATTGTTAGAATCAACTTCAGTTATTTCAGGGTTATGTTCAAATGAAATAGATTCTTCATGAACCAATTCACACAGACAATCGGCTGAACGATATGGATTCAGAAAGAATCGATTCATACAGGAGTATTGAAGATCTGCTGCTTGTTGAAATTGATCCGGGCAGAATCGGCTTCATACAGACAAAATGCACTGCTTGAAGTTCATTCCAATCGTGTTCAAACCGGTAATTAGAATAAAAACGGGTTTGCATAAATTGTAACAGTTTGTAAGAGATGCCGCAACAACTTACAGCCCTTACAAACGGCCTCTATTTATATACGCACGAAGAGCCCCATCCGTTGCAGGACAAGGGCTCTTTTTTTGCTCGAAACTCAATCAATATTTACATAATCATGAAAATTGTTACAACGGACCATCAATTTGTTAATACGCGCGACCTTCATTTTGCTCGATCAAACCGTATTTTCCATCATTCCGTTTGTAAACGACATTCACTTCCTGGGTATCAATGTTCGAAAAAACAAAGAAATTATGTCCGACCATGTTCATCTGCAAAATGGCTTCTTCCACGTCCATCGGCTTCAGGGTGAAGCGCTTCGTGCGGACCACTTCCAGATCGTCGTGCTCTTCCTCCGTCATCGTCGGCAGCAGGCCGGTACCGGTCGCGGCTTCTTCCGTGAACAGCATCTTCAGGCTTCCTTCCTGGCGGAACTTGCGGTTGAGCTTGGTCTTGTGCTTGCGGATTTGGCGTTCCAGCTTGTCCACGACGGCATCAATGGATGCATACATGTCATCGCTGCGGTCTTCGGCCCGGAGCATCACTCCAGGGAGCGGAATCGTTACCTCCACACTGTGCAAACCTCGAGTAACTCCAAGTGTCACATTTCCTTCTGAGGCGGGGGGTGCATCGAAATACTTCTCAAGCCTGCTGAGCTTCTTGTCGACATAGTCCTTCAAAGCGTCAGTAACCTCGATTTGTTGACCTCGAATAGCTAAATTCATAGGGCACTCCTCCTTTGCAGTTCCATTATATCACAATTGTTAACGCTAAGTAAAAAGGCGTTTTCGGGCGGCTGTCCGCCAAATGAAAGCCCTTTACTCACCCCCGCTGTCCGCCTAAAGCAGGGTAAAATTCCTTAACCGCCCAGGAGGAAATGAAACAGGTTCGATCGTGGTAAAATCCGCCGGAACACAAAGAAAGACCCTGGAGATCCAGGGTCTTATCGCTACCGTTCTTCAATTACTTAACCATCGAACCGTATATGTAGGTCGGCCTTGCCGGATGATTATAATTTCGTTACGTTAGCTGCTTGCGGTCCACGAGCGCCTTCGACGATGTCGAATTCAACGTCTTGACCTTCTTCCAAAGTCTTGAAGCCATCAGATTGGATTGCGGAGAAGTGTACGAATACGTCGCCACCTTCAGCAGTCTCGATGAAGCCATAACCTTTTTCTGCGTTGAACCATTTAACTTTACCTTGCATGCACTAACATTCCCTTCGTCGTCAAATAAAGTGTGACTTACGCCCACATTCCTGAATATACCACCCAAACTTGTCCATTGTCAATTGGAATGGAAAGGGGTTTAATTGTATAAAATTCCAAGTGGATGGGTATTCAGAACGTCGTTACGTAATCATTTATATGCTGTATTAACCGGATTTAATACGAGTGAAACGGGAAAATAATTAATTATTTGTTCCCAGTTCTTGTGTGTCTTGCGGCCCTTGTTGCTCTTCGGTCGGCCCCAGTGTCTTGTGGTTGTTGTGGTTCTCCGGACTCTTGTTGCATTACTAAGCGGGAGCTTATTCCCAATAACATCAAATCCCAAACCTTCGGCCAATTTAAATTTACCCCCTACCATTTTAATCTTGATCTATAAGACTTTTAATCAAAAATTCTCTTTGGTATAAATGACTTCTATACTTTCTGCTAGACAAATGAAAACAAAAAAGACTAGAACTCCTTTTCTAGTCTTTTCAGTGTCTTGCTATATCCGGCTTTTTTGTCAGGCTATGTGTTACTTCCTTTGGTCCATCAAAAAGCTATCCGGTGTGTATGCTGCTTCGTAAGCGCTCCGCTGCATCTTGGCTTGTCCTCTGTGCTGAAGCCAGTCGGAGGCTTCCATTTTTAGCTGGTCCATGCGGTTAAGGATGAGCGGATCCGCCTGTAAGATGCTTTGTAATTGCTCAACTTGGCTCGGTGAAAATGGGGTATGCTGCTTGAGCCGGTTCAGTTCATCAATCAGCTGCTGACGTTCCTGAACAAAGTCCTGCAGCTCCTCATAAGCCGTATACTGCAGGCGTGCTACGACGTTTTCGGTTAATGCTTGGAGCGAAGAGATCAAGTTATCCATTGGCTGTCTCTTGGCTCAAGCTGCCAGCTGTCATTTTAGCAGCTTCGGCAAAGGTCTCCCGCAGATCCATCAAATACCCCAGCGCCTCTTCAGCAGGTGCCACTGTCTTTTTCACGTTGGACTCGATCAGCAGATGATTAATATATTCATATAAAGAAGCGAGTCCTTCCGAAACCGCAAAACTTCGGTCCAGCGTAGAAAGCAGCTCGTTGACGATACTTTGGCTTTTGCCTAAATTCAAATTGGCCTTCTGCAAATCTTTCTTCTGCAAGCTGTCGATTCCAGCACGGACGAAGCGGATCGCTCCGTCGTACAGCATCAGAAGCAGCTGCCCTGGCGTAGAGGTTTGAACGGATGACTGACGGTATTTTTCATATGGAGATGTTATCAAGTGTCTTCACCCTTTACTAAAAAAATTATTGGGTAGTTCCGAACAGACTGGACGACTGGGACTGCAGTTGGTTCATGGCCGTTTCCATCGCGCTAAATTGCTGGTAGTATCGGGTCTCCTGATCATCAAGCCGCTTCATTAAATCGCTGATTCGCGACGTATATTCCTTCATTTGTTTCCCCATGACGCTCTCGTCTTTGAAAGCCGCACTGAGGTCCCCGCTGAAGCGGTTCGTACCGGCACGATCGGAGAACTTTTGGAGCGTGTTTGTCATGGTGGTGGACAACTTGCTTACGATCCCGTCTGAGCCTTGGAAGACGTTGGACAACTGTTGAGGATTGCTTTGCAAAGCCTGTTTCAGCTTGTCCTCGTCCAGATATAGCTTGCCGCCCTCGTAGTATTGGCCCGTTGTGATACCCATAGAGCTGAGTTGACCAATACTGTTGTTGATGACAGAACGCATAGCGGTAATGGTGTCTTTAAGGATGTCGTCATTTTTCAGAAGACCACTTTTCGCCTTGGCTTCCCAGGCTGTGATCTCGGTTTCTTTCATGGCCGCTCTTTGCTCGTCGGTCAGTGGCGGAAAGTCACGATATTTCTCCTCGTCCACCTTGGTGTTCATGGTGTTGAGCAGATCGTTGTAGGTGTCGATGAAGGATTTGATGGTTTCAACGGCTTTGGACGTATCAATCGTAGTTGTTATAGTAGCCGGATTAGACCCTGTCTCTTTTAAAAATGTCAAACTAATCCCGTTAACTGTTAACGTATTATCTTTAGTTGTAAACTTATTGGTTCCTACGACTTTCCCGCTAGAATCCAAAGTGTTGATTTCAACTTCTCCATCCTTGCCGCCCTGAACGGTGGCACCTTTAAGATTCAATAATCCTAATAAGCTAGAAGTTTTGGTACCGGTATTACCGTAGTCACCTTCGCTAATGCTAACTTTCTTATCAGTTCCGTAATCTTTTGCAGTAATCGAAAACTTACCACTGACTTCGTCAAATGCTGCCACAACGTTGGCACTGGAATTATTGATTTTGCTAAGTACATTGGAAATCGTGTCTTTTGTTGAAAAGTTAAACTCTACGTCATTGACCTTAATTTGGAATGTTTCCGGTTTATCATCTGTTGGTGCCGGATCTGTGGCTGCAACATAACCATTTAAATTTCCAATTGTGGTATTCAAACTGGCTTTAGTTGGCGTCGGTCCGGAAGAATCTTTAATATTTATTTCACCCGTGGACTCGACCGTTGCTTTGGTAGCCAACTTCGTCACAGTAACACTCATAGGAACGGAAGACGCATTAGCTGAAGCTTCGGCCTTAATGGCATCCTTATTCCCATCAACCACTGCGGTTTGAGCCGTCATGTTACTGGTTTTACCAAAGAGATCTGTTGCAGATAGTTTAGCTTTAAAAGCAAATACCTTGCTGTTCATTTCTCTGTAGCTATCACGCTGCCAAGAGAGGTATGTTTTCTGTTGGTTTAATTTATCCAGTGGGGCACGTTTAGCAGTCATCAATTGCTTGACCATACTGTCGATATCCATACCTGAAAAACCGTTTATACGAAGTGTCACTTTCGGAATTCCTCCTTACACTTTAGCGTCAATCATAATGCCCGCCAATTCCATCATCTTGGCCACCAAGTCCAAGGTTTTCTCCGGCGGAACTTCTCTGATTACTTCTCCTGTTTCTTTATTGAGCACTTTGACCATGATTTCATGGGTTTTATCGTGAATACTGATATCTAAGGTTGTCTCCGGTCCTTGAAGGGTTTTTACGGCCCGGTCAATATTGCGGATCAGCTGCTCTTCCCCAATCGAAACCGAAACGCCCTGTTTTTCTTTCAATGCCAAATCCTCACCATTTCGGATCATGGATGCTGCACCACTCATAGATGCCGCCGAATCTGTTTTGTTCTGAGATGAGGTACTCGCAGTCAAGGAAAATTGCACATTCATCCTGGCTACCTCCGACTAAAGGATATATATACTATTTATCGGCTTGTATCGCTTGGAGGTTTAGTTGATGTTGAATAAATGTAGAAAATAAAAAAGAGCCCTGGGAAAATCCCAGAACTCTTAATGAACATTTTAAGATTAACGAAGCAATTGCAGAACGCCTTGTGGCTGTTGGTTCGCTTGAGCCAACATCGCTTGTGCAGCTTGAGCTAGGATGTTGTTCTTCGTTTGTTCCATCATTTCTTTCGCCATATCAACGTCACGGATACGGGATTCAGCTGCTGTCAGGTTCTCGGAAGCTGTTCCCAGGTTGTTGATCGTGTGCTCCAGACGGTTTTGAACGGCACCCAGTTTGGAACGAGCGCTGGAAACGGTTTGAGTAGCTTTGTCAAGAACTGCGATAGCTTTAGAAGCATCTTCAGCAGTAGAGATGTTCAAAGCAGCTTCAGTTTTCACGTCGTTCGTTCCGTTAGTAACGGAGTTTTCTTTCGTGAAGCCAGCTTGACCAGCGTTACCCGTGATTCCAAGAGCTGCGGAACGCATGTCGTCAATTGTCAGAGACATCGATTGACCTGTGTTCGCACCGATTTGGAATTTCGTGTTGAAACCGGATCCTTGAGCACCAGGTCCAACGACTTGGTCAACGTTATCGATAGCTTCTGTTCCAGCAAAACCAAGCTGTGTCAGTGCAGCACCATTACCGTTTGCTACAGAAATGTCTTTACCAGTTTCAGAAATAAATTGAATTTCGTTATCTTTGGAGAGAGAAGCTGTGACTTTACCGTCAAGCCCTGCTTTTTGCAGTGCTGCATTCAGGTCTTTTACCAGATCATTCATAGCGGCCTGAGCAACGTTTTTATCAGCATTCGCTGTATCATAAACTTTAGGAGTTGTACCGTCATTCAACTTCACTTCAACTGCACTGTCAGAACCCACAGTGAATTTCAGGGTATCATTTGCATTAATTGTTGTTTGTGCAGTAATTGCGTTTGTAGCTTGAAGCCCAGCACGTTCAACTGTAGCAGGATTACCTTTTCCCTCAACAACTACTGGTGTTGCTGCAGTATCGTCAATAGTAAATCCTAACTTAGCTCCTTCTGTTGCATCACCAGAAACCTGAATATTGCTTGTAGTACCAGTGGACTTTGCTGTAATAACAAGTTTGTTAGTTGCGTCTACTTTAATGTCAACCAAATCAGACAGTTTGGTACCACCAGATGTTACTTGTCCTAACTTTGTAGCCAAGTCTTTAGCAGTTTGTGTGGCATCACTTGCAGTTCCAGCGCCGTCGATATCATCTGATCCATAATTTATTGCGCCAATATTAAAGGTTTGGCCATCAACTGTAATTTTAACTCCGGCACCAAGGGACTGTGCACCTGTGTCAGCAAGAGCAGCACCAGTAACCTCGGCACTTGTAGCTTTAGTCAGCTTAGTTCCATCGTTAGAACCAATACCACCATTCAGCAACTTCTGAGTGTTGAACTCAGTTGTGTTACCGATACGGTTGATTTCGGAAGTCAATTGGTTCATTTCGTCTTGCAGAGCGTTACGGTCTGTATCTGTGTTCGTTCCGTTCGCAGATTGGTTGGAGATTTCGCGCATACGTTGCAGGATGCTGTGAGTTTCGTTCAGTGCGCCCTCAGCTGTTTGGATCAAGGAGATGCCGTCTTGAGCGTTACGGGAAGCCTGGTCCAAACCGCGGATTTGGCCGCGCATTTTTTCGGAGATTGCCAGGCCGGCAGCGTCATCGCCCGCACGGTTGATGCGAAGACCGGAAGACAGTTTCTCGATATTTTTGTTTGTGTTTGCTGTGTTAATGGACAGCTGGCGGTGAGTGTTCAACGCCGCAATGTTGTGATTGATAATCATTGGGTATTTCCTCCCTGAAATATAGTTAGTACCACGTCCATGTGGTAACGCTGCCTCTTTAAGGTCGGCCGCCCCGCCAAAGCAGCGTCTAAACTATATATCGACACAGCGAACATCTCTTTTTAGACTTTTCTCGTGATTTTTTTATTTTTTATTCGGATCACGCAATTTTCCCAGGAGAGCTTCCAGCATAGCCGGTGCGGGTGCCGCCGACTCCTGGTTGCTCTCTTTGATCGAGAGGTAGATCTCTTTGCGGAAAATATCAATATGCGGCGGAGCGGAAATGCCGACTCTCACCGTATCCCCTTCCACACTCAATATCGTGATCTCGATTTGATCCTGAATGACGATGGACTCATTTTTCTTACGCGATAATACCAGCACGATTATTCACCCGCCTTTGCTGAGGGTTGGGAGCCGTTTTCGCTCCAAAGTGGATGCCGCGTCTGATACGGAGAATGGTGCAGCACCACCTGCTTGCCCAGTTTTTTCTCGGGGTTCAGTACCACAGGCGCAAGCAGGTTCATGGTGGACTGATCGATTTGCTCTTTTAACGAGATGATGCAGCGGATCACGACCTGGGATTGAATGTCCAGCTCCTCCGTGTCCGCCTCCGGCAGCTCGAACTCGTACTGAGGGAAATAAACAAATGGATCTCCCAGCAAGAAAGCAAAGCCGGGTTCCTTCGTCGACTGCAAATAATCAAACGGGCCGTCCTCCAGCGAAATCAGCGCGAACTCCGTTTCCTCCTCGAATCCCGGCATGCCTTTCGGAAACCGATAAATTTGCTCCTCGGCGATGTCGAGCTCTCCCCAGGATGCGGTCTGTATAATCATGGCGGTCACTCCTTGTTCATCGATTGATAGTTGGGGGCAAGTACGTAAAATGCCTCTACGATCACTCTTGTTTTCGGATTTCCTGATTGTATTGAATCCATTTAAGGTAGAAATCCGAAAGCCAAATGCGACCGCTTCGCTTTTTCGAAATAATTTCACTCCCTTGCTTGCATCGTATTCTTATGCTCAACTTATCTCAAAATAAAAAGAAAACTATAGAAGGCGATCGAGAATCCCCCTCTATAGTCTACTCTATCAACTCATACCTGCCCAACATCAGCGCTGGGTATCAATTTCCGGTGGGATATACTGCACCGACGCGTACTGCTTCATATAAATGTCCAGCTTGCCCCGGGTATATTCGATCTCCGGCCGATTCACCTGCACCTGAATATCCGTGTGCGCCTTCCGGAACTCGATATCCGGCGGACGCGTGTCGATTTGGATATCGACGTTATCGATGGAAGCTGGCGTGCGCGTCTCCGGAAAAGGAACCGACTGCCAGTCCTCGCCATAAATATTCGCGATCGTGTTGCTGGCGATATGAATGGCCGCAGCGCGGTTACCTTCCTCGACCCTTCGGGCAATCCCTTGTAGATACAGCTCCTGAAAGCCGGAGTAGATCCGGCTGTTCATATCAATAATGTTGCCGCCAGTGAAGGCCGAAAACGCTTTGGACTGATCCACATGAAGCTCCGGCTTGTACTGGTGAATTTCCAGCTCCGACGGAGTGGTGGTCATAGTCACGTCAGCCTTAGGCTGGCGAATGGAATACTGACCCAGGTCAGCATCGATTCCAATCTGGGCCCGGGTCTGGCGGATTTGCAGAATAGGCTGTATCATACCTTCCTCCTACAAACGATACTATCTCAGAAAATCAACCAGAGTTGGTTGAATGATTTTGGAGCCGGCAGACAGCGAGGCGTTATAAATGTTCTCCTGGATTTTGGAGTTCATGATCAGCTCCGCATAGTCGGCGTCTTCGGTTTTAGCCTGAAGATCCGTCAGGTTGATGTTAAGATCGGACAACCGGTCCTGCATCAGCTCGATCCGGTTCGTTTTGGCGCCGAGCTCCGCGCGGGACGTGAGCATTTTCTCGGTGCGGCTGTCGATCAGTTCGAGCTGGGAAGACAGTCCTGCAAAGTTGCCGTCATCCAGATTTTTCGTAATATTTTCAATAATGTTAAAAATGTTGTCCGCATCGTTCCCGTTCCCGAACACTTCTGTACCGGTCATGTTGATCGGGAGCTTCACGCTTTCGCCAACGCTGAAGTTGATAAGACCCTTATCCGTAACGATATCGGCAATCCCCATACCATTTGGTGACCCGTCCGCGTTCAGACCTGTCGTGTTGGAGGTACCGTCATCGTTTTTCGGAAAATCGTACGGCTTCTTGTCATACGCTTCCCCGTTAAAAACATACTTCCCGTTCAGCTTGCTGTTTGCAATATCAATCAGCTGTTCTTTCAGCTGGGACACTTCCTGCTTGATACTATCCAGGGCAGACTGCGGATTCGTGCCGTTCGCCGCTTTGGTTGTCAGCTCGCGCAGACGCTGCACGACATCTCCAGCTTCGCTGAGCACTGTATCATTAAAATCCAGCCAGGACAGCGCGCTGTCCACGTTGGATGTGTATTGGTCATTGGAAGCCAGCTCCGAACGGTAGCGCAGCGAGTAAGTAATGCCCACGGGATCGTCCGAAGGACGATTCAGCTTGCGGCCGGTGGCCAGCTGGTTCTGCGTGTTGTTCATCTCGCGCGCGTTGCGGTTCAAGTTCAGGAGCAGCTGGGAGTTCATCATATTGGAAGTCACTCTAAGCATTTCATTAACCCACCTTTACCGTTATCTTCCTACAGTTCCTGTTGAGTTGATCAGTTTGTCCAGCAGCTGGTCGAACGTGGTCATGAACCGCGCGGACGCGCCATACGCATGCTGGAACTTGATCAGGTTCGCCATCTCCTCGTCCAGAGAAACGCCGCTGACCGATTGACGCTGGCTCTCGACCTGCTGTACCAGAATGTCCGAGTTTTGCGTCTGCCGGCTCGCTTCCTGGGCTTGTACCCCCAGCTGTCCCACCATCGAGCTGTAATAGCCGTCGATCGTCGTAGAGCGGGTGCCGTCCGGCGAAGTAAAGTTGGTCTGCTTCATATTAGCCATGAGCAGGGCCAGCGTATTGCTTCCTTTGACAACCTTCTCGTCCGTTCCCGAGCCTTCGGTTCGCATTGAGGTAGCAATCAGGGTGGGATCTTCCGCAATCTTCGTGTTCAGGCGGATATTTCCCGCCGTAATCGGACCACCATCGCTAGATTCAAAGAAAGGCAGACCGCCCGTGGTGGTCCCATCCATCGTATATCCCAGCTGGTGCAGGCCGTTCAGGCCTTTGACGGTTACGACCGTATCCAGATCGACCACCCGCCCGGTAATGCCCGGGAGGGTGACGCCGGCCGGCAGTACGCTGCCTTTAGGAATCGTGATCTGGATATCGCCGTTCGCCAAGGTGTTGGCCAAGTCATTGAGCTGCTTCTGGTAATCCTTCACGTAGCCTTCGCGGGACGCAATGATGCCATAAACCTCTCCGCCCTGCAAATTTCCTGACGCGTAGGCTGCTTCAAGAAAAGCACCCCGGTCATCCGGACCCGTACCATCCACATCCGCACTCACGGCAAACCCTTCGACGAGGGCTTGTCCGCCCATCGAAATATTATAACCTTGGTCGGTGTCCTGGACCGTGATGTTAATGATTTTGGACAGCTTGTCCGTCAGGAGGTCGCGTTGGTCTCTAAGGTCATTGGCATTGTCCCCGAGTCCCTCAATCCGCGTGATCGACTGATTCAGGTCCGCGATCGAGTTCAGGTAGTTTTGAACCTCACTGGCTTTGACGCCGACGTTGGCGGTCAAATCCTGGCTCATTTTATCCAATTGGCCGCTCATGTAGTTCATTGCATCCGTCAGGGCTGTTGCATTTTCCTTGACGACTTTGCGCGCCGCGGCGCTTTCCGGATCTTTGCTCAAGTTGGACCAGGAATTCCAGAAGTTGCCGAGCACCTTGCTGATGCCCGTATCCGACGGCTCGTTAAAAATACCCTGCAGCTTGTCCAGCGTATCCGATTTGATCGTCCAGCTGCCGTTGGCGTTGCTTTCGCTGCGGAACTGCGTATCGAGAAAGCTCTCGCGGATCCGTTCAACCGACTGGTATTCAACCCCCGTGCCCAGCTGTCCAGGCGCAATGGAGCGGTTCATGCCGTATGCCTCGATCGGACGGGACGCCTGCATTTTCACCGTTTGCCGGCTGAAGCCTTCCGTATTGGCGTTGGCGATGTTATGGCCGGTCGTACCCAGTGCAGCGGTCTGCGTAAACAGACTTCGTTTGGCCGTCTCGATGGAATGGAATGTGGATGTCATGCAACAAAATCCTCCTTCACGTTCGGGGGAGAGCCGGGCTCACCCATGTCTCAATTGCCCCACGTTGTGGGTCTCTGCTTCTTCGTTGGTTCATGTGAAAATCTGCGGGGAGCCCCGACACTCGTAATGCTCATTAGAAAAAGACTTCTAAGGACCTAAGCCCTTGAATCGAAAAGGCCGCTCCGGGCCGTGTTCCCGCTCCGATCCGCCGGATGGTGGTAGGTGACATCCTGATTCGGTCGGCCGACCAGAATATCCAGGGACAAATCTATAAACGAAAGCGACTGCTCGATCAGCTTCTGGTTCAGCTCGTTCGCCCTTTTCAGCTTCTGCAGGGTCTCCGACAGCTTCTCCTGAATGGCAAGCAGCCGCTTCTTCTCTTCCACGTCAAAAACAAGCCGCGACAGTTCCGTCAGATTCAGGTTCAATTCCGATTTGATGCCGCGTTCGCGTAAATACTGCTGGGCGGAGACCGCGCGCTTCTGTTCGAGAATTTCGATCTGCTTTACCAGCTTGGCTTCCTGGTTCATGATCTTGATGAGAGACTCTACTTCGTTGGCAATGATGGCTTTCTTCTTCTCCGCGGTCAAGTCCAGCATATGGAGATGAACCGTATCCAACTGCTCCAGCAGGTCGATTAAAGTATGAACAGACATATGGGGTCACCTAATTCCTTGGGAAATCTTTAAAATAAGGCATCAGCTTATCGGCCAACTTGCCTGCATCGACTTGATAGGTGCCGGAGGATATTCTCTGCTTCAGATCCTCGAGCTTCTTCGCTCTCTCCGGGTCAATGACACGGCTCTGGGCCTCAAGCATTTCAATCGCCTCCGAAGAAATGGAAACCTGGTCCTTCTTGCGTGCAGGCTTTTGCGCTTCCTGTCGCTGCGTCTCCATATTCCGTTGATAAGGGTTAACTCCACCAATTCTGCCGGTATCATTAATTTTCATATCTTCCACCTTCTTTCACAATATGCGGGCTGCTCCGCCGGGTACTCACCCGGCCTCCCAAGCCGACACGTCAGCCCGTTCGCATGCAAAATGCAAACAACCGATAATCTTTACTAAGTTTATCGGTCGTCACTGAAGCATTATTAATAGCTGCTGCCGTTTTTAGTGCGGCAGTCGGTTATTTGTGGAATTTATCCACGACGCGGTAGGCACCTTCGCCCGGTTTTCTAGGACCGGAAGCCTGATCTTGGCCTGCTTGTGCAGCCTGGCTGAGCTCCCGGGTCAGACGGGTGCGGCAAGAGTCGCACATATGCCCCTCACGAATCAGTGTACCGCAAACCTCGCACGGATACATCAAGTTCGGTGCATTCACGATCGAGATCCGGCCCTCACGGACAAAACTCGTAATCTGCTTGACGGAAACACCAGTGGCTTCCGAAAGCTCCTGTATATTGGCACCCTTCTGCTCCCGCAGATAATCCACGCAAATCTCGTATTCGCGTTCGATCTCCTTGATGCAGTTCGGGCAAATGTCTCTGAAATTGGCAGCAAACAATCTGCCGCAGCGAGGGCAATTCGCGAGATTCATAATAACTCTCCCCTTATCGAATACCAAATCAAGCCATGATGATATGGTTCTAGATTACCTTATTCCGGCTCCCCTCGTCCATCTTAATTTACGAATTTCGGTAAATCTTGACATGATTTTTGTCGTTATTACGACCTGGCCCACGTCAGGCTATACACTTCAGAGGCAAGCCCCATTCCTTGGCGCAAAGTACCCTGCAGCACCTCTGCACACGCATTGATCGTGCTTCCCGTCGTATAAATGTCGTCTATTAAAAGAATTTGCATGGGCAGAGGGGCATCCTGAGCCGTTATAGCATGTCCATGGCTTTCATGACGAGTCATCTTGCTATTACTATGACTTGCTTTAGATGGCATCCCATATGTACGCATATACAACGATAAGGCTGCTGTCACCCCCTCCTCATGCACAGCAAACACATTCTTCATCGAATCGATCCGCTCCTGACGGGATTTATAGCTCTGCTTGGCGGTGTGCTCCCTGCGGACCAAAAGCGGCATGACGGGAATCCGATGCTTGCTTCCAAGCCCTCTCGCCAACACCTCCGCCTGATTAAATCCCCGTTCCTTCAACCGGACGTCGCTTACGGGTACATAAGTAATCACGTCCGGCTTCCATAAAGCCTGCCCCGATGATTCTCTTAATCTATGGAAAAAGGGAAGCTCTGGCAAAACGGAGCCGACCCTTGAAATAACCATGGAGCTAAGCGTTGAAAAGAACCCAATAGAGGCATCCGATTGAATACGCTGATTTTGGGGGTGGAATGTGCGAAATGTGTGGCCTGGTACAGTGCCTGAACTTCTCGTTGAAAATAAACCTGGCGAGGATGCTGAAATTCCAGTAGATGAAGTTGAATCCCCAGAAGACGGCAGAAGCTTTCCTTGCGCCAGTTTAGGGTTAAGACCGAGCAATAGGCTGCTCAGCTCCTCCTGCATCTGCACAAAAGCTTGATTCAGCATATGGACAATCAGATCCGCGTATTTCTCATGTCCGCGATACTTATATTGGGCCAGCCACTCTCTCATTACCCCGTTATACTGGACGGCGCTCCGGTTACAGACAAAAGATCGGTGGCTCATCTCTTCTCGCAAACAGTCCGGACAGCCGATGGCGCGGCCGCAGCAGAGGCAGCGCGGATTATGAATCCAGGGGATCGCCACTACGCAGGATCGGCAAATGCCCGGCCATTCGCGCACAAGACGGCTAACGCCGCCGCAGGTCAGGCACGTTTCGCCGGGTGGAGACAGCAAATACTGCATCATCTGTAACAATGAATTACTGGACTTCAACTTATCATCCCTCCTATCGGCTTATGACTTAGAAGGCTGCTCCTTTAAATATCCGTGCTTGCCGGCAATCCAATTCATCGCCTTGATCTGGTTTACGGCCAGCTTTTGGGACAACGTCCACTGGGATGAAGCAAAAATGACCCTTCCTGCCGGATCCTCGGAAGACCGTCCGGCCCGGCCGGCCATTTGGACGAGCGACGCCTCGTCGAACAGGCTGCTGTCCGCATCCAGGATATACACGTCGCTGCGGGGAACGGTCACCCCCCTCTCCAGAATGGTTGTCGTGACGAGCAGGCGAATTTCCTTCTTCCGGAAGGCCATGACTTTCTCACCCCGCCCAGAGTCTTCCGAGGATGTCCCTTCCACCGCAGTATCTTTGAACCGGCGGCGTAAAATTTCGACGAGCGGTCCGATATGGCGTATCCGGGAGACAAATAAAAAGATCTGCGCTCCCCGGTCAATCGACCGGCGGAGCTCCCCAGCCAGCGGTCCCAGCAGCTTCGGCTGCCGCAGGCAGGTTTCCACGCTGCGCATCGCGATCCGCTTCGGCACAGGCAGCGGGTGGCCGTGATACCGGACGGGTACCTTGGCATGCGGCAGCGTGCCCCGGGATACCTCCCGCTGCAGCGGACGCGGTGGTGTCGCCGACAGGTACACAAATTTCCCGTCAGCCTTGCAGGCATGCTGCGCCGCATAGGCCAGCATAGGGTCGTTATGATAGGGAAATGCGTCGAGCTCATCGATTACCACCAGGTCAAAGGCGTGATAGAAACGCATCAATTGGTGGGTGGTCGCGAGCGTCAAGGCGCCGCTTTCCCAGCGCTCGGCGCAGCCGCCGTACAGGGTGACGATCCGGACACCGCTGAATGCTTTGGCCAGGCGTGGGGCGAGCTCGAGCACCACGTCCCTGCGCGGCGTGGCCACAAGCACGCGCCCACCCACCGCCAGCACGGAGTCCAGCAGCGGGAAGATCATTTCGGTTTTGCCCGCGCCCGTCACGGCCCACAGGAGGAAGCGGGAGGGCGCGATGCTGGTGCCGCTTCTCTGCGCGGCACCCCATCTCGGCCGCATCCAGCCGGTGCGGCCGCCTGTCGCGGAGCCCCCACGGGGTGGCTCCGCCAGAAACCCCAGCGCGGCCCAGGCGGCATCGCCCTGGGCTGCGCTCAATCCCCACCGCCCCGCGACGGCGGCGGTGGACTCCCGGGGCCGGGGCCCCCGCGCGCCCGCCCCAGCGGGGGGGACGCCGCACCC
>NZ_JACVTM010000022.1:0-80309 GCF_016624415.1 Paenibacillus sp. S28 | reverse complement strand
GAAGTATTCCGTGATTATCGTCGCCACTATTCCGGTGATTGTCATTTACCCGTTCCTTCAGCGTTATTTTGTGCAAGGTGTCATGATCGGTTCGGTTAAGGGCTGATCTTGCCATAGATCAATAACTTTAAAAGGGGAGTTGTTGTCATGAAAAATCTTCGCAAAGCATCATCCATTCTGCTCTGCCTGACGATCTCCGCCAGCCTGCTTGCAGCCTGCGGATCTTCTAAGGGAGACGGAGGAAGCGGATCCGCATCATCCGATAGTTCGGCGACCGTGGAGGGCGTCAAGAAGGAAGGCTTTCCGATCGTGGATAAGCCGCTCACGCTGAAAGTCATGTCCCAGGACGCGGGCGTGGCCGACTGGAACAAAATGCCCGTGCTGCAAGAGATGGAGAAATTGTCGGGCATCCATCTGGAATACCAGCTTTCGCCGATCGACAGCTTTGAAACGAAGAAGAATCTGATGTTCGCCAGCGGCGATCTGCCGGATATGCTGTATGCGGCTGACCTGAAGCCGTCGGAGCAGGTGACGTACGGAACCCAGGGCGTCCTGATTCCGCTCGAAAAGTACATCGACGAAGGCTATGCGCCGAACATCAAGAAAATTCTCGACGAGCATCCGGATGTACGCAAGTCGTTTACGACGCCTGACGGTCATATGTATGCCCTGCCGTTTATCGATACGGCCGCCGTATGGTACCGCAGCCCGATGTGGTATAACGGCAAGTTCCTGAAGGCGCTGAACGTAACCGAGCTGCCGAAGACAACCGACGAGCTGTACACGCTGCTCAAACGCTTTAAGGATGAAGACCCGAACGGCAACGGCAAGAAGGATGAAATTCCGCTGACTTCGGTTAAGCTGGATGATTTGCGGATGTATTTCTTCGGATTCTGGGGCATGTACGACGAGAAGATTTACGCAGACAAGGACGGCAAGGTACACTACTCCCCTCAAGAAGAAGGCTACAAGGGTTACTTGACCTTCATGAACAAGCTGTGGAAGGAAGACTTACTGGATCACGAGACGTTCTCGCAGACGGCCGACCAGAAAAAGGCCAAAGGACAAAACAACCAGATCGGCCTGTTTAACGACTACTTCCCTTACTTCACGCTGGGCGGCGAGCCAAGCTCGGACAACCCGCTCATGACACCGGTTGCCAGCGAAATTGCGGGAACGCCGGTTTACGGCAAGCATCCGGGCATGTCGGCTAACGGCACGTTTGCGATCACAAGCAAGGACCCGGCGCCGGAAGCAACGATGCGCTGGATCGACTATCTGTACAGTTATGAGGGTTCGACGCTGTTTAACCAAGGACCGGAAGGCGTGCTGTGGAAGTACAAAGACAAGGAAAACCACGTCAAAGAATGGCTGCCGGTACCGGGCGGCGGCGACCGCGAGGAATACCGCGGCAAAATTACGCCGAACTTCGGCATCCTGACGCCGGGCGTCAACGATCCGGAAGTGACCAAAGGCCTCAGATCTGAGTTCGACGACTGGATTGACAAGGAGAATGCGGAGAAGCTGACGCCAATCGGCAAATCGCCGTTCCCGAACGTCTATCTGACGAACGAACAGCAGAGCGAAGCGTCCGCCTTGATGTCTGACCTCGATACCTACGTGCAGCAGATGGAAGCGAAGTTCATTACCGGGCAGGAGCCGCTTTCCAACTGGGATAAATACGTGGCACAAGTGAAAAAGATGGGGTCTGACCGCATCGTGGAACTGTACCAAGCCGCATACGACCAGTGGAACACCGGCAAATAAGCCGATTCATACCAAGTGCAAGGAGCCAACATATCCCGGCCGCGAGGCCGGGGGTTGGCTAATTGTCATTTAAGACGGGACGAGGCAGCTTGCACCCGTCATCCATTTCAATTTTCCACTTATATAAATACATAAAAAACCGAAGCATTTCTGGAAGAAGGCCAATGAGGCGCTGCAGCTTGTGACCCAACGATTCCGTTTACGGGTTCGGCGCAGCCCTTGGTAACCGTTCGGAACCCAGAGGGTGCAGCGGGATCAAGGGATATGGAGGGAGATCCAGTGAGTTACCAAGATTCTGCTTTGAGCAGCGAGGCAAGAGCGGAGCATCTGCTCAGCCTCATGACGCTGGAGGAAAAGGTCGGGCAACTTGTGCAGCTGTTCGGCTGGAAAACGTACCGGCGGGAGGAAAAAGGCGTCGCGCTGGACGAAGCGTTCAAGGAGGCAGCTGAGCGAGGCGGCATCGGTTCGCTGTACGGCGTGCTGCGCGCCGATCCGTGGACGGAAGTAACGCTGGCGACAGGACTGTCGCCAAAGGAAGGCGCGGAGACGATCAACGCGATCCAGCGGTACGCGACCCGGCACTCGCGCCTCGGCATCCCGATTTTGTTCGGGGAGGAGTGCTCGCACGGTCATATGGCGATCGGGGCGACCGTGTTTCCGGTGCCGCTGACGCTGGCTAGCATGTGGAACCCAGAGCTGTATGAGGAGATCTGCCGGGCGATCGCCCTGGAGACGCGCAGCCAGGGCGGAGCGGCCACGTATTCCCCGGTGCTCGACGTCGTCCGGGACCCCCGGTGGGGGCGGACGGAGGAGACGTACGGGGAAGATCCGTGGATCGCTTCCGTGATGGCGGAAGCGGCAGTGCGGGGGCTGCAGGGCAAGCGGCTGGACGCCGACGACAGCGTCATTGCGACGCTGAAGCATTTTGCCGGCTACGGCAGCTCGGAAGGCGGACGCAACAGCGCGCCGGTTCATATGGGGCTGCGCGAGCTGCACGAGGTGGACCTTCGGCCGTTCAAGGCGGCGGTCCGGGCCGGTGCGAGATCGGTCATGACCGCGTATAACGAAATCGACGGCGTGCCGTGCACCTCCGATAAATATCTGCTTACAGACCTGCTGCGCAAGGAGTGGGGCTTCGACGGATTCGTCATTACCGATTGCGGTGCCATCAACATGCTGGTGTGGGGGCATGACACGGCGGCCGACCCGCAAGAGGCGTCCGCCATGGCGGTGAACGCCGGCGTGGATATGGAAATGTCCGGCGACATGTTCCGCGCGCACCTGGCAGCGGCTGTGCAGAGCGGGCGCATCGAGATGCAGACACTGGACCAAGCGGTACTTCGCGTACTGAAGGCGAAGTTTGAACTGGGTCTGTTCGAGCAGCCTTACGTCGACCCGGAACGGGCAGCCCGCGTCATCGGCAGCAAGGAGCACATCCGGCTCGCCCGCCAGGCGGCCGTCGAAGGCATCGTCCTGCTGAAGAATCAGGGAGACACGCTGCCGCTGTCCAAGGAGTCGGGGACGATCGCGGTCATCGGCCCGAATGCCGACAACGTGTACAATCAGCTCGGCGACTATACCTCCCCGCAGCCGCGGGAGCAGGTGTCGACCGTGCTGGACGGCATCCGGGCCAAGCTGGCGCATGCGCCGGAGCGGGTACTGTACGCGCCGGGCTGCCGGGTCAAGGATGACAGCCGGGAAGGCTTCGACCTGGCGCTGAAGACGGCCGCCGCCGCGGACACGATCGTGCTCGTGCTCGGCGGGTCGAGCGCGCGCGATTTCGGCGAAGGCACGATCGACCTGCGCACCGGTGCGTCGGTCGTGACGGACCGCCCGCACAGTGACATGGACTGCGGCGAGGGCATCGACCGCTCCACGCTGGGCTTGTCCGGTGTGCAGCGGGAGCTGGCGGAGGAGCTGGCCAAGCTCGGGAAGCCGCTGGTCGTGGTGTACATCAACGGCCGGCCGGTCGCGGAGCCGTGGATCGACGAGCATGCCGACGCCATCCTGGAGGCATGGTACCCGGGACAGGAGGGCGGCCATGCGATCGCCGATATCGTATTCGGCGACGAGAACCCTTCCGGCCGGCTGACGCTCTCCGTTCCGAAGCATATCGGCCAGCTGCCGGTCCGCTATAACAGCAAGCGTACGACCGGGCGGCGCTACCTGGAGACGGATTTGGAGCCGGCTTATCCCTTCGGGTTCGGGCTCAGCTACACCGAGTTCGAGTATGGCCCGGTGACCGTCTCGCCGGCGGAAATCACGCCGGAAGGACGGGCGGAGGCTGCAGTAACGGTGACCAACACCGGCAGCCGGGCTGGAGCGGAAACGGTCCAACTGTACATCTCCGACAAGGTCAGCACGGTGACCCGACCGAAGAAGGAGCTGAAAGGCTTCGCCAAGATTTGGCTGCAGCCGGGTGAGACGAAGACGGTCACGTTCGGGATCGGGCACGAAGAACTGTCTTTCATTGACCGTGATCTGAATCCGGTCGTCGAAGCCGGCGAATTTGAAATTCAGATCGGCCGGCATGCCCAAGAAGTCCAGTCCGCTGTACTGACGGTCCGGGAACAAAAGTAAGGCCACGGAATACAAGCCCTTGATTTCTGGATGACCCGGCCCAAGCTCGCAGAAGTGCCGAGCCGGATCGCGTCGCGGCTGAACGGAAGCCGCCGGTTCCGGCTGAAGCTTCAGGCTGATGAAAGAGGATTGCGCTGTATGGCCGGAATGCCGGCCATTATCCGCTGGATATCGTGATCCACTGCCAATAACGCAGTCACTGAATAAAGAAATCGAGCGATGAAGTAGTTTACGCTGGGAGGCCTGGCAGCATGATGCTGCCGGGCCTTTTTTTGTGCCCGAGAATCCCCGGTGTGTCCTTATGTATTTTTTTACAGATAAATATTGACAAAGGGGGCGGCCGAGAGTAAATTAAACAACGTATTAAACACTGTTTAAATTTGCTGCATGACAGGAGAGGGGGGGCAGGTGAAAGAACCGATGAAGGAAGACACCACAGGGCATGCTTCAGGAACCGACACCAAACACGATATATTAAAAGCCACCGTCGAGCTGATTCGGGATGAAGGCATTGAGTGTGCCACCTTGCGCCGGATCGCGACCAAGGCGGACACCAACCTCGCGCTGGTCAATTATCACTTCGGCTCGAAGGAAAAGCTGATCACCCAGGCGATCCGTTCCCTCGTGCTGACGTTCGAGGACGTGTTTAACGCGCTGGAGGACGACACGATGCCGGCGAGGGAAAGGCTGAAGCAGTTCTTTTACCGCTATGTCCGCCATCTGCAGGAATACCCGGGGCTGGTGAGACAGATGATCGATCAGACCCGCGTTATTTTCGAGTCGCAGCATGAGTACTCGCATTATTGCAAGGTGATGAAGACCCGGCGGCTGATCGGGACGGTCCGGGAAATTACCGGTGAGGAAGACGACGATAACATCCGGAAGATGCTGATGCAGCTGTACGGGGCGATCTTTTTCCCGGTCATCATGAAGTCCTTTCTGGCCGAAGGCGACGAGGATATGGCCTCAACCATCCATATCGCGCCGCTTGAAGAGCAGATTGACACGTTGTTTGAGCACTATTTTCACCAATACAGCTAGAGTGGAACGGGAAACCAAACTATATATAGAAATGAGTGGAGAGATTTATGTCTAAAACCTTGGCGGGCAATCCCGCCGCAGAAGTTCCATTCTCGCTGAAAAAGATCATTCCGCCCATGCTGGCCATTATTGTCGGTATGATCATGGTCATTCTGGACAGCACCGTGGTCAACGTGGCGGTGCCGAACCTGGTGAGCTACTTTGACACCGACCTGAAGACCATTCAATGGGCGATTACCGGTTATACGTTGGCCCTTTCGGCAGTCATTCCGCTGGCCGGCTGGATGACCGACCGTTTCGGCTCCAAACAGGTTTTCATTGCCACCATCATTATGTTTGTCATCGGATCGGCGCTCTGCTCCATGGCGCAGACGTCGACCCAGCTGATTATTTACCGCGTCATCCAGGGGCTTGGCGGGGGTATGGTCGCGCCGATCGGTATGGCGCTGGTCTTTAAGCTCGCTCCTCCGGAGCGCCGCGGCTCGATCATGGGGCTGCTCGGCATTCCGATGCTTCTCGCGCCGGCGCTTGGCCCGATTCTGTCGGGCTGGCTGGTGGAGTATGTGAACTGGCATTGGATCTTCCTGATTAACGTTCCGATCGGGATCGTCGGCGTCATCCTGGGCGTGAAGTTTCTGCCGACAGCAGATCGGCAGCAGACTCCGCACCTCGATTTGATCGGCATGATTCTGGCTCCGATTGCCTTCGCCATGCTGGCTTACGGCGTCAATGAGGGAGGCAGCGTGAGCTGGTCCTCGACCGGCGCATTGACCGGGCTCATCGTCGGCGGGGCAGCCCTGCTGATTTTTATCGCCGTGGAGCTTCGGCAGAAGAACCCGCTGCTGGAGCTGCGCGTCTTCGGCTCCTCGGATTTTACCCGGGGCATCATTCTCTCCTGGATCATGCAGGCGGCCTTGTTCGGCTCGATGCTGTTCGTTCCGCTGTACCTGCAGCAGATCCGCCAGTTTACGCCGCTGGAGACCGGCTTCATCCTGTTGCCGCAGGCGCTGGCTTCCGGGATCGGCATGCCGATCGGCGGGAAGTTCTTCGATAAATACGGCGCCCGTCCGGTGGCGATTATCGGCCTTCTCCTCATTTCGGCAGCGCTGTTCAGCCTGTCGCATATTACGGCCGACACGTCGCTGTGGAGTATCATGCCGCTGCTCTTCATGCTCGGATTCGGCATGGGCTTGTCGATGATGCCACTCAATACCCACGTGCTGAACGCCGCACCGCGCAAGCTGGTGAACCGGGTGACGCCGCTGACCGCCGCTGCCCAGCAGGTCGTCGTGTCCTTTGCAGTCGCCGGCATGTCAGGCTACCTGATCAGCCGCACCACTGCTCACGCGAGCCGTGGAGGCAATCCGTTGAACGCGGCAGTGCAGGGTTTTGACGATGTGTTCTTCCTGGCCTCCTGCTTTGCGATCGTCGGCGTGGTGCTGTGCCTCATTCTGCGCAGACCGAAGCCGGCCGCCGCGGATGCCACAGACGGAAGCCAGCCGGATCCGTCGCTGATGATCAGCCACTGATCGGCAAATCTTCGAATACATGTCTATACGGGAACCCGGAATCCTTCTTGATGGAGAGAGGCCGGGTTCCCTCTTTTTTGGAAAAATTTGATGTTCACCCGTCGAATTCTGTCGTATCATGAAGCTATGGCCCTTTACGGGCACGGAGCGTGCTGCCATATCCCTTACTTACTTCTATACTTACGATAAAAAGGAGAAATCGATCATGTCTGAACGTTTTCATATCGTGGGGATTTCCGGAAGTCTCCGCAAGCATTCCCACAATACACAGCTGCTCCATAACGCGGCAGCGCTTCTGCCGGAGGATTTTCGCTTCACGCTTGCCGATATTTCCGTACTTCCTTTATACAATCAGGATTTGGAAAGTGAACTGCCGGAAGCGGTGAAGCAGTTTGCCGAGCTGCTGCATTCGGGGAATGGCTTTTTGATCAGCTCGCCGGAATATAACGGGCAGCTGTCAGGCGCGTTGAAGAATGCGCTGGATTGGGCTTCAAGACCGGCCCTTCAAACGCCGCTGGCCCAGAAACCGGTAGCGCTTATGGGCGCCACGCCGGGCATGGGTGGTACGGGCAGAGCCCAGGTTGGCATACGCTCGCTTTTGTTTGCGCTCAACATGGATTCGGTGAACCGGCCGGAATTTCTGCTCCCGCAATCGCATACCAAATTTGACGAGTCCGGTGCGCTGACGGACCCGATGGCCCAGCAGATTATGCAGCAGCTCGTGGACAATTTGGTCACCAAAATCAAGAAGCATGCCAACGAACAGTAAGTAAAGCCAGTCGGCCTTGCACGTTGATTGCAAGCAAGCTGATATCGTCCTATTCCCGGTAAGCCTTCCCGTTCAACGGAGCTTCGGGTTTCTACGCTGCGGTCAAGCATCGGGGACGGAATACTTAACAACGGGCCGCTGACAAAGGTCTGTCCAACAAGGGATATGGATGAATCGCTTCGTGCACGCCGTAGGGGCGTCCGCTTACAGGGCGGGAAAGGCTTCGGTACACGGGGAGCGCCGTGATGGTTGGAGCCTTTTGTTTTTTAGGAGTCGCTTGAAACCTGAACCCGGGCTTCTGCGTATTACCTAGTTATCCAGCATTTTGCGATGAACCTGTTTCAGCGGGCCGCCACATGGTAAATGAATGGGAGGGCATAGTTCTGCCCCGTTTGCTGCCTTAGCGGCAGAAGATGAAGCTTCCTGCAGAATGCCGGATGGAATCATCGAGACTACTTTATAAGGAGAAGATGTAGAAGTGGAAAGTGACAGGTATGTGTTAAATTTGGTTTTGGTTGCATTACTGATCGGTTTGTCGGCCTTTTTCGTTGCGGTGGAGTTTGCCGTGATCCGTGTGCGGGGAAGCCGGGTCGATCAGCTGATCGCCGAAGGGCGCAAGGGCGCAAAGGCTGTGAAGAAGGTTATCGACAATCTGGACGGATATTTGTCCGCGTGCCAGCTCGGGATTACGATTACATCACTCTGTCTTGGTTTCCTCGGGGAGCCGACCGTAGAGAAGATTCTTACCCCGGTGTTTGAGAAATGGCATATGCCTGAAGCGTTAGGCCATTTTCTGTCTCTGCTGATTGCCTTTACGGTCATTACGTACCTGCACGTCGTTATTGGCGAATTGGCGCCGAAAACAGTGGCCATCCGCAAAGCGGAGACCGTTGCCCTGCTGACGGCGACACCCATTATCTGGTTTAACAAAATCATGTACCCGTTCATTTGGCTGCTGAATGGATCGGCGAACCAGCTGGTCCGATTGTTTGGCGTAAAGCCCGCTTCCGAGCATGAGGAGGCCCACTCCGAGGAGGAGCTTCAGATTATTCTGAGCGAGAGCCATGAGAGTGGAAAAATCAACGATAACGAATTCGGTTATGTCAGCCGGATTTTCGCGTTCGACAACATGCTGGCTAAGGAAATTATGGTACCGCGTACGGACATGATCTGTTTGGACAAAGACAAGTCGCGGTCTGAAAATATGAAAATTATTAAAGAACAGCAGTACTCCAGATTTCCGCTTATCGACGGAAGCAAGGATAATGTTATCGGCATCATTAATACGAAGCAATTTTTCCTGGCTTATGAAGAAAACGAAGAGCTGGATGTGGCGAACCTGATCCATCCGGTGATGGCGGTATCCGAAGTGACACCGGTCAATGTGCTGCTGCAGCGGATGCAGAAGGAAGCGACGCACATGGCTATTCTAATCGATGAATACGGCGGAACTTCCGGTCTTGTCACGATCGAGGACATTATTGAAGAGATCGTCGGTGAAATTCGTGACGAGTTCGACAAGGACGAAGTCGAGGACATCCAGGAGATCGGCGAGCAGCATCTGATTGTGGACGGCAAAGTATCAATTTCAATGATCAATGATTATTTCTTTATGGATCTGGATACAAAGGAATGGGATACGATCGGCGGCTGGCTGTACAGCCAGATCAGCGAAATGGCCGAAGGCGAGACGTTCGTGTACGAAGGAACGGCCTTCACCCTGCTGGAGCGGGATCATAACCGCTACTGCCGCATCGAAATCAAGAAGATCAAGATGAGTGAGGAATAAATATGGACAATCCGGTGAATTGGGCAAGCCGTTTTAAGCGGTTTTTACTAAATAACAGATTTGTATTGTTTATGCTGGTGCTGCTGCTCCTGGGACTGAATATTCTGGTTCTCACCAAGATTTCTTTCGTATTCGAGCCGGTGATCGTCCTGGTCAAAACCGTCGTGCTGCCGCTCATTCTCGCCGGAATTGCGTATTATTTGCTCAATCCGATTGTGGATTTTATGGAAAAGCGGAAGGTGAAGCGCCTGCACACCATTCTGCTGCTGTACGTCTTCATTATCGGCATGCTTGCCGCGCTCGTGACGCTGGTCATCCCTGTCATTCGGGAGCAGATCATGGATTTGGTGAACAATTTCCCGGGCTACGCCGAGATTGCCCGCATCAAGGTCGAAGAACTGATGGGAAGCAATCTGGTCAGCAATCTGCAGGAGACCGTGTCGTTCGATCCGCAGGAGCTGATGAAAACCGTCTCGGAGAAAGGCTCGGAATTTCTGAACCGCACCTGGACGGGGCTTGGCGGATTCGTGGGCGGTCTGATTGAAGTGGTTCTGGCCATCGTGACACTGCCGTTCATTCTGTTCTACCTGCTGAAGGACGGCAAACGGCTGCCGGGTTACATTTTACACTTTGTGCCGACGCGGCTGCGCGGGGAAACCTCGCGAGTCATGAAAGAAATGAACCATCAGATCAGCTCTTATATCCGCGGGCAGATTATCGTCAGCTGCTGTATCGGGGTGCTGCTGTTTGCCGGGTATATCATTATCGGCTTGAAGTATTCGCTGATTCTGGCGATCATCGCCGCATGCACCAGCGTCGTCCCGTATCTGGGACCGGCGATCGCCATTACGCCGGCACTCATCGTTGCGGTCGTCACCTCGCCGATCATGCTGCTCAAGATGGTGATCGTCTGGACCGTCGTCCAGCTCATCGAAGGGAAGTTCATTTCCCCGCAAATTATGGGCAAGACGCTGAAAATTCATCCGATCACGATTATCTTCGTCATTTTGACGAGCGGCAACTTGTTTGGCGTCGTCGGCATTCTGCTTGCGGTGCCGGGATATGCCGTGCTGAAGGTCGTCGTATCACATTTGTACCGCTGGTTTCGGGTGCGCTCGGGGCTTTACGAGCCCGAACCCCCGCCGGCGGTTGCAGCGGGCGACTCCCGGGAGCCGTGATGGCGAGAGCCACTATAGAGAAAATCAGGTTTTGCTTCAGATGACGTACGTCATAAGGCGTGGAACGACTTTGCATGCCTAAATCTAAGAAAATTGGCCGTCCCCCGGATGTATGGGTCCGAAGGGGGCGGCTTTTAATTTTTTGACCGCCCCATTGTAATTCGGGAGGGAGCATGTGATAATGGGTTGTTCGCCTTCCCGAAAGTGGGGGCGGCTGCATTTATGAGTAGCTTGGAGGGAACCAAAAGACGTGGAGCGGTATCCTTTTACGTATGATCCAAAGCGGCCTTTCGTCCAGCAAGCAGGCGAATGGGTCGCCGATGTGTTTTATGATGTGCTGCCGGAAGCGGGATTTGAAATCCGCGACGAGCAGATTTATATGGCTTTTCAGCTGGAGAAGGCTTTTGCCGAGAAGAAAACGATATTTGCCGAGGCGGGGGTCGGGACGGGCAAGACGCTGGTGTACTTGCTCTATTCCGTATGCTACGCGCGGTATACCCGCAGACCCGCGGTGATCGCCTGCGCCGACGAATCGCTGATCGAGCAGCTGGTGAAGCCGGAGGGGGATATTGCGAAATTGGCCCGCCACCTTGGGCTTCACATTGATGCCCGGCTGGGCAAGTCGCCCGACCAGTACCTGTGCCTGCGCAAACTGGACGACGTCCGGCTGCGGGACGAAGAAGGGGTGCGCTGGGACGACTTGGCCGCCGGCCTGCCGGATTTCGTGTATTCTACCGCGCCGATGCAGTCCTTTCATGCTTACGGGGACCGGAAGGGATACCCGGAGTTAACCGATGAGGAATGGAGCCGGATTAACTGGGATCCGTTCCAGGACTGCTTCACCTGCGACCGCCGCCACCGCTGCGGCCAGACGCTGTCGCGGGATCACTACCGCCAGGCGGCGGACCTGATCATCTGCTCGCATGATTATTACATGGAGCATGTATGGACTTACGAGGGCCGGAAGCGGGAGGGGCAGCTGCCTCTGCTGCCGGAGCATTGCGCCGTCGTCTTCGACGAAGGGCATCTGCTCGAATCGGCCGCCATGAAGGCCCTCAGCTACAAAATGAAGCACGTCGTGTTTGAGGAACTCATCACGAGGCTGCTTCAGGGCGAGATCCGCGAATCGCTGGCGGTGCTGATCGACGAGGCGATCGTGCAGAGCGAAGCGATGTTCGCGGCATTCGGCCGGCAGAGCCGCAGCGTGGACGGCTCCGACCGGAAGGAAATCGTGCTGGACGGCGCGCTGCTCACCGAGGTGCACCGGTTCCGTTCGCTCCTCACCTCGATCGAGGAGGAGCTCGTGTTTGAGAGCGAGCTGTACACGCTGAACGAGTACGAGCTCCGGATCGTAGAGGAGCACCTGGAAATGATGCAGAAGGCGCTCCATCTGTTCGAGCGCTCCGAGGCGCTGATCTGCTGGGCCGTCGACGGACCGGACGGGCTGACGCTGTCGATCATGCCGAGAACGGTCAAGGAGGTACTGCAGGAACAGGTATTCGGCGCGAAGATGCCGATCGTGTTCTCCTCAGCTACCTTGTCGGTTCAGGGCTCGTTCGATTACGTGGCGGACAGCCTTGGCATTGAGAGCCTTCTCTCCTTCTCCGTACCGTCCCCGTACGATTACGCGGATCAGATGAAGGTGCTGACCCCGGCGGACTCCCGGTCGACGGCCGATTTTAACGGCAAGCTGGAAGCCGCTGCCCGCCTTCTTCGCGAATCCGGGGGCCGGGCACTGATCCTGTTTAACGGCAGGGAGGAGCTGCGGCGGTTTAAGCAGGAGCTGGCCGCAGGCACGGTCGAGGTGCCTGACGTTCCGTTTTACTTCGAAGGGGACCAGGAGATCAGCCATCTGATCTCCGCCTTCCAGCGCGAGGAGACCAGCGTGTTGTGCGCGGTTAGCCTGTGGGAGGGACTGGACGTGCCCGGACCGGCGCTCTCGAACGTGATCGTCTGGTCGCTGCCGTTCCCGCCGCATGATCCGGTGTTTACGGCCAAGCGCAAAGAATCGGCAGCGCCATTCGAAGAAGTGGACATGCCGTATATGCTGCTTCGGCTCCGCCAGGGCATCGGCCGGCTGATCCGCTCCCGCGAGGACCGGGGCGTCGTCGCCATCTTGGGCGAAGAGCTTGCCGACAGCACGCCCGTACGGGAGCAAGTGCTGGCGGTGCTGCCCGAAGGCGTGACGCTGCAGGCGTTGTCTTAACCCGCCGACTCTCAATTGGGTTCAAAGTCGCACAGGAAACGCCAATTGCCTCATGTTGTTGATCCCGTTAATTTTTCATTATATTGATTGAACTAAAGTTTTGCAGGTGAACCCATTGCCTATGTTAAAAGCCAACCCTATCCTATTTAGGAAGGGGTTGGCTTTTTTGTTGTGCGCGAGCCGGTCATTCGGGATCGTTCACCGAGCCGATAAACAGCCAGGCATGGGTCTGTGTATCCTCGATCGCCAGGAAGAACGGCCGGTTCACCGTCATTTCGTAGACTTTTACGGGCATAGAGCCGGATTCTTCGCTGATGACCGTTGCCGCAGCAGCCTCGGTTCCCTTTTCGTTTACGTCGAGCACCATCCGGTGCAGAACCTTGGACAGGAAAAGGGGGCGAATGTCGGCCATATGGGAAAAATCGGCAGCATCCGGCTGAAAGGCCTGCTTCATGCCGAGCCGAATGAGCGGATCTTTCAAGTCGCTGCCGTACTCGGCCTTGAACCGGGGCAGCCCAAGCTGTACGTATGCCTCGTCAAAGGGCTGCTGCCACGGAGCAGGGTCTGCCCAGAGCTGCTGCTCCAATTGGTCCAGCGAAGAGCTGGCGGCGGGGAGGATGACCAGCATATCCATGCGGCCGTCTCCGTAAGGAAGGCGGACGGCCTGCCAATCGGGTGTCTCCTTGTACGGCAGCATGTTGGCGGTATGCATCATCGGCAGCGTCCGGACGCCGCCGTCAGCCAGCGTAAACGGTTCGTCTTTTGTGTATTCCGGATTAAACGGATCGGTCCATGATCCGTTGAAATAAATCGCGTTGGCTAGCACTGCAATGGTCGTTGGCGACAGCGGCTGCCCCAGCATTTTCTCGATTTTGCCCTCGGTTTCCTTGCTGATCCAGCGGTTGATCGTCTTCACGGACTTGTCGGAAGCGAAATCGACCTCCTGAACCTCGGCCCCGTAGCTCTCCTTGCCTGCCTGGATAAAAGAGTCCTTGAACGGAACGCCCTGCTGATGCCAGATCGCATTGGCGATGTTCAGCCGGACGCCGGAGTCTTCCCCTTCCAGCAGCCTGAACAAAATCGCGTTTCCCTCGTTCATTTCGTTAAGCGGCATGTCCTTCAGCCCGAATACGGAGGCCATTTCGCGTGCCGTCGTGCCGGCGCTGCCGTTGTATGCGATGGACAGGGCCGTCCAGATGCTGTAGGGGGAGAGAAGGACATTGTCTCCGGCTTCGGCCTGCCCAGTTAGTTCGCGGTGGAGCTGCAGCCCCAGGCGGTTGTGGGCGGAGATGAGGGCAGGATCGATTTTGCCGGCCTCCTGCTTCCGGGCCGTTAGCGAGATCGGAGGAGTCGGATTGCTCCGTTGGTCCCGGCTGCCGTCTTCCTGCTTCGAGCATGCCGGTAATACCAGCAGGAGCAGGGCGAACAGCAGCGGCAGCGTTTTGGTCTTTGGCATGGATGGTTAGCCTCCTTATCGGTGGAATCAGGTGTGAAGACCAGGGTGATTTTCGCGTCGAGGAGAAAATGGTACTCTTTCGTATTCCTTATGTTGCAACCTTTTGCGCTAAAAAGTGGAAAAATCGACGTTACCTACCAGACGTTTCCGGGCCAGCGGAAGTTGCGCCCAAAGCCCATTTCATGATGGAAGCGGTGCCACTTCCCGGAATTTGATTCACGTATCTCGGGAACGGTATAATGAGAATGCTTTGAAGTCAATCTAACTGACCAATTTATTCCTTTAAGACAGCAAGGAGTTGTACAACCATGTCCAAAACGTTCCCATATAATCAAGATTTGGCTTCCCTGTTATCGCTCTCCTTCAGCGCGATGAACCAGGAGCTCCATAACCGCCTGAAGGAGGCGGGGTTCGGCGATGTGCGGCCGGCGCACAGCTTTTTGTTCCAGGGCTTGATGCCGGATGGGGCGACGGCCAAGACGCTCGTAGCGCACCTGGGCATATCGAAGCAGGCCGTCAGCCAAATGCTCGACTACCTGGAAGAGTGCGGCTATGTCGCGCGCAAGCCCCACCCTTCCGATGGCCGTGGCAAGATGGTCGTCCTGACCGAACGCGGCTGGTCGCTGGTACGGACGAAAGAGAACATCTACAAAGAGATTGAGCAGCGCTGGGCCCGGATGATCGGAAGCGACCATATGAAGACGCTGCAGCAGGATTTGAAGCACATTATCGAAAACGTCAACGAAGAGGATCTACAGCACCCACTGCGCCCCGTATGGTAGGCGATGGCGAAGAGGGGAGCGGTGCTGCTGCTGATCAGGGGATAAAACCACGAAACAAAACGAGAGACTGCTTCCACTAGGTGGCTTAGCAGTCTCTTATGGTTGTTTGTATTGTTCTATTTTCCACGAGGGTACATTCCGGTCCCTCACCCCAGCAAATGCGTCATGGCGATCATGGAGAGCAGGCCGAAAATAAAAGAAAAGGTCGAAGCCCGCTCATTGCCGTCCCCGTGGCTCTCTGGAATGAGCTCTTTGTATACAACGAACAGCATGGCGCCGGCGGCAAAAGCCAATCCGTACGGGACGATACCGGCGAAGGAAGCGGTAAATTTCAGCCCGGCCCAGCAGGAGAGGAACTCCAGCCCGCCCGTAAGCGCGGCGAGAAGAAAGGCGTACCGCCTTCGCATGCCGTGCGTAACGAGGTAGAGCGCGGTCAGAAAGCCTTCGGGGATGTTTTGCAGGCCGATGCTCAGCGCCACGATCGTCCCCAGCTCCTGGTTGGGACTGCCGTAGCTGACGCCGACCGACAGCCCTTCGGGTAAATTGTGCAGCGCCATGGCTGACAGAAACATCCAGGATCCCGTCTGCGTGCTGTCGCTCCGCTTGATATCATGGGCCGGGTCCGTGTGTGGAATGAGCAGCTCCATCAGGGTCAAGGTCACCGTACCAAGGAGGATGCCGATCGTCAGCACCCACAGGTTTGACAGCTTGAGGGAAGACGGGATCAGCCCGTACGTTGAGGCGGCGACCATGATACCTGCCGTGAAAGCGAGCAGGCTGTCTCTGCCCCGGTGGCTAATATTCGAAAACAGCAGAGCGGGAAGGGCTCCCGCCGCCGTACATAGGGAAGTCACGAGGCTTCCCAGAATCATTGCGTTCACGTAGGCCTCCTGCTGCCAGCGGCTGAGATGCTTTGGTTTCTCCCGAGTTTATTCCGGTGAACCTCCGCAGCCGTCGGGCTTGTTCTTGTTTAATTTACAATATGAACAAGCCTGCTGAAGCATGACCTGGACAGGAGATTTATGCGCGGTCAAACAAAGAACCGTCCACCCTCAGGGGCGAACGGTTCTTTGTTGCATCATGATGTGCTGCGCCGTACAAGCGTACGGCTTCGCACTGGTTTATTTCTCAGTAATCGTGACGCCGTCGATCGTAACTTTCTCGGTCGGGGTGCTTTCCTCGCCGCTAGGTCCGACGGTGACCGGTGTTTTGGCGATCTTCATCACGACATCCATACCCTTTGTGACTTTACCGAAAATGGTGTAGTTCGGCTGTTGGTTCAGATAATCGCTGTCCGCACCGGTACAGATAAAGAACTGGCTGCCGTTTGTATCCGGTCCGGCGTTTGCCATGGCGACGATGCCCGACTCGTATTTATAGTTCGTTTTCTCATCTTCGAAAGAGTATCCCGGTCCGCCGGAGCCTGTTCCGGTCGGGTCACCGGTCTGTACCATGAACGTTTCGATGATCCGGTGGAAAATGACCCCGTTGTAAAAGCCTTCCTTGGACAGGAACACGAAGTTGTTGACCGTCTTCGGCGCGTCCTTGGCGAACAGCTCAATCGTAAACGTGCCTTTGGACGTTTTGACTTCTGCCTCGTACTTTTTGTTCTGGTCGATCTGCATGGCAGGCGGGCTTGTCCAGCTCTTCTGCTGCTGACCGGAAGCCGAGGTCGAGCTGTCCGTGGAGGAATCCGATCCTGTCGTGCCGGACGATGACGAATTGCCGGAAGTCTGGTCCGTCGTCTGCTCAGTAGCTTGTCCTCCGGATGTGTCCTTCGATGCGTCCTCGTCGCTGTTTTTCTTGCCGCATCCGCCAAGCGCAAGCGCCGCTGTCAGCACGAGCACGAGCGGAAGCGTGAATGTCTTCAGTTTCATGAAATTGAGGTTCACTCCTTTGTGCAATCTGGTTTAATCATAGCGATTTTTGCGGATAAAATCCACTTTGGCAGCAGCTTGATCACGTAAGGCTTTGCTGCATACGGAACATTCCATGAAACTTCGCGGCATGCTATGACGTTTATTACATATAACAACAGATCGCAGACTGGAAACGGAGGGAACGTGATGTTTGAAGAAGCCAACCGTCAGTTGACTAAGCTGAAAGAGGACATCCGGAACAAAACGAAGTATGAAAACCGGATGCAGGAACTGTCGCGGGAACTGAGAGAGCAGCAGGACGAAGCCGAGCGCTGGAAGCTTAGGCTGGCCGATGAGGAGAAGGACGTGGAGCGCTTGACGGGGACTTCGCTCTCCGGTTTGTTTTACAGCATGATCGGCCGGAAAGAGGAGAAGCTGGAGCGGGAGCAGCTGGAAGTGCTGGAGTTCAAGGCGAAATATGATATGGCTGCCCGCAGCGTAGTTGATATCCAAAACGAACTGCAGGAGCTGGAGCGGAAGTTCCAGGAGGTTCGTTACGCGGAGTTTGAATATGAGAAGATTCTGGACGGGAAAGAAAAAGTGATTTTACAGAACAACGCCGAGCTGGCGGCGCTCGCCGAAGAACAGGCCGACCTGTCGGTCCAGCTCAAGGAATTGAAAGAAGCGGTGCGTGCAGGCGAGGCCGTACTGGAGGATCTGGAGCGGGCGGATGATAGTTTGGGCTCGGCCGGGAATTGGGGAACCTACGACATGCTCGGCGGCGGCATGATCTCCACGCATATGAAGCACAGCCGCATTGACGAGGCGATGGAGCACATTGAATCAGCGCAGTTCAGCCTGCGCCGGTTCGGCAAAGAGCTGAAAGATGTGCAAATGGCGCTGGATATCGAAATCGGGATCGGGAGCTTTTTGAAATTTTCTGATTATTTCTTCGACGGCTTTATATCCGACTGGCTTGTGCAGGGGAGAATCCGGGATACCCAGGACGAGGTGCAGGAGAAAATATCCGAGGTGGAGCGGATTGTCCGCCGCTTGGAGGGGGAGTATTCACGCCTCGATACCCGGCTGGCGGATACGAAGCGGAAATACGAGTCGATCATTGAGTTGGCGGAGTAGCATTACGCGCTGTAAAAGAGCGCTATGTTGAATGAAACCTCATAAGCGCGTGAAAAGAAGCCGCCGGTCTCTGCTCGAAAGGAGCAAGCCGGGCGGCTTCTTATTTGACTAACGTATTAACCCTGGTATAAATGGCGCTGCCACATTTCCAACGTAGAAGTAAATGTGAAGCGCATCTATTTTGTTGCAGCCAATGGCCTGAATAGATCAACAGCGAACGCACCGCCAGCGCTAAAAGCTCTAAGGGGAAGGCTTCCACTCCACGCTCTGCAGCAGCTGATGCTTCATCAGCGCCAGCACGAAGTCCACGTAGTATTCCTTCCGTACGATCGCGCCGTACTCGTGATTTTTATAGACATAAAACAAGGCGTCGGTGTAGATATCATTGTCCTCGAAAAAGCGCCTGATCTGCTTGAGCCGAGCCAGATAAGGCTCTTCCTGTAGCAGCCGGATGCGGAACTCCGCGTCCTGCTCGTTGACGCTTTCCGTAATCTGAATGATGCTCGGGTCGTAACGATACTCCAGCATAAGTTGATCCTCCTTTGCACGTGTCAATTTGCGCTGTGCGCTGCTTCCAGGGGCTATCATGTCCTTGCCTGGAAGCATCAGTGCCACCAGCTCCCCCGTCTGCAGCAACACCACCGCCCCCACTGCCTTCAGCCGCTACATCAAATACCGAAGATACACGTATGCGCTGGCCAGAACGATGGACAGCAGCATCATCGGAAAACCGAGCTTCAGAAACTGGGCGAACTTGATCGGATATCCTTCCTTGGCAGCCATGCCGGCCACGATCAGGTTGGCGCTCGCACCGATCAGGGAGCCGTTGCCTCCCAGGCAGGCACCCAGGGCCAAGCTCCACCACAGCGGCTCCAAATTGCTGATGCCGAGGCTGCCCATGTCCTGGATCATCGGGATCATGGTCGCGACAAACGGAATGTTGTCGATAAAAGCGGACGCGATCGCGCTCATCCACAGGATGAGCATCGACGTTGCCGCGACATCACCGCCTGTGAGATCGGTAGCCTTTTCCGCCAGGGTGGCGATGATCCCTGTTTCGATCAGGCCGGCCACCAGCACGAACAATCCCACGAAGAAAAAGATCGTCGGCCATTCGACCTTGGCAAAAGCCTCCTCCAGCATATGCTCGCCCGTCAGCAGAAGCAGCAGGAAAGCACCGGCGAGGGCGACGGTGGCCGACTCAAGGTGAACCAGCTGGTGAAGGAAGAAGCCGATGATCGTCAGACCCATCACCGTCAGGCATTTGATCAGGAGCTTGCGGTCGGTGAGCAGCTCTTTTTCATCCAGATCCATAATGCTCTGCATCAGCTCCGGCGTCGTCTTGATCTGCTTGCGGAACATGAGAATGAATAGCGGAATAAATACGGCGAGAATGATCACCGCAATGGGCGTCAAGTTATTGATAAAGGCGACAAAAGTCAGCTCCTTCACCGCGCTGCCGATCATAATGTTAGGCGGGTCACCGATCAGGGTGGCGGTACCGCCGACGTTGGACGCCATGATCTGGGTGATCAGAAACGGCGTCGGGTTAACTCGCAGCTGCCGGGTGATGCTGAGTGTAACGGGCACCATAAGCAGAACGGTGGTCACGTTGTCGAGAAACGCCGATCCGATCGCGGTAATCAGAATCAGCGCGACCATGATGGCGACGGGCCGGCCCTTGGCCTTTTTCGCGGCCCATACGGCAATGAATTTGAATAATCCCGTCTCTGCTGTGATATTGACGATGATCATCATGCCGACGAGCAGGCCGAGCGTGTTGAAATCGATATGATGAATCGCGGTTTCCTGGCTCACGATGCCGAATATGACCATGAGCGCACCGCCGATCATCGCCACGATCGTCCGGTGAATTTTTTCCGCGATAATAAATGCGTAAACAATGAGAAAAATACCAATAGCCAGTATTGCTTGCTGTTCCATAGCGTGCCTCCACTCCTGTATATGTGCGAATCCTGAATCATGCAGCCCGGGTTTGGTTTCTTTGAGTAAAGATTGCTATGCCGTATAGCGTATCCAGATCGCTTCATTTTTTACCGGGTTTCAAATTAACGTGTCTATCCTCCTTTAAACCAAGATGAAGGAGGAGTGGCATGGCGGACCCGCACAACGAATGAGAGGGAAAAAAGACAAAAGGAGCCCGCACATGGCAGGCTCCTCCAAATAAATTCTATTTGATTGAAATGTAAAAACTTGCTCTCATTCTGAAAGGTAAACCGGAAATCGGTTTACAATAATTATAAAGTGTTCGCGCGATCTTGTAAACAACCGTCGGATATCCGGCACAAAATGGAGCACGTAAGGAGCAGATTATGAACAAAAAATGGTGGAAAGAAGCCGTAGTGTATCAAATCTATCCGATCAGCTTCCTCGACACGAACGGTGACGGCAAGGGGGATCTGCTCGGCATTATATCGAGACTGGATTACTTGAAGGATCTGGGGGTGGACGTGATCTGGATCTGCCCGATCTACAAGTCCCCCAATCACGATAACGGATACGATATCAGCGACTACTGCGACATTATGGAGGAGTTCGGCACGATGGAGGAGTTTGACCGTCTGCTGAGGGAGGCGCATGCGCGCGGTCTCAAAATCATGATGGACCTCGTCCTGAACCATACCTCAGATGAGCATCCATGGTTTGTCGAGTCGCGGTCGAGCAGGGATAATCCGAAACGGGATTTTTATATATGGCGCAAAGGCAAAGACGGACATCCGCCGAACAACTGGGAGTCCTATTTCAGCGGCTCGGTCTGGGAATACGACGAGAAGACAGGCGAGTATTATCTCCATCTGTACTCCAAGCATCAGCCGGACCTGAACTGGGAAAATCAGAAGGTGATCGACAGCATGCATGAAATGGTGGAATGGTGGCTCAAAAAGGGCGTGGACGGATTCCGGTTCGATGCAATCGCGCATATTGTCAAAGCGGTCGGCCTGCCGGACGGGGACAACCCGGACCAGCTGCCGACGGTGCGCGCCTATGAGTTGTTTTCCAACCTGGAAAATGTGCACACCCTGCTGAACAACCTGTATGAACGGGTACTGTTCCACTATGACATCATGACCGTCGGCGAGACGTCGGGTCTGGGTCCGGAGCAGGCGCTCAGCTATGTCGGGGATACGCGCAACGAGCTGAACATGGTGTTCCAGTTCGAGCATATGCAGCTCGATGCGGGTTCTTCCGGTTCCGGCAAGTGGGATATTCGTCCATGGAACCTGCTGGAGCTGAAAAAGGTCATCAGCGGGTGGCAGACGGTGCTGCACGGCAAGGGCTGGAACGCGAATTATTGGTGCAACCATGACCAGCCGAGATCGGTGTCCCGGTTCGGGGACGACCAGAAGTACCGGGTGGAGTCGGCGAAAATGCTGGCGACCTTCCTGCACATGCTCGAAGGCACGCCGTATATTTACCAAGGCGAGGAGATCGGCATGACGAACATCTCCTTCGCCTCGATTGACGATTACCGTGACGTGGAAACGCTGAATTACTATGAGGAGCAGCTGGATCAGGGCGTGCCCGAAGAGCAGGTCATGCAGGCGATTTGGAAAAAAAGCCGGGACAACGCACGTACGCCGATGCAGTGGACCAATGGGGAGCATGCAGGCTTTACGCGGGGCACGCCGTGGATCGAGGTGAACTCGAACTATCCCCTGATCAATGTGGAGGATGCGATTAAGGATCCGAACTCGATCTACCATTACTATAAAAAGCTTATCGCCCTCCGCAAGCAGCATGAAGTCATCGTGTACGGCGAATACAAGCTGCTACTTCCGCTCGACAAGGAGCTGTATGTGTATACCCGGACGCTGGAGGACCAGTGTCTCCTGGTCATCCTGAACTTTTTCGGAGGCGAGCCGGTGCTGAAGCTGCCGGCGGAGCTCGTGCCGGAGGCCAAGCAGCTGCTGATCTCCAACTACCCCATCAAGGGGGAGGAGGATCTCGGGAATTTGAAGCTGCGGCCGTATGAAGCGAGAGTATACCTCATGAAGACACCAGCCCCTTGACTTCAGGGCGCAAACTTGGTAAATTTACCTCATCCTATAACAAGGGAGAGATTTTGATGACGGTGGTTGTTCTTAACTAATCAAACTCCATATCGACTGTATGACACGAAGACAGGCGGGAATGCCCGGGAGGGCACTCTTTCTTTCAATGCGCCTCTTTGCAGAATGCAGTCTTGGAAATAGTTAAGAACACGCGAAGCATCAAACGACAATCCCTTGCGGACTGTTTGAAACCTTTGTGATCCGAATCGGTGGAGCGTTGACCGCTCGACCGTTGTCATGCCGGATACGGGCCGCCTCCTAATGGGCGGCTGGCTCTCCGGCGTACAGGACCGTGCTCTTTGCAGCACGGTTTTTTTGCGTACAGCAAAGGCAGCAGACAAAGGCAGTCCGGCAGACCAGGGGCAGGAATCGCATGCGCGTATTCTCTGCCCCTTTTTGCGTTGCCATAGGAAGATATAACAAGAAACAGGAGGATGAACTACCAATGGATCAAACGACGATGATCATGCTGGAATACGACAAAATGAAGGAAGCGTTGAGAGACTATGCGGTTTCGTATGAAGGACGCAGGCATATCGATGAATTGGAGCCGCTGACCACGGCCAGTGCAGTCCGCAGGGCGCTGGATGAGACGGCGGAAGCCAAGGCGCTGCTGGATAAAGGGGCCAGCGTCCCGCTGCCATCCCTGGAAGGGATTGACCGGATCGTCTCCCTGCTGCATACAGGGTACCTGTTCGACGAGCAGGATTTTACCGCGGTCCATACGTTTCTGCACAGCTGCGGGCAGCTGCGTAAGTACATGGCCGGGAAGCGCGACATCGCGCCGGGCATCAGCTCGTATGCTTCCTCGATGCAGGAGCTGGCGAAGCTGAAGAGCGAAATTGAGCGCTGCATCCGGTTTGGCCGGGTGGACGATCAAGCCAGCAAAAACCTGGAGCGCGTCCGCAAGAAGATCGCCATCGTGAAGGAGCGCATTCAGAAAAAGATCGCCGCGATTCTGTCCAGGCACGGCTCGATTTTGCAGGAAAACCTGGTCAGCGTCCGGGGCGGCCGGTACGTCATTCCGGTCAAGCGGGAGTATCACAAAACGATCAAGGGCTCGGTGCTCGACCAGTCGACGAGCGGGCAGACTGTCTTTGTGGAGCCGGAGGAGGTCGCCCATCTTCAAAGCGAGCTTGGCATGCACGAAGCGGATGAGGCCCGGGAAGAAGGCATCGTGCTGAGCGCGTTGACCGGGCTGCTTGAAGCGGCATCGGCCGATCTGCTGCTGAACATTGATATCACGGGAACGTACGATTTTATTTTTGCCAAAGCAAAATACAGCCGCACCTTGGGCGGGAACAATGTTCTTCTAAGCGACAGCGGGCGCATCAAGGTAAGCGGAGCGCGGCATCCGTTCATGCTGAAGACGATGGTGCCGCTGCGGCTGGAGCTGGGCGGCGGTTACCGCTCGCTGATCATTACCGGGCCGAATACCGGCGGCAAGACGGTGGCGCTCAAGACGCTCGGGCTGCTCACCCTGATGGTGCAGTCGGGTCTGCTCGTGCCGGTGGAGGATGGCAGCACGTTCACCGTATTCACTAAAGTGCTGTCGGCCATCGGGGACGGGCAGAGCATCGAGCAGTCGCTCAGCACCTTTTCCGCCCAAATTAAGCGCCTGATCGGGATGGTGGATGCGGCGGACCGCCATACCCTGCTGCTGATCGACGAGCTGGCGGCCGGAACGGATCCGGGGGAAGGGATGTCCCTGTCGATCGCCATTCTGGAAGAGCTCAGCAACAGAGGCGCCATGATCATGGTCACGACGCATTTTAACGAGCTGAAGACGTTTGCGGCACGGACGCCGGGCTTCCAGAACGCCCGGATGGAGTTCGATGTCGAGACGCTGGAGCCGCTTTACCGGCTGACGATCGGCGAGGCGGGGCAGAGCTACGCGATTCAAATCGCCACAAAGCTGGGGATGACAGCTGGCATTATCGAGCGGTCGCAGGAAATTTTGCAGAGGCAGAAGCCACTGCCTGCCCTGCAGCCGAATGCAGCCGAGGAACATCCCATTGTTCAAACGGAGTCTGAGCAGATGGAGGAGACAGCTCAGTCCTCTGACCCACTTGAAGCCAATGAGGGCGATGGAGCAGGGAGCCGGGATCAGGCGGATGAGGATCAGGAGCAAGCATCGGCCGCGCCCGTGCGCAAGCTTGAGGTAGGAGACGCTGTCTATGTCAGCTCCTATGGGCGAACGGGCATCGTCTACGAGCCGGAGGACGCCATGGGCATGGTAGGGGTCATGATCCAGAAGGAGAAGATCCGGATCAACCAGAAGCGGCTCAAGCTGTTCATTGAGAAGAGCGAACTGTACCCTGAGGACTACGATTTCGACATTATTTTTGAGTCCAAGGAGAACCGGAAGAAGAGCAAGCTGATGAACCGCAAGCATGTCGAGGGGCTGTCCATCATTCGCGATTCCGACTCGAAGCCCTAAATTGTGAATCGGGTTACGGAAGAAAAAAATGTTAAAAAAAGCGGATAAATGCCCCTTCGGTAGCGGTTAGATTCCTGCGAAACGGGTAATTGGAAGATGACAAGACCTGACATCAATCGTGCAGACCATGAGGCAAAAGATATAGATCAGAAAGTCAAGTGGAGGGAGAAACGATGGAACCAGACAAAAGAGGCCGGGACTCAGGCCCGGCCGGATCCAATGTGACCGAGCAGGACGTGCTGACCCAGCTGGGAGGCGAGTCCGAAACGCAGGAGAGCAAGCATAAAATGCAGCTGTGGACCAAGGAAGACTACCTGCGGTCCCAGCGGGAAATCGATCAGATTAACCGGGATTTAAAGGCAGCCATCGAGGAAGGCCATCACCCGGGTGCTCCGCAGGTTCAGCGGATCATCCGCAGGCATTATGAATGGATGAGCTGTTATTATACGCCGTCGGCAATGGTATATATCGGATTGGGAAACTTATATGTGGAACAGACCGAACACAAGCAGCTGTTTACGGCATACCATCCGCAGCTTCCCGTTTTTTTACGGGACGGGATGATCATATTCGCCGAGCGCGAGCTGATGTAAGGAAGATGAACAAGGGTGAGCACAACAAGCCCGCCTGGCCGATGAATGGCCGGGCGGGCTTCTGCCGTATACGGAAGAGCATTTGTTCATTTCATTGGGGCGGATTCGAGAACTGACTCTACCAAAAGGCGTTAATTAATGGCCGCTTCAACCGTCTCGTCCGGCTCGAGCAGCACGTACACGCCCGGGTTCAGCTGCAGGGCCGTTCCTTCCGGAAGGTTCGAATATGTCTCCACTTTGGTAAACGGCCCGCTCGAAGGCGGCGCAGGGACGTAGTCCGGGAGGATCTCTTTTCCGCCGGCACGGATCACCGATTGCGAGACCCCTTTAAAAGTTGGGTCCTCAGAGGAAGACTTCACGATCAACTGGCTGCCCTTCAGATAGTAGGTGAACGTGACCTTCCGTCCGTCCAGATCCATCTGCACCTGCTGCTCAGTGGCAGTCGGCGCCGCCAAATCGTACCAATGCTTCGAAAGGTCCCTTTTTGTAATTTCCAAACCTGAGAAGATAAGCTTCATCGGTTCCCCCGACCAGTCTTTGAACCATGTCGGCGACTCAAAGCGCAGGTAGCCTTCATCCAAATATTCCCGGTGCCGGACCTTCTCGTACATGCCGGTATGATAGTCACCGCCTTCGATGCGCTGGTCCCCCAGCTGCAGGGATACTTTCGTAAAGCGTCTCACGCCCTCAGTCCAGTCATTGGAATCCTGCCTGTATGGGATTCGGATCTGTAGCGGCGTGATGACCAGCTGTTTCAGGTTCAAATTGACGTTTGTAGCCTGTTCCTCATTTGCCGGAAGCGGTTTGCTGTAAATGGCTTCGCTGGCCTTGCTGCCGTCTGCGTTGAAGTCAAAAGCCCAGGTTCCCGCTACTCTCTTGATCTCCTGCAAATAGGTCAGGTGAAGCTTGGCTCCCTTCCAGTCCCGTTCCGGAATGGTGAAGGTCGACTGGCACAGCAAATCGTTACCGTCCGGGGGCAGGACCGCCTGGGACACGCTTTGATACGTGTGCGAACCGGAGGTGATCACCAGGTGGGGGTCCAGATAGCCTGGATCCTCAAGTGGTGACGTCAGGGCATACCGGATGGTCAGTTGGTCGTTTTTCCGGACGATCGATTGGATCTCCACAGCCGCGAAGCCGCCTGCAGACGACGATGGAGCAAGCATGGAACCTTCGGCAATATCTCCCGCAAGAGGCAGATCGTCATATTGGTAAAAAACCAGGTTGCTGGCGTCCAAGTGCATGCTCCGTTTAGACTTCTTCAGCTCATCCAGCAGCTCGAACATCCCTTTCAGGGTATCTTTTTCCTCATCGCGCTTGAGCAGGACGTTTGGCTTGGCATCTTTTCCCTTGGAATCGGACAGGGAGACGGATTCGAAATCGACGGCGTCATAATCCGGAAGGTCCGGAACCTTCATTGTAAAGAGCACATCCATCTGCTCGCCGTCGGTCACGACGCCGTGCAGCTTCATCGTTGTGCCCGACTGCCGGGCACTCAAATCCAGCGGCTCGCCAAAGCCGTGCTGAATGGCATTGTTCACACCCGGCCGTCCCCACAAGTCCCAGCCCGGGTTTATGGCTGCAAACACGGGAACGGCTACCGCCAGGAAGACCACAGCGGAAGCGGCCGCCGGAACCCACTTGCGGGTCACCGATGACCTTTTTACAGTTGAAGACTGGCCTGAACGCCGTCGCCCAACCTCTTCCTCGATCGTGCTCCACATCGCTTCAAAATCGGGAGCGGGCTCAGGCTTTCGTGAAATGGCCCGTTCCATCTGTTCCAAGCTGAATCGGTTCATCGTCATTCTCTCCTTTCATGAGGGGGCAGGAGGGCTTAGCGATATATTTTCTCATGAGCGAAAGCCCCTTATTGATTCTGGATTTGACGGTCCCCAAGGGAACGCGGATCATGTCGGCGATCTCCTGCTGAGACAGCCCGTTAATGTAACGGAGAATCATCACCATCCGAATGTTCGCGGGAAGCCGTCCGTAGAGCCGGGACAGCTCTAAGGCCAGTTCCCGCCCTTCGACAGTTTCCTCGACCGAATGCGGGGCAGCCGCCAGATGCCGATAGGAAAAGAGCTTTTCCTTGATGACGCCCGCTTTCAAGCGGCGAAGCGAGTTTTTGCACAGATTGGCGGCGATTTGAATAAGCCAGCGCCGGATATCCTGAATAGAGCTCCGGTCCGCGAGCAGTGCCCGGATAAACGTCTCCTGGCAGAGGTCTTCGGCATCTTCCCTGCGCTGCATCATATAGTAGCAAAAGCTGTAGACATCCCGGTTAAAGGTCTCGAACAGCTCTTTGTCCGTCATTGCCTCACCTTCCTTGACATGCAAAGATCCATGGAACCGATGCCGGCCGGCGGTTGTTCCATCTGACCATAAGACAAACAACACCGTGTTTTCGTTCATTATCTTATCATGCAGGAATGGAAAAAAGCGGTCTTCCGCATCATAAGCAGAAGACCGCTTTATTTTCCAGGATCCTATATTACAGCTGTGCCGTCAAAATACCGGCAAACTGTTCGAGAAACTGCCGCTCATCTTGGTCAAACCGCCCCTTCAGCGGGCTGTCGATATCGAGTACGCCGATCAGGCGCTCTCCCTGGACCAGCGGAACGACGATTTCACTGTTCGAGGCGGCATCGCAGGCGATATGCCCGGGAAACTCATGCACGTCATCGACCACAATCGTTCTCCGCTCGGCTGCCGCTGTACCGCATACCCCTTTACCCAAAGGAATGCGGATGCAGGCCGGGAGCCCCTGAAACGGTCCGAGAACCAGCTCGTTTCCATCGAAAAGATAGAAACCAACCCAATTTATGTCAGGAAGGAAGCTGTTCAGCAGGGCCGAGGCGTTGGCTAGATTGGCAATGGAGCTGGGCTCATCATGGATGAGCGACTTAAGCTGTTCGAGGACGGCTGCAAATTGGTCATTCCGGTTTCCTTCGTAGGGAAGGGCTTGAAACATGACGATCCACCTCATTTCTGTCTTTTAACCGTTGGTTAATTATAAAAGATAGTATACAGGAATTCCTTCCACGTCAAGTGAAATTCCTCCCTCTCAAAGTAAAGAACAATTCCTGGGAATCCTGCTGATTCCGGCGTCCGGCATGGCTTAAGCAGGGATCGGTATTGTTTCCCGGCAGCGGAAGAAGGGTAAACAATGGTAATGACAGGCTCATTTTTACAGGCGTTCGCCGGAAGGAGAGGAATCTATGCGTGCAGACGTACAAAATTTATTCATGAGTATCCACATGCTTTACCATGCTCATCACCATGACTTGACCATCCGTGATATGCAGCCCGTGCTGGAGGCGCACGGCTACAAGGTGGGGGAACGGGAAGTGAAGCAGCAACTGGAGCACCTGACCGAATTGAACTTTCTGACGGCTCACGGCGATGAATACAGCTTGACCGGAACGGGAATCGGGGAGTTCAAGGAAATTCAGGTCATGCTTCAGAAGCTGTGCGGGGAAGTACTGGCACCACTTGAAGAAACGGAGAGCGCGAATGCCGGTGCTTAACGCCCAGGCTTCCAAGATCAACTTCCTGCCACCTAGAATCGTTACCGCATCTTAGAATGGAGGGAATGAATATGCATAAATGGTTTACTACGGCTTTGACGACAAGCCCGGTGCGGGTGCTGGCGGCGGAACTGCCCGATGCAGGGACTGAGCACAGCGCGCACGGAGCATGGTATTGGTTGTCCTATGCGCTGGCGATTCTTTTGTTCGGATTTGCTATATATGTCATGATTGGAGCGCGTTTGAAGCGCCGGCTCAGTCGTTTGAAGCATACGCTGTCGGATGAATTGGTAAAGGTCAACGGCGCCCTGGTAGCCGAAAAATCCTCGGAATTAACAGAGGAAAGAGCCGGCCAATATGCGCAGTCCCATATCCGCAGGCTGACGGATTTGAGGGACCGGCTGAGATCGGACGTGGATGAACTGAGCGAGCTGGACGTTTCCGTCTTCGACCTGAAGGGATTAAACCAGGCGATCAGTCATTACAACGCGGAGAAAATGAGCATCCGGGAAGACATCGCGGCAGAGGAGAGCAAGCAGTACAGGATGCGATAAGGCTGGCTGGCTTCATGTTCAGAAAATGAAAAAGCCCCTTGGTCCGAAGGAGAGGAGTCCAAGGGGTTTTTTTGGGTTGTAAATGTTGTGAGCTGGTGCAGAAGTCTTACATATTAAATTCCGGCTGAGGAAGCCCCGCCTGCACAGGCTCTTCCACAAGCTCCTCGGCCTGTTCCGGCTGCATTGCAGGTACGGCGCCTTCCATCACGTCGCGGACAAATTCCTGCACGGCTTTTTTATACAGCTCCGGATTGATCCCCAGCGCATTGCCGTGGGAGGCTCCTTCAACGAGAAGAAGCCGTTTCATTCCTTCTTTGGCGGCAAACAGTTCCTCGCTCATCTCCGTCGGGATATAGCGGTCCCGTGTACCATGGATAAACATGACGGGAACGGGGCTGTACCGGGCGGAACGGACAGGGCTGACCTGATTCAGCGTAAAGCCTGCTTTCCGGAACAGTCTGCGGTCGACGAGCGGAAGGAACACAGCCGCGGGAATACGGTTCAGCGCCTGCATTTGATGATGCATCAGGCGCGTCAGATCGGAATAAGGGCAGTCGGCGATGACAAAGGCGGCGTCCGTGTGAGGCAGCGACAGGTATTCCAGCACGGTGCCTCCTCCAAGCGACATGCCGTGCAGGCCGACGACCGAGTCGCTGCCGTACGTGGCGCGTATCCACCGGATCCAGGAGTCGATGTCGTGCTTTTCGTGGAACCCGTAGGTCGTATATTTGCCTTCGCTTTTTCCGTGCCGGCGCAGGTCGATCAGCAGCGTGTTGAACCCATCTTCCCGGAAAATGTCCATAAAGGGAATCGATGCGGGAAGCGAGGCGGTATATCCATGGACGAGAATGACGAAACGGTTGGAGCCCGACGGGTGCGGTATGAGCATGCCGTTCAGCTTCAGCCCGTCATAGCTTGTAATTTGAACCTCCTCCTTGGGCAGCGACTCAAAGTAGTCCTGCTTGAACAGCCCGACCTGCTCCATGGCTTGAAAGGTCTGCTCGTACGTGAGGGCTTTCATCTGCGTCATTTGATAAAAGGCGAAACGTGTAATTCCCATCGCGGCCAGAACAGCGGTAAAAACGACAATAACGGCAGTCTGCCACTCCATAAGATATTCCCCCCTTCTTTTCATACAGTTACGGTAAAAGTAGTATCACCGGAACGTTTTAAGTCAACTCATATTTTCATGAAAAAACTCACTACGGGCTGTCATGTAATTGATTTTGTTACAATTTATTTAACAATTCCCGATTTGACCGGTTTTGGAAGCGGTTCTTTCTGGTCATCGGCGGGGGGAAATGCTAGAATAACCTAGAGAAGAAGTGTTAAGTAACTTACATTAAGGAAGAACTAAAGACCCAAATGCCAAGGCGCCTCAGCTTTAGTTCACAGGAAAGGAGACGTCAGGCTTCGTGAAACCGAAGAAGAAGCAAGTCAACACCGTGGCCCAACGTAAAGCCCAGCGGGCAGCGCAGGAGAAACGCATGAAGCGGATCATGTGGATTACAGGTGCATGTATCGTCGTGCTGGTCCTGCTGCTGGTGTTCATTCGGCCGCAATCCAAGGAAGCATCGTTTGATTACAGCTCGCTCCCAGTGCTGGGAAATCCGGAAGCCCCGATCAAGATCGTGGAGATGGGGGACTATAAGTGCCCGGCCTGCCAGTATTTCAGTCAGGACATCGAGCCGAGCCTGCAGAAGGATTTTATCGATTCCGGTAAAGCCGCGCTCTATTTCATGAATTACCTTATCATCAGTCCGAATGCGGACTCCAACACGGCTGCACTGGCCGCGCAATCGGTGTTCCATCAGAACAAGGATGAATTTTGGAAGTACTACCATGTACTCTTCGACAACCAGCAGGATGAAAAAACCGAGTGGGCAACGCCAGAGTTTCTGGTGAAGCTGGCCCGCGACAATAACATCAAAGTGGATTACGATCAGCTTAGCAAGGACATCGAGGAGAAGACGTACCAGGATGAAGTGGACAGCCATATGGCTACCGGCACCAAGCTGGGCGTGAACAGTACACCAACGCTGTACGTGAACGGCGAGAAGGTAGCGGAGAATGTCACGCTCGATTACAACGCGCTCAAGAGCTATTTGGATAAAAAGTCGGCTGACACCGACAAGTAAGGGGAGTTTCGGATGGAAGGCAACCGTTTCATTGCGTTCATCAAGCCCTACAGCCTGTATCTGGCCTGGATCGTCTCTCTTGTCGCCACGGGAGGCAGCCTGTATTTAAGCGAAGTGATGCACTACGAACCGTGCAGGCTGTGCTGGTTCCAACGGATATTTATGTATCCGGAAGTGATCCTGCTCGGCATCGCCAGCTACAAAAATGACCGTAAAATCATTCCTTATGCAGTGACCCTCAGCGCGATCGGCGGCTGCATCTCGATCTATCATTATGCGGAGCAGAAGATTCCGGCGCTTGCCAAGGCGCTGCCATGCAAGGTAGGGATCCCTTGCAATTTCGATTATTTGAACTGGTTTGGCTTCATTACGATCCCGCTTCTGGCATTGATCGCTTTTATTTTTATCATTGCGTTTCTGCTGATGGGAAGAACGGAAGCACAGCAATAATGGTGTAAAATACAGCGATGGACAAGCACTCCGGCTGCAGCCCTCCTCAAGGACAAAGGGTAAGGCCGAAGTGCTTTTTGCGTTCATATGGCAGAAACCAGGAGGGCAGGCGCTCTTGTGCTGCAGGGGGCAGGCGTTGTACATTGATAATATTGCAAAGTACACGAAAGGGGCGTTGGGATGAGCTATCAATGCAGCGGGCATATTCCCGAGCTTGAAGGGCCGCGGATCCGGCTGCGTCCGCTCGAGGAAGGCGACGCCCCGGCACTGTATGCGTGCTGGACCGACGAGGAGGTTCGGAAGTACTCGGATCTTCCGGACCTGCCGGACGAAGCGGCGGCAGCGGAACTCATCCGGCTGCTAAATCGTTTGGCGGCCACCGAGGATGGGCTCCGCTGGGGAATTCTCCTGCCGGAGGCAGGGATCATCGGCAGCTGTGGTTTTAATTGGTGGCAGCTGGAGGGTGCCTACCGGGGAGAAATTGGCTGCGAGCTTGCGAGGCCCCATTGGGGAAAGGGCTACATGCGCGAAGCAATTGGCCTGATGCTCGGATTCGGCTATCGGACCATGGGCCTCAACCGGATCGAAGCGCTGACCGATCCGCGGAATGAACGAGCCGTCCGTCTGTTCGGGTCCCTCGGATTCACGGCCGAAGGTCGGCTGAGACAGTACCGCCATACGGCTTCAGGCTTTCACGATGCACTGCTCCATTCGCTGCTGCGTGAAGAGTGGGAGCAGGCGGAGCATAACAAGTTTTAGATCAAGGAGGAGCGATCAAACGATGATTCTATCGTATCAAGGGGGAGGCTCGCCGCTGCACCGCATCGACCCGCTCAGCAAGCTCGTGGTCCTGCTATGCATCGCCGTGCTGACGATGCGTTTGCACACTTCGGCAGGGCAGGCACTGCTGCTTCTGGCGGCCTCGTTCATGGCCCGAACGGCAGGCGGAATCAGCTGGAGAAGGCAGTGGAAAGCGATGGCTTTCCTGATCGGTTTTGCGGTTCCGTACTTTGTACTGACCCTGCTGACCGTACCTGGCAGCCATACCATCTGGCAGTTCGGCGTGCTGCACGTCACGACGGAGGGAGCCGATGCGGCCGGTTCGGTCACGCTGCGCATGTTTACGGTTTTTCTCTCATCCTTTGTCTACATGGTCACGACCGATCCCGGCGATCTCGTCACCGCGTTAACCCGGCGGATGAAGGTTCCTTACCGGTTCGCCTTCGGCATTTCGATGGCGCTCACGTTTTTGCCTTTGCTGCAAGAAGAAGGGAGAAGCATCTCGGCTGCCCATCAGGTCAGGGGAGGGGCACCCCCCAAGGGAATCAAGCAGCGTGTAGGCTGGTGGAAGGTGTTTGTGTCCGCCATTTTGCATAATGCTGTGCGCCGGATTCAGCAAACCGCGGGAGCGATGGAAGCCAAAGGCTTTGGTGCATATCCAGAGCGTATGTTTCTAAGGGAGCAGCAGCCGTCTGCAGCCGGGCAAATCATGGCGGTTGGGGCCGTACTGATTACCGCGGCACTGTGGTGGTATATCCATATTGTTAACCTGTAATTTATTTTTAGGTTGACGTTTCGAATCCGATCATGCACAATAGCAGGGAGGCCTGGCCATGCGAGTCCTCAAGGGTGAGAAATCCCACCATTTTCCTGATTAGGAGTTGACATGAGATGGAAACTTTATCACAATCAAAGAAACGTGTTGTCCCGTTTACGACGCTGGACATCGTGCTGATGGCGATGCTGGCCACAGCGAACGCGGTATTGACCTTTTATTTATCTTACATTAATAAAATGCTGAACAGCCTGGGCGGGCCCGTGGCGACCTCTACCATCGTCGGCGTGTACATGGTGTACGGCCTGCTGGCCTACTACATTATCCGCAAGCCGGGAACCGCGGCCATTACATACGGAATCGGCGGCGCGATCCAGTGCTTTGTAGGCAATACGTACGGGATCGCAGCGAGCATCGTGGCCGCGCTGTGCTATCTGGTTGTGGCGGAGGCCGTATTTTTTCTGCTTCGCTACAAACGCTGGAATGCCGGTGCGATGATGCTGGTCGGCGGCGCGATGGTTCCGATCTGGTTCATTTGCGCGGCGAACATGTTCGGGTATACGTCCTGGAGCTTTCAGGTGCTGTCAATAACGATGGTGGTGCGGATCATCAGCGGCATCGTGCTGTGCGGCCTGCTCACCAAGGTGCTCGGAGATATGCTTCAGCGGAGCGGACTGCTTAAACGTTTTGCCATTGGCAGAAAGGCTTCTGCGGATGCAGGGAACTTCCATTGAGCTGACGGAGCTTTCTTATTGGTACGAAGATGTGGAACAGCCTGCGCTCCGCGGCGTGTCACTCACGATTCCCGCAGGACAGTTTACGGCGGTGATCGGACCGGGCGGCAGCGGCAAGTCTACCCTGTGCCAGCTGCTTAGCGGCTATCTTCCGCGGAGCGGAGGCGGCCGTCGGGAAGGGAAGGTGCGGCTGGACGCGATTGACCCGGCGGAAGCTCCGATCGCTGAGATCGCCAAGGTGGCCGGTATCGTGTTCCAGGATCCCGACGCCCAACTCGTGAGGGGCGTCGTTGAGGATGAGGCCGCGTTCGGGCCCGAGAATCTCTGCGTGCCGCCGGCGGAGATCGAGTCCCTTGTGGCCGAAGCGCTGGCGGCGGTGAACCTGACCGCCCGCCGCAGCTCCCCGGTGCGCGAGCTGTCCGGCGGACAGCGCCAGCGCACCGCCATTGCCGCGGTGCTGTCGCTGTCTCCGCGGATGATCGTCTTCGACGATGCATCCGCCAGCCTCGACCCCGCGGCGCAGGCGCAGTTCGTGCAGCTATGCCGCAGGCTGCACGCCGAGGGCCGGACCGTCGTCACGGTGTCCGGCCGCTTCGACGATGCCGCGCGCGCTGCGGAGCGCGTCATCGTCCTGGACGGCGGCGCAGTCCTGCTGGACGGAGCGCCGCAGGAGCTGCTGCGCACCAGCCGGGATCGGCTGGCGCAGCTCGGCGTGCTGCCCCCGTGGGAGGGGGCAGCGGAAGCCGGCGGCCCGGCAGGTGGCCGCCGCGAGGTCCCGGAAGCCGGCGCGCATGCAGCGGAGCCGGCCGCCGGGACCCTGCAGAGCGCCGGCATGGTGACGGCGCCGGCGCAGAGGCCGCCGGGTGCGGATTGCCCCGGCGGTGACCCAGCTTCCGGACCGCTGCTCGAGGTCCGGAACCTGAGCTACACTTACCCCGGAGGGCAGGAAGCGCTCCGGGACGTCTCGTTTGCGATGCATCCGGGAGCGTGGGGCATGCTGACCGGTGAGAACGGTTCGGGCAAAACGACGCTCACCCGCCTCCTGATGGGCCTGCTCCCGGTTCCTTCCCGTTCGGTATATTGGAAGGGCCGGGACGTATCCGGTATGCCGGTTCATCAGCTTGCCGGGGACATCGGATACGTGTTCCAGCAGCCGGAGCATCAATTTGTGGAGCATACGGTGTGGGATGAGCTCGTGTACGGGCTGCGGATTCGAAGCGGCTGGCGCCGGCGGCAAGCTGAACTGACACCTGAGCAGACCGAAGCGGCCGAGGCGTTGCTTGCGGCTGCCGGGCTGAGCGGGCGTCGTCAAGACTCCCCATACCTGCTCAGCCAGGGTGAGAAGAAGCTGCTCAGCGTCATCGGCCAGCTGATCCAGCCGAAAGCCCTCTACATTCTCGATGAGCCCACCTCAGGCATCGATTACCGCGCCGCGCAGCGGCTGCTGAAGCTGTGCCGGGGTGCCGCCGCCCGGGGCGCTGCCCTGCTCATGATTACCCACGACCCCCGCCTGGTGGAGGAGGATGCTTCTTTCGTGCTCCGGCTCGATCAAGGCAAGGTCGAGGATTACCGGCAGTTGGGCCGGAATCACGGACTTATTCATGTACGATCATAGGCAGGAAGATTTCGTTTGAGTGACGGTCGAACGATCGTCTACGTCTGAAACTTCATGCCCTTCTATTTTAATAAACCCTATGCATCCGCCCAGTCTGAAAAGCGGTCTCTTGCCAGAGGCCATTTTTCGTGCACTGGGTGGATACGTTTCGTTATAAGGAAACTTTGTCAAAACGGGAGAAAGGATACAAATAACGTGAATCGATCTGAACAATTGCCTGGAAAGCAGAGCCGGAACTGGATTCTGGCCGGAATCCTCGTATCCACGTTCTTGTCGGCCATCGAAGGAACCGTAACCGGACCGGCCGGTCCGGCCATCATCATCAGCTTTGGCGGCATGAAGCTCCTCAGCTGGATTTTTACGGCCTACCTGCTGACCATGGCCGTATCCACTCCGATTTTCGGAAAAATCAGCGACCTGTACGGCCGCAAACCAGTATTTCAAATCGGGTCGCTGCTGTTTGTCCTGGGATCGCTGCTGTGCGGCTTCTCGCAAAGCATGGGACAGCTGATCGCGTTCCGGGCCATTCAGGGCATCGGAGCGGGGGCGGTCATTCCGGTCACTTTTACGATTATCGGGGACGTCTACCGGATTGAAGAACGTGCCAAAATCCAGGGACTCATCAGTTCGGTCTGGGGCATTGCCTCCCTGATCGGACCGCTCATCGGCGGATACTTTGTCGACTATTTGAATTGGCGCTGGATTTTCGGCTTTAACGTGCCGTTCGGGCTGCTGTCCATGTGGATGATCGCCCGCCATTTCCACGAACAGCGACAGGAGCGTGCCGAAACACATGTCGATTTCGCAGGTGCCGGAACGTTTACGGTGGGGATGACGGCGCTGCTGTTTGCGCTGGCAACCGGCGGGCAGTTTTTTGCCTGGTCTTCGGTGTGGATCGTGCTCTGCATCGTGCTTGCGCTGGTTTTCCTGGCAGCCTTTATCGTGGTGGAGGCACGGGCGAAGGAGCCGATGCTGCCGCTGAAGCTGTTTAGGATTCGCGATATTTCCGTGTCCACCGTCGCCGCTATGCTGACCAGCGCGCTGCTGATCGGCCTCACGACGTATACGCCGCTCTGGATTCAAGGAGTCATGGGCAAAAATGCCACGATGTCCGGGCTGACGATGGCGCCGATGTCGATCGGCTGGCTGTTCGGCTCCGTAGCGGGGAGCCGGCTCATTCTTACCGCCGGTTCGCGGAAAACGACGCTGATCGGCCTGGCCGGCATCGTGATCGGGGCTCTCGGATTAGCCTGGATTGGCGAGGGGACGCCGCATTACGTGATTTTGATTTTTACCTTTATCTACGGCCTCGGCTTCGGATATTCCAACACGGTGTTCACGATTATTGCACAGTCCTCGGTCGGTTACTCGCTTCGCGGCGCTTCGACGGCGCTGAATACCTTTATCCGGTCGCTGGGCCAGACGGTCGGCGTCGCTGTCTTTGGATCGTTGATCAACTTGACGCTGGCCGGGCGGCTCGCCGATACTCCGGGGTTGGAGCGGGTCGGCCAAGAAGAGGTCAACCAGCTGCTGACTCCGGAAGGAAGCGCATCGCTTCCCAAGGAGTTGTGGAGCGAGCTGAGGCATATTCTTGAGGGGAGCCTCCATTCCCTGTATGTCGTGATGGCTGTCATTGCTGTCGTAAGCCTTCTGATCGTGCTCGGACTGCGAAATACGGTTCCTTCGGCCGGTCCGGAGGAAGAGATGAAAGAGCGCGGGAAGGCGCGAATGGATAAAACCTCATAGCGTTGCTGCCGCAGCAAGGATTCTTCGATGTCCGGAGAATCCTTGTTTTTTTGGAATCCCTGGGCTCGCCAATACCGTAACATCGTCATTGTTCCAGCCGTCCTTTTCTAGTAAGATAGGGGGAAATCTTGCGGGAGGGATGCGGCAGTGATTCAATATCCGCGAATGGAAAAAGGGGCTGTCGTCGGTGTGACGGCTCCCTCCTCGGGCATAGAGCCCGGTCTGCACGACATGTTCCGCACGGCTGTCAGCCGTATGGAGGAGAGGGGCTATCACATACGCGTCGGCGAGACGGTCTGGACGCAGCACAAGGCCAAGTCCGCCCCGGCCAAAATCCGTGCCGAGGAGCTGAACGAGATGCTCGGGGATCCCCAAAACGGTGCGATCATTCCTCCGTGGGGCGGGGAACTGCTCATCGAAATGTTGGATCGGGTGGACTTTGACCGCATGCCGCGGAAATGGATTCTCGGCTATTCGGACCTCAGCGTTCTTCTTCTGTCCATCACCTTAAAGACGGGAATCGCCACCGCTCACGGGCTCAATTTCGTCGACCTGCGGGGGACGTATTCGGATGAGACCTCGGCCATGTGGGAGACCGTGCTGACGGCCGAGCCGGGTGATCGGATTGCTCAGCAGGCATCGGCCAAATACCAGAAGGAGTGGCGTCATGACGATCCGAGCCCGTGCGTCTTCCATCTGACGGAGCCGACGTTGTGGAAGACGGTTTCGGGCGGGCCGGAGTCGCTGCAGGGACGGCTGCTTGGGGGATGCGTCGACGTCATCCGCCATTTGATCGGCACGCCTTACGGAGATGTGGCAGCATTCCGGGAGCGCTATATTCCGGGCGAGCCTCTCCTCTGGTATTTGGAGAACTGCGAGCTGAACACGGCCGATCTCCGCAGGTCCCTTGTTCAGATGAAGTATGCCGGCTGGTTCGAAGGCTGCTCCGGGCTGTTGTTCGGCCGGAGTGCGGCCAACCGTCCAATGGAAGGATACACGGTGGAGGATGTGTATCAGGAGCTGTCGGAAGAATTGGGCGTACCGGTCATTTACGATATCGACTGCGGCCACGTGCCGCCGCAAATGACGCTGGTGAACGGCGCTTATGCCGAAGTGAAGGCGGATGGCGGCGGCGGAACGCTGGTTCAGTATTTTAAATAAGCCCGCCGGCTGTAGATCGTTTTCAGTCCCGGGATGTATGGATTATCGGGTGAACTTTTCATATAGTTAAATTATGCAGGGTCGGGACGCAAGCCGTTCCGATCCATATGGTTTTTACAGGCGTTTGTATTGAGGGATACGGAGAGGCCGAGGATACCTTTTAAAGACGGGACGGGGTTCGGCTTGGATATAGATACACATAAGCCCTATGGCTGAAACGGATTATTTTTGCTGGAGGTGGATCATGGAGCCTTTGCTACCTGTGCTCGATGTGCATATCGAGGAATCGGGATATGAAGAAGGTCAGCCGCGCATTTGGGACGTTTCTTTTCAAGTGGCGCCCGGCGAGCTGCTGGGCGTCATCGGTCCGAACGGTGCCGGCAAAAGCACGACACTGAAGACGCTGCTCGGTCTGCTGAAGTACTCCAAGGCGTCCGTAACGATCGGAGGGGAAAGCGGGCGGTACGCCTATATCCCCGAACAGCCGGTATTTTACGACGACTTGACCCTTTGGGAGCACCTCGATTTGGCTGCGGCCGCTTATGAATTGGAATACGAAGCTTTTGTCCGCCATGCAGAGGAGCTGCTGGCCCAGTTTGGCATGAGCGGGGTGAAGCATCAGCTCCCGGCTGGTTTTTCCAAAGGAATGAAGCAGAAAATGATGCTGATGCTCGGATTTCTGGCGGAACCCGATATTTATATCGTGGACGAGCCCTTCATCGGGTTGGATCCGCGTGCGACCAAGGATTTCCTGCGGCTCTTGGAAGAGGAGCGGGCGAGGGGCGCCGGCGTGTTGATGTCCACCCATGTGCTGGATACGGCCGAGCGGATCTGCGATGCGTTCGTCATGATCTCCGGCGGACGAATGGTGGCCAAGGGTGATTTGACGGATATCCGCAGAACGGCCGGGCTGGCTGACGCTTCGCTGTTCGATTGCTTTGATGCTTTGACCTGAGGCCAGATAATTCGACTAGTTCAGGCCTTGGGAGGAACGAGAGAAGCCTGGTGTTTCTCAGCAGACAGGCTGGCATCATGGAGAGGAGATGGACATGGCGGACTCAAGCAATACCGGTTATGCCTACCGAACCCCCGGGCGATTGTTCTGGCACCGGCTCCTGACCCATTGGAAGGAAACCATGGCCGTCATCCGGTCGGTGGCGGATTGGACGGTGCTCCTGTATATGCTGATTCCGGGCGCGCTGCTGGGGGGAAGGTTGTATTATGGTTTATGGAAGGAGCCGCTCCCGCAGTGGAGCGGCCATATGATATTCGGTGTAATTCCTGTATTTCTGTTATTGTGGCTATCGGCGGGCAAAATGTTCCTCATGATCCGCGAGGCCGACGTCCTTTTCATTCATCAGCGCGTGCGGTGGCTGCGCGGGTTGATGGTCAGGGGAGGCATCTACAGCATGATCGCCACAGCCCTGTAGGCGGGAGCGGGCTTTCTGCTGGTGCTTCCCTTTATGGTCCGCAGATATGGGATCAGCCTGGATGCTGCCGGGTGCTGGCTGCTCTTCACGGTGACGGCCGGTAGCCTGATGGTCTGGCTGAAGCATTTCGCACGGATCCGGACTCACGGCTGGCGGAGATGGCTGCTGTATCTGCCCATGGTCGTGCTTCCGGCCGCAGCATACGTCGTATTGTCGGTATGGTGGATAGACAGCCCGTCCTGGCTGGCTGCCGCTTCCGCCCTGCTGGCGGTGATCAACGTGCTGCTGCTCCTGGTGCGGATGAGAACCCGCGGCACATTTATGAACGATATCCAGGAAGAGCTGGTTCAGCGGACCAAGCTGACCGGACTCGTGCTGAGCAGCACCATGGACAAGCCGCGGAAAATTCGCAGCAGCCCATGGATTTTCCGCCGGTCCCAGCGTCTGTTCCGATCGTCAACGCCGGTTCATCGCCTGGCCGGGGCATGCGTAAAGGCATATGTGCGCCAGACGAAGCAGCTTACAGGATATGCGCAGGTCATGTCGCTCAGCGCGGCCATCCTGTTGACGCTGCCCCCCGGGGTGAAGATTCTGGTCTACGCCGCGCTTCATTTGCTGCTGGCTTACTGGCTGTATTTGAATGCAGCGGCCTTTATGAAGGAAGGCTTTGTTACGATGCTGCCCTGGGCGGACGAGGTGAAGCTGGGCGCCATGAAGAAGGCCGTGCGGATGCTGCTTGCGCCGTATGCGCTCGTGACGTCAGGGCTGCTGCTGTTCTCGATGCTGCCGGTCTGGGAAGCTGCGGTTGCGCTGATTCCGCTGGCTCTTGCGGTTTCTTGGGTCACGGTCATCCTTCTTCAGATGTTAATGATGAGAAAAATATAAGAAAAGAAGCATTCGGATCTAACATCGTATCGGTGTGTGCAAGCAAACTTGTGGGGATATAGGTTCTTATTTGTCTTTGGATACTCAGCGAAAAGCTTTGTAATCTGGATTATAGAAGAGGAAATTATGGTGGTTTATGATGAATGTAACACTCCGCTACAGGGCCATGTAACACGAGGAACGATTATCGTGGAGAGTGGAGCGGTTGTCACTAGCAAGATTGAAAGGAGGGGCAACATGTTACATTATGAGGCGATGGAAGACATAACATCATTGTTGCCAAAAATAAAGATATTTGAATCGCTTCCGGCAGAAATTATCCGTGAAATCGAACAATCGGTAACAAGATCAAATACGTATAAGCTTTCAAAAAACTCTATCCTTCAGACGCCCGATAATGAAAGGAATGGCTTGTTTTTCGTAGTCGCCGGTAAACTTCGCTTATACAAAACCAATTCGGCCGGGAAACAACATACGGTCTGCATCCTAAGCGAAGGCGGCATGTTTGGTGAAGTTGAAACATTTTCATTGGGCACAAGTGGGACTTATGTGGAGACGATGGAAGACTCGATTGTTTTTTCGATTCCGGCTGAACAATTCGAACCGCTTTTAGGCAAGTATTCTGAATTGTCTTTACGATTTTTATCGGAAATAAGCAAACGCCTGCGAGATCAGGATGAATTGGTGGAAAAATTGGTTTTTAGGGATCTGCGTGGTAAAGTGCTTTATTTTCTCAACCGTCTATCTAAAAAGTTCGGCATAGAGGAAAATGGATACCGAAAAATCGATATTCCCCTGACTCATCAAGAATTGGCCAATATGATCGGTGCCACAAGAGAAGCGGTATCGCTTACCCTACAGGAACTATCCAATGAAGGTATAATCGTTACCAGCCGTAGAATGGTCATGATTCATATCGAAAAAGCGATGAAAGAACCGGCTTGATTTCATGACTGTATGAATTTCCCTTCGACTATATGCTTTTCGACGTAATCTACATTACTGTCGAATTATTCATCTAGCGTTATGATAAATGCCGTAACGGATTGACTGCAAAATATGAAACTAGGAGTAGTCAACACATTAATTTCATGGGAGGCATATAGACATGGGGAAATTTGAAGGAAAGGTAGCAGTTGTCACCGGAGGAACAAGCGGGATCGGACTTGCGACGGCACAACGATTCGTTTCGGAAGGAGCCTATGTATTCATTACCGGCCGTAGACAAAGCGAGCTGGACGCGGCAGTAAAATTGATCGGTGACCGGGTTACCGGCGTTCAAGGTGACATTTCTAATTTGAAGGACTTAGATAAACTGTTTGATACGGTAAAGCAGGAGAAAGGACATCTGGATATTCTATTCGCAAACGCTGGACTTGGCAGCTTTCTGCCCTTGGGTCAGATTACGGAAGAGCAGTACGACACAACCTTCAACGTGAACGTAAAGGGTACCTTGTTCACCATCCAAAAGGCTTTGCCGCTGTTTCCAAATATGACAGGAAATATCATTTTAACCGGCTCGACGGCGGGTACGATTGGCGAAGCAGCGTTTAGTGTCTATGGAGGGACCAAGGCGGCTCTCCGTCAGATGGCAAGGAGCTGGATAATGGATTTGAAAGGCACAGGGATACGACTTAATGTAGTGAGCCCTGGCATGGTCCACACGCCAGCTTATAATGATCTGTTTGGCGAGGCGCTGGATCAAGTCCTTGAATCGGCGAAGAATGTCGTTCCGCTAAGTCGTTTGGGCAAGACGGAAGAGATTGCCAGCGCGGTGATGTTTCTGGCCTCGGAAGAAAGCAGCTATGTGAACGGCGTCGAATTGTTTGTAGATGGCGGTATGGCTCAAGTCTGACCAAATGCTTATCGAAGTACATTCCTGGAAGAAAGTACGCGTGTGGCGGTAGCTATACATTGTATAATCAAAAAACGCCGGATCTTAGATCCAGGCGTTTTTTGATTCGAAAGCATAACGGATATATAACTAAACCATAATGGCGCGGATCGGGCAGGAGCTAAGATTCCAATATTTCGAGCGCCTGCCGGACGGTTTCCTCCACGATGTCTGCGGCGCTCTGGCCCGCTTTCAGCATTCTTGTCGCCTGCCCGGCCCATAGCGACATGTAGCCGGCTTGATTCTGCCGGGCGGCCGCGTTACGAATATCACGGGTCGCCGTGTTCTGCGTCGGGAACGGCAGCGGCTCTACGCCGCTCTGGTTCCACTCCCGGACGAAGGCGTTGGCGATGCCCCGGGCGGGCCGGCCCGAGAAGGCCTTGGTCAGCACCGTGCTCTCTTCGGTGCTGGCAAGCAGCGCCGCCTGATAGGCGGGATGCGCACCGGATTCGGCCGCCGTCAGGAAACGGGTGCCCATTTGGACAGCCTGCGCTCCCAGAACCATGGCGGCGACCATACCGCGCCCGTCCATGATGCCGCCGGCGGCGATGACCGGGATGGACACCCGGTCGGCGATCTGCGGCACGAGAGCGAAGGTGCCGATGTTCGCCCCCATGGGGTGAGCATCGACGTTGAACGTGCCGCGGTGGCCGCCGGCCTCGCTTCCTTGGGCGACGACCGCATCGCAGCCGGCGTGCTCGGCTTCCAGCGCCTCCTCCACGGTGGTCGCCATGGCGACCACCTTCATGCCGGCCGTCTTGGCCAGCTCCATATGCCGCGGGGACAGCACGCCAAAAGCGGTGCTGATCACGGGAACGCCGGCTTCGATCACTTCGGCGAACTGCCGCTCCAAGTGATCCGGCGTTTGGACCGCCTGGTGCGGGGCGGGCGGCAATCCCAGATCGTCCCGGATGGAGTCGAGAACACGCTGGACCTCAGCGGTCCGGCGATTGTCGTCTTCCATCGGGACGGTGAACAGATTGACCGCAAACGGGGCGCTTGTCCGCCCGCGGATGTCTGCGATCGCTGCGCGGATCGCCGCAGGCTCCATGTAGGCCGCCCCCAGAGTACCGAGACCGCCTGCATTCGATACGGCAGCCACGAGCTCAGGCGTCGTGGGACCGCCGGCCATGCCCGCCTGAAAAATAGGGTAACGAATGCCGAATTGCCGGCAAAGATCATTGTTCAGCTCCATCCTCATACCGATCACCTCGAAATTGGATTTTTAATTGTACCCCGCTGCGTGCATTCCAGCGGTATAGCCGGTCGAGAAGGCGGCCGTAATGTTGTAGCCGCCGGTGTATCCGTGAATGTCGAGCACTTCGCCGCAGAAAAACAGCCCCGGCATCAGCTTCGATTCCATCGTCTTCGGGTTGATCTCCTTCAGGTTGACACCTCCGCCGGTGACAAACGCCTCCTCGATCGATTTGGTGCCGACCGCGCGGAAACGGAACTGCTTCAGGCAGGCGACAAAATCCCCCCACTGCTGTTTGGGCAGATGGGCGTAGGTCGCGTCCCCGTCCAGCTGGGATGTATCGAACAGCAGCGGAAGCAGCCGATCGGGGACCTGGCCCTTGAGCACGTTACGGATCGCCTTTTTCGGCTCGGACGCGAGTTTGTCCCTCAGCAGCTGGTCGAGCGACGAAACGTCCAAATCCGGGAACAGGTCGATGGCCATTTCGACATCAGGCGTATGAAACTTATTTTTGACCTGCCGCAGAAATTGGCTGCATCGCAGGGCGATCGGACCGGATACGCCGAAATGGGTAAAGATCATATCCCCGCGGTGCCCGATCACTTTTTTACCTTTGGGATTCCACACGGAGAGCTCTACGTCCCGCAGGGAGAGTCCCTGAAGCTCCTTGGACTGGATCCACTTTTCATGGGAAACGATCGGGACTTCGGTAGGGTACAGCTCGGTAATCGTGTGGCCGGCGGCTTCTGCCCAAGGGTAACCATCACCTGTGGATCCGGTATGGGGCACAGATTTGCCGCCGGTGGCGACAATGACGCTGGGGGCTCTGTAAATATGACCGGACTTCAGACGAACGCCTGCCGTTCTTCCATCCTCATAGAGGACCTCCGCAATCGGGCTGTCCGTTTTGATCTCCACGCCGAGCCTCTTCACCTCCTGAATGAGAGCGCTCACGACGCTGGCGGCCTTGTCGGATACCGGAAACATCCGCCCGTTGTCCTCTTCCTTCAGGGCAATGCCGAGCCCTTCAAAAAAGTTCATAATGTCCCGGTTGTTAAAATGCTGGAACGCGCTGTACAAAAAGCGGCCGTTGCCCGGGATATGGGCGATCAAGTCATCGGTTTCTTTGGCATTGGTTACGTTGCAGCGGCCGCCTCCGGAAATGCCGAGCTTGCGGCCAAGTTTATTTCCTTTGTCCAAAAGCAGGACAGATGCCCCATGCCGGGCGGCCGAGACACATGCCATTAGACCCGCTGATCCGCCTCCGGCAACGATTACATCATATCGGTTCACTAGGTATTCTCCTTTATTTTTACGACAGTCTATTTTCCTGTTTCGTGTGTCCTTTTTTAGGATATATCAGGATATATTGTAATATCGTGTTGGCTGTGATTTAATCAAAAGGAAATCGTCTTTCATCATAAAACAGCGGTACATCTTCCTATTCCTTGTAGTCCGTTAAACCTGTAATGAATCGCTTACACTCGAACGGCAAGAAGAACCAGCTTCAATCACTAAAGATTCGTATTGGGAACTACACATACCTGCCCTGGCGGGGAGGAGGGATTGGCGATTATTTACGCACTGAAAAACATTATAACACAGGTACTTATGGCCGGTTCCTTCGCTTTTCTCTTCCCAATGGGACTGGACAAATATGTCCGGGTTTTTAGGCGTAGAAAGCGAATGGAAGCCATGGATTTTGATCTTGTCATTATTTTGTCCAGCGCTCTGACGATTTTGCTCTGCTCGATGTTTTCCTCCTCCATTTTTAACTACATTCCATTAAACCTGGGCATTTTGCCGCTGTTTATCGGGATGCTGTATGGAGGTTATAAGACAGGTCTGCCTCTGGCGGGGCTGTGCCTTCTGTGCGACTTCATCTTTAATCCCAATTGGACGGTTCTCGGTTTGTTTCTGCATACCGGATTACCGCTATATCCTCTTCTGATTTGGCTGTCCCCAAAATTCCGGAAAGGGCCGCTCACGGAGAAGATCAACAAGCTGTGGCTGTGCCTTATGCCTGCGATGCTATTGATCACGGCCGCCCCGATTATCGAATCTCCCAACCTGAATTTAACCGATACAGGGCTGGTGCTGATCGTTCTCTTCTATATATTAACCAGTATGTTCACCGGGGGTACCCTGGTGTATATGATTGAATTTGCTCTGGAGAAGCTGCGGCTGAAGGAGCAGGTTATGGGCATCTCCGAGAAATATCTCAGGGAAGAGGAGAAGCTGCAGCAGGTCATCGATGCCACGCCCATTTCGATGGTTTCGGTCGATCATGCCGGCAATATCACAAGCATCAACGACACGATGATGAACCTGGTCAAGACGAAGGACCCCGACCTTACTAAGCAGGACGTGCTCGGCTACCCTGTCACGATGTTCGTGGATATTATGGGTCAAGACTACATCAACTACCGGATCGTTCAGGCGCTTCAGGGCAAGAAACTGGGCAATGAGCTGATCCGCATCGGAACGCATAACTACTACATAAGCACATCACCATTAACGAATACACATACAGGTGCCATTATCGGAGCGGTCCTCGCTTTTCAGGACGTGACCGAGCTGGCGAGGCTGCGAAGCGAGCTGGAGAATGTGGAAAGACTCAGCCTTGTCGGTCAGATGGCGGCCAGCATCACGCATGAAATACGCAATCCCATGGCCGTCGTCCGGGGCTTCCTACAGCTGATGAAGGAGAAGAGCCCGGAAGCACTCGACCATTACTACCGGATCGTCATGGAGGAACTGGATCGGGCGAACGGTATTATCAACGACTTTTTATCCCTTGCCCAGAACCGTATCGCTGAGAAAGAACAATGGCATCTGCATACGATCATCAGCGATTTAAGCCCGCTGTTGTGGGCGGATGCGAATCTGCGCGGACAGACGATCGAGCTGATCCTGGACGAGAAGGTCCCGGAGCTGAGCCTGAACGCCAAGGAAATCAAGCAGCTGGTACTGAACCTGTCGCGCAACGGCATGGAAGCCATGGAGGAAAAAGGGCAGCTGACGATCGAGACGAGGCTGAACGACTCCTTTGTGGAGCTGATCATCAAGGATACGGGGATGGGGATCGCCAAAAGCAGGCAGGAGCGGCTGTTCGAGCCGTTTTTTACGACGAAAGCCAAAGGAACCGGGCTCGGTCTTGCCCTCTGTCTCAGCATCGTGGAGCGCCATCACGGCAAAATATCGGTAGAATCGGAGGAGGGAAAGGGGACGGCTTTCACCATTCAGTTCCCGGTTACGGATTCGTGGGCGGGAATGATCTGACAGCCCGCAAGGCCGCTGCTTCTCTTGATTTCGACCCTTATGGATGTATAATAGGAGTATTAACAGCGGATGTTGTTATGAGCTTGTCCATTGATATTTTGTATCCAAGGAGTGATAGGGAATGGCCATGTCTTTTGACAGATATATGAAGGATATGATTCAACCGATGCGTGACGAACTGACGCGCCTCGGCATTAAAGAACTTAGAACCGCGGAAGAAGTGGAGACTCACCTTCCGGACGCGCCAGGCACCACGCTGGTTGTCGTTAACTCGGTGTGCGGCTGTGCCGCCGGCCAATGCCGTCCCGGCGTAGCTCAGGCTTTGCAGCATGACATCGTGCCTGACAATCTGTTTACGGTATTTGCCGGACAGGATAAAGAAGCGACCGCGAAAGCACGCGAGTATTTCGCTCCGTATCCGCCGTCTTCTCCATCCATCGCCCTGATGAAGGACGGGGAGCTTGTTCATTTTATTGAGCGTCACCAAATCGAAGACCGTTCGGCTCAAGAAATTGCCGAAGATCTCATCGAAGCGTTTGACCGGGTGTGCCGTTAATCGGCGCACCTCGTACATAATGCCCCGGGTACTCGGACATCCGATACGTACGGGGCTTTTGTGTTTGAAATCACACCGGTATTTAATCGACTATTCTGTTCAAGAGAGGTGCTTATCGTGAGTTTGCAGGAAGAAATTATTGCGGCCCTTGGCGTGAAGCCGGCGATCGATGTGGAGAGCGAAGTCCGGAAAAGGGTGGATTTCCTGAAATCCTATGTGAAGAGCGCGGGGGCGAAGGGACTGCTCATCGCCATCAGCGGGGGGATCGACAGCGCCGTGGCGACCGGCCTGTGCAAACGGGCGACCGACGAGCTCAGCGAGGAGGAAGGCAAGGAATATATGACGCTGGGCGTGTTCCAGCCCTATGCGGTTCAGGAGGATATCGAGCACAGCTATGCGGTGGCGGAAGCTTTTAACCTGAAATATAAGGCCGAGACCAATATCGAGGATGCCGTCGGCGAAATTGCCTTGGAAGCGGAGCATGGGCTCAAGCAAATTGGCATCCACCGCCACCTGACCCCGCAGGGCAAAGGGAACATCAAGGCGAGAACACGCATGGTGATGCAGTATGCGCTGGCATTTGACCTGAACCTGCTCGTCGTGGGAACGGACCATGCTTCCGAAGCCATTACCGGCTTCTACACGAAGTGGGGCGACGGTGCGGTGGACATTACGCCGCTCAGCACGCTCAACAAGCGTCAGGTCCGCCAGCTGGCTAGTTACCTTGGCGTGCCGCAGGCGATTCTGGATAAGGCGCCTACCGCCGGTTTGTGGGAAGGCCAGACGGACGAAGGCGAGCTCGGCATTACCTATGACGAGAACAGCGACTATCTGGAAGGCAAGGAAGTGAGCCCGCAGGCGAAGGAGCGCCTGGAGAGCTACTATAAGCGTACCGCACATAAACGTAATTCGATTCCAGGCATCTAAGCTGACTCCGGGGAATCAAGGGCAGGCCGCAAATAGCGGCCTGCTTTTTTTGCCCTCATATCGGGTATAGCTATGCCTTCTAAGCTCGTTTGGTTGCAAAAAGTGCTGAATTGTTGAAGAATGAACCATTTTCGGGGCGGAGCAGGCTCCCTACAATAATAAGAGAACGGCTCTGCGGTTCATCCTGTCTTTTGCTCGTGTATTCTATGGCGGATTCAACTAAGGCAGGGGCGCTTCTTCTGTGGAGAAAAGAACGCTACTCGCATGCATCCGTTTCCAGTATAATGATGATGCTTTTAGACATGTTCTGACAAAGACATACGTCTTGCTGATCCATGACTTAAAAAATATGCGTAAGGTGTGAACTGCCGTGCCCAGAAATACATTATTCCGTAAAATGGTGCTTTTGCTCGTCATGATGCTTGTCCCGATCGTGGGCCTTTACTTCTATTCCAACCGTACGAGCACGGAAGTGCTGGGGACGGAGCTCAGCCAATCGAGCGCCAACCAGCTGAACTTTTTCCAGACGCAGGTCAACACGAACATCGAACGCTTTTCCTTGTGGCCGACCCTCCTGATCCAGGATCCCGATATTTTCGGATTTAAGGACGTTTTTTTGAACAGTGAGTATTTCAATCTCGACATGATTAACCTGGTGAAACGGATCCAGACGAAGCTGAACATTCAGGAAAGCTCGTCGGACTGGAAAACGAAGCTCTACATTTTTTCCCCGTCGCTGGGGCGGATGGTGTCGGACAACGACGTGGAATCGTACGATAACGACGATTTGAAGAAGCGGATGAGGCCCGGCTGGCAGGTGAAAAAGATGGGGGAAGGAGACGAGGCGTATTATTCGTTCTCCTTGTTTACGGCGTATCCGTATTCTTCTTTCAGCCATCCCGAAGACGCCAATCTGATCATCGAGCTGCAGTTTGACAGCAGCAATATCCAGAACATGCTGGACAAGTTCAAAAGCGACGGGCGGCGCGACCCGATCTACTACAGGCCGGACATGGGCGTGATCTATAACCGGTCGGCGGATCGGCCGCTGACAGACTCCATCCTGCGGCAGCTTCGGCAGGAGCCGCTGAAGAAGGCGGAGAACCGGAGGCTCGAGCTGGACGGCGAGACTTATCTGGTCAATATCGCCGCTTCGGACACTACCGGCTGGTACCTGATCGACTACGTACCGCTGAAGGAAATCGTTGCGCCGATCGAGCAGTCGAACCGGCTGTTTTATGTTTCCGTCGGCTTGACGCTGCTGCTCAGCTGTCTGGCGGCTTATATGCTGTACGCCCAGGTCCAGGTTCCGGTGAAGCGGCTCGTTTTGGCGTTCAAGAAGCTGCAGCACGAAGATTATTCCGTCCGGCTGGAGGCCAAGGGCAACAATGAATTCGGATTCGTGTTCCAGCGCTTCAACTCGATGGTCGGGCAGATTCAGGAGCTGTTCGAGAACGTGTATATGGAGCGGATCCACGTCAGGGAGGCGCGGCTGAAGCAGCTGCAATCGCAGATCAATCCGCATTTTTTCTACAACTGCTTTTCCTTCATTTCCAGCATGGCGAAGCTCGGGAACATGAAGGCCGTGGTGGCGATGGCTCACAACCTGTCGAACTATTACCGTTACACGACACGTCAGGAGAGGGATGTCGTCCCGCTGCAGGAAGAGCTGGACTTTGTCCGCAGCTATTTGGAGATTCAGAAGATGCGCAAGCCTCAGCTTGAATTTGCTGTCGATATCCCTGAGGTGATGCGCAAATGGGAAGTACCGCTGCTGGTCGTCCAGCCGCTGGTGGAGAATGCGGTGCTGCATGGAATCGAGCCGAAGTCCGGCGCAGGCAGCGTGCGGATCGCCGGTGAAGTCGGACCAGGTGAAATGCGGATTATCGTCGAAGACGGCGGCCGCGGCATGACGGAAGAGCAGATGGAGGGGCTGCGCCGTTCCCTGACCCTGCCGATGAGCCAGGATATGGGCTGCGGGCTGTGGAACGTGCGGCAGCGCATGCTGATCCATTACGGCGACACCGCCGGGCTCCGCTTCGCAAAGTCCGGTCTGGGCGGCGTCCGGGTAGAGCTGCACTGGCCCATTGAGCATACGTTAATCCGAACGGGCAGCAGGTAAGGGGGAACATAGAATGATTGAAATTTTACTGGTGGATGACGAATCCTATGTCACCGAAAGCATTAAAGCCACGATCCCGTGGGACGACTTGGGGATTGCCAAGGTTTATCAAGCCGACTCGGCCGAGGCGGCTCTGGCCGTTCTGTCCGAGCAGTCCATCGATATCGTCGTATCAGATATTCGAATGCCGGAAACCGACGGTCTGCAGCTGATTGAGCGGATTCAGCAGGACTGGCCGCATATCCGCTGCATGGTGCTGACCGGATATTCGGACTTTCAATATGCCAAGAAGGCACTGCAGCTGCAGGCGTTTGATTATATTCTAAAGCCCGTGAACGACGAGGAGTTTATTCTCAGTCTATCCAATGCGATCGAATCTTTGAAGGACGAGTGGGAGGCGGCGGAAAAGGTGCATCAGTTAATGTACGCCATCAAATCGGATTCCGGTGTGCTGAAAGCAAGCCTGATGCACGATTTGGTGCTGGGCCGGACCTGGTCGCACCGGACCGTGGCAGACAAGCTGGCCCAGTACGAAATTCCGCTGCAGGTCGGCGAACCCGCCGTGCTGCTGCTCGTCCAGCTCGGACGGCAGTTTGCCCATTACGACCACCATTCGATGGCGCTGATGGAGTACGCAGTGGGCAACATCGCAGAGGAGACGCTTGCGGAGGCGTTCCATGTGTGGGGCTGCAAGGCGCCCCATGACTGTCTGGTGCTGGCGGCCGCGCTGAAAACCTCTTACCGGGAGGGCATTGAGCTGCTGCCGGATTTTGAGAAGCGCCGCCAAGCGAAGCTTCACGGGCTTGCGGAAAACTTCCGCACGCAGGTGAGCAGTTACTTGAAGGGCGATATCACGCTGGTCATCACCGACTGGTTTCCGTTCCCGGACGGCATCGCCCAGGCTTACCGGGCCGGTCTCGGCTCCTTTATGATGTCTGGCGGCGAGTCCGGGGGCATCCTGTACCTCGATGACGTACGGTCGCAGCCTGTCAGCCCGGTCCAATCGATGGAATCGCTGTACAAGCCGCCGACGCTGATTCACCTGCTGGAATCCAAGCAGTGGGATGCCGCGCGGAACAAGCTTGACGAGGTTTTTGCCGATTTGGAAGGGACGAGCTACTCCCGTGAGCATCTGTACGAGGTGTATTTGCTGATGACGAATGCGTTCATGTATATGGTGCACAAGCAGGGCCAGTTTGCCTATCAAGTCGACCAGTCGGGCTTTGACCTGGTCCATGACCAGGGAATGATTCTGTCGCTGGACAAGCTGAGAAGCTGGGCCTTGCGAATGCTGGACAAGCTCCGGACGGAGTTGTCGGCCAGCGATCAATATACTCGCAGCTACATTATCCACCAAGTGCAGGAGCTCGTCTCCCGCGATTTGGGGCAGGACACGTCGGTGAAGACGATTGCCGACAAAGTCTTTTTGCATCCGGTCTATTTGTCCAAAATCTATAAGGCCGAAACCGGCGAGAGCCTGGGCGATTATATTATCCGGATGCGGATGGAACGGGCGCTCTATCTGCTGAAGAAGACGAACAAAAAAATATACGAGATTACCGCCGAGCTCGGATACCAAAACCCGCAGTACTTCAGCAAAATGTTCAAGAAGCATTACGGGCTGAATCCAAACGAATTCCGGGACCAGTAACAGGTTGCAAAAGGTGCAGAAATGTTCGGAGAATGACATAGGACGCCGATTGGGGCACCTCTATAATGAAACATGTAGAAGAAATATAGATTTAAGGGGGAGCGACATGAAGGCATATACGAAAAAGGCATTGACGCTTGCATGCAGCCTGGTGCTGGTCAGCGCGCTGTTCACCGGATGCTCGGGGTCCAAAGGAGGAACTGCTGCGGATTCGGCCCAGAACCCGCCGGCTGCAGCCGAAAATGAAAACGCTTATAAAGACAAATACGACCCGCCGGTAACGATTAGCACGGTGTGGGGCGTCGATCCGGAGCTGAAGTTCAAGAACGGAGAGTCGATCGAAAATAACGTGGCTACCAAGTGGGCTAAGGACACGCTAGGCATCGAGATCAAATCGCTGTGGTCAGTGACCGATACGAACGGCGCATTTGCAACCAAGCTCCGGCTGGCGATGTCTTCCGGCCAGGAAATGCCGGATGTGGTCACCGTCGGCGATGCGCAGCTGGCGCAGGACCTGATCGATTCGGGCATGTTCCAGGATACGGGCGCGCTGTTCGACAAGTATGCCAACGACACGTGGAAGCAGGCGATGGATCAGGACAAGAACGTATGGAACCCCTATATCCGCGATGGCAAAAGAATGGGCATCCCGGTGCTCGATTATGCCTACAACCACGATTATTTGCTGTGGATCCGCCAGGATTGGCTCGACAAGCTGGGACTTGCCGCGCCGAAAACGATCGATGAGCTGGAGAAGGTCATGGACGCCTTCAAAAACAACAATCCGGACGGCCTGAAGCCGGACGAGGTCATCCCGCTGAGCATCGGATTCAAGACCACGATGAATACCTGGATGGGTGATCCGTCCTGGATCTTCGGCGCCTACGGCACCATCCCGCAGCAGTGGAACAAAGGCGCGGACGGGAAGCTGGAGTACGGCTCGATCAACCCGGGCATGAAGCCGGGGCTGCAAAAGCTGAACGAATGGTTCACCAAAGGCTATATTCCGAAGGAAGCGGCGCTCTGGGATGAGAACAAGACGTCCGAACCGGCCGTCGCCGGCAAAGCCGGAATCATCCCTGGACCTTACTGGATGAGCGGATGGCCGCTGAGCGACACGGTGAAGAACGTGAAGACGGCGGTCTGGAAGCCGATTGCCCTGCCGGCCGGGCCGGACGGGAAAGCCGGGCGCCACGGCACCCTGTTCACGAACGGCGTGACGCTGATCAACAAGGACATGAAGCATCCGGAAGCGTTCTTTACCTACCAGAACTACATGTTCGACAATTTGGCCAATTCCCAGCCGGGAGGCGTGTTCGACAACGGCCTCTTCAAGGGATACGATTACGATCTGGACGCCAGCGGCAAACCGCTCCGGTATGAGGACATCCCCGGCGGATTCGTGAACAGCCTGCGCTACCTGCTGGTGCGCGACGGGGCACGGATTCCGGACGCGCAGATGAAGGCGCTGCTGAACCTGGCGGACGGCAAGGAAGCGACAACCCGCCTGGAAAAAGAAGTAAAGCTAAACTACGGTCTGGATACGCCGGCAGCGGCCAAGGTATTGATGTCCCAGAAGGACATCGCTTATCCGAACCTGTACACCGGCCCGACCACGGCAACTATGAAATCCAAGCTGGACTATTTGAATAAAATCGAAAACCAGACCTTTAACGAAATTATCTACGGCAAGCAAAGCGTGGATGCGTTTGATAAATTCGTCGAGACCTGGAAGTCTTCGGGCGGCGACCAAATGACAAACGAAGTGAATGATTGGTATTCCAAGCTGGGGCAATAACCGGCGTCATAGAAGGGAAGCGGCATGCTGAGGCATGCCGCTTTTTTGCTTCCATCTGCGAAGCCTATTTGCAAACCTCGCGAATTTTGACTTTGGGAGAGATCGCTTAAGAGAACACCCCTTCGCATGGTTACGTGTTATAGAATGCCAAAATACAACATATGATTAAACAGACTTGTGCTCTCTACTGGCAGGCATGGTGGGATATTTCATCAAAGGGGGTGGCGGCATGTGGGTTAAACCCGATTTTGAAGTCATTGAGGTTTGTGCAGAGGTTACCGCATACGCTTATCAGAAGTGACGAACCATGCCGGAGCAATCCGGCATCTATTTTTTTGAGGGGGGCAGGAACATGCTGTTGAAGGTGCTGGGATCGGCGGCGGGGGGAGGCTTCCCGCAGTGGAACTGCGGCTGTCCGAACTGCCGCCGCGTGCGGATACATGATCCCTCATTACATGCCCGGCTGCATAATTCGCTGGCCGTCAGCGATGATGGCAGGGATTGGGTTCTCATCAACGCCACGCCGGATATCGGTGCACAGATCGAGGCCCATGCCGAGCTTGCTCCGGGTTCCACGATCCGGCATACGCCTATTTCAACCGTGCTGCTGACGGACGGGGAGCTGGATCATACGATGGGCCTCCTCCACTTAAGGGAGTCCTCGGCAATCGACGTTTACGCCGCGGCCCCCATATTGGACGCCCTGATGGAAGCCTTCCCGGTGAGGAAGATCCTGGAGCCCTATGCTTCATACCGGTGGCTCGAAGTCCGGCCGCAGGAATCTTTTCCACTATTTGGGGGCAGAGTAATGGTATATCCGTTCTTCCTGGGCTCCAAGCCGCCGAGGTATGCGTCCGTCCTTCGGAATCCCCATACGGATGGTGCGTCCACATCCCCTTGGGTCGTCGGCTACCGCATGGTAGACCAGCGGACCGGAGGGACTGCTGTATACGCGCCCGGTGTCGAATCCTGGTCGAACGAGCTTCATACCCAATTGGTAGCAGCCGACTGCGTCCTTGTGGACGGCACCTTTTGGCATTCGGATGAGCTTCGGCGGCTGGATATTTCCGGATTGGTGGCATCCGATATGGGGCATGTCCCCATTGCCGGACAGGGTGGAAGCCTGGAGCACCTTTCCCGTATATCGGCCGGGCGAAAAATTTATATCCATATCAACAATACCAATCCGATCCTTGACGAGGCTTCTGCGGAGAATCGCAGCCTTCGGGAGCTGGGGATCGAGGTCGGTTACGACGGTTTGGAATTGGAGGTCTGACATGAACCAGCATTTGCTCTCGAACGAAGAATTAACGATGAGGCTGCGCCAGGTCGGGGAACAGCGCTATCACGACAAGCATCCTTATCACGTACGCATGCATGATGGAAAGCTGAGTCCCGAGCAGCTTCGGGCTTGGGTGGCGAACCGGTTTTATTATCAGAAAAATATTCCTGTCAAGGATGCCATCATCCTTTCGAAGCTGCCCTCCAGGGAGGAGCGCCGCCACTGGATACAGCGCATTGTGGACCATGACGGAACAGAAGGGAGCGAAGGAGGGATCGAAGCCTGGATCCGCCTTGGCGAAGCCGTCGGCATTCCGAGAGAGGAGATGCTGGATGAGCGCCATGTCCTTCCCGCCGTCCGGTTTGCGGTCGATGCCTACGTGAACTTCTGCCGCCTGCAGCCGTGGCTCATTGCCGTAGCTTCCTCTTTGACGGAATTGTTCGCTCCCGTCCTCATCTCCCAGCGAATCGCCGTGTTTGAACAGCTGTATCCATGGATCCGTCCGGAAGGACTGGAGTATTTCCAGGCGAGGCTGCATCAGGCACCGCGTGACGCGGACCACGGTCTGGAAATCGTTCTGCGCGAATGCAAAGACCGCGGCGAGCAGGAGCAGGTCATATCCGCCCTGCACTTTAAATGCGATGTCCTCTGGGCCATTCTGGATGCGTTAAGTCTGGCGTATCCCGATGCGGAGGCACAGCGATGATCGCTTGGGGGCAGTCGGAGCAGCTCAGGCTGCGAAGTCCCGCACGGCTGAAGTTCGATAAAGCCAGGCAAACTGATATGCTCCTGCTCCCCGAACGCGTCGTCAACCTGAATCCGACGGCCGGGGCCATTCTTTGGCTGTGTGACGGGACGCGGTCGGCTCACCAAATCATCGGGGAGCTAGAGGCGAAATACAATCAATCCAATCTGCAGGAGGATATTCTCGAGTTTCTCACGCAAGCAATTGAGCGGGGGTGGATCGAAAAGTGTCCGTAAGCATACCGTATGCCCTGTCGGCGGAAATTACCCACCGGTGCCCCCTTCATTGCGCCTACTGTTCGAATCCGGTAGAGCTCGCCAAAAGGGAGCATGAGCTGAGCACAGAGGAATGGATCAGGGTATTCACGGAAGCCAGTGAGCTCGGGGTCGTGCAGCTTCACCTGACAGGCGGCGAGCCGCTCATGAGACCGGACGTGGACCAGCTGATCCGGCAGGCCCGTGAGCTGGGCTTTTTTGTGAATGTCATTACCAGCGGAGTCGGCGTGACAGAGAAACGCATGCAGCAGCTGGCGGACGCGGGGGTCGACAGCATGCAGCTCAGCGTACAGGCGTCCGAGCCAGGCCTGGCGGATGCGATTGCCGGCTCCCGGGCACACGAATTCAAAAAGAAAACGGCTGCCTTGATCCGGGAGGCGGGGATCCCCTTACATATGAACGTCGTCCTGCACAGGCAAAATATCCACCTCGTGGAGGAAATCATCGAGATGTGTGTGTCATGGGGAGCCGGACGGCTGGAGCTGGCGAATACCCAGTACTACGGCTGGGCGCTGCTTAACCGCCAGCATCTGCTGCCGACCAGAGCGCAGCTCGCGGCGGCCGAGGAAGCTTTTTTTCGGGCCAAAGCGCGCTTTGACCGCCAGATTGAACTGATCTGGGTTCTCCCGGATTACTATGAGGATTTCCCAAAACCCTGCATGGGCGGGTGGGGCGAAATTTCGATGACGGTGACGCCCGACGGAACCTTGCTGCCCTGCACCGCGGCATCCAGCATTCATACCTTGACCTTCGAATCCGTTAAAGAGCGGAGCCTCGAATGGATATGGCAGGAATCCGCCGCCTTCAACAGCTTCCGCGGCTTCGACTGGATGGCGGAGCCCTGCCGGAGCTGTGAACACCGTTTCCGCGATTTCGGCGGATGCCGCTGCCAAGCTTACCTGTTGGCTGGCGACGCGCGGCAGGCGGATCCTGTCTGCCAGCGGTCGCCTCATCACGAACTGATATCCGATATTTTATCTTCCCTCAATCAAGACCACGATGAACCATCCGTTACTGCGCCTCATCGCCCTGTGCCTTCTTATTCCTATCGCGGCAGGTTCAAGAAGAACGGAGGAATGACCGGTGACCATATTTGACGCCCACTGCGATGTGCTGAGCAAACTGCTCGAGCATCCGCAGCTGGATTTTGTACACGAACAGGATTTGCTGGATGTCACGCTGGAACGCATGCAAAAATCCGGCATCGGGTTCCAGAATTTTGCCGTCTATTTGCCTGAGAAGTATGCCGGAGAGTTTCGTTATGTGCTGGAGAGCATTGACCTGTTTCATGAGAAGGTGCTCGCAAGCGGCCCCATCCATTTTATCCGGTCCAAGGAGGATCTCGAATACGCAGAGAAGAACGGGCTGACCGGAGCGCTGCTATCGCTTGAAGGAGTCGATGCGCTGCAGGGAAACCTGGCCTATGTGCGGATCCTGCATCATTTGGGCGTCCGGAGTATCGGCATCACCTGGAATTACGCCAATTGGGCGGCGGACGGCGTCATGGAGTCCAGGAGAGCGGGATTGACCGAGAAAGGCCGGCAGTTGATTCAGGAATGCAACCGTCTGGGCATGATCCTGGACGTGTCCCATCTCTCGGAAAAAGCGTTCTGGGAGCTGGCGTCGATGTCCGTGAAGCCGCTCATCGCCTCCCATTCCAATGCCGGCAAAATATGCCCGCGCCGCAGAAACTTGAGCGATGAGCAGATTGGCTCCATCATCCGGGCGGACGGAGTCATCGGGGTCACCTTTGTGCCGCCTTTTGTCCATGCGGAGGAACCGGTTACGATGGACCGGCTGCTCGCGCACATCGACCATATCTGCTCTCTTGGGGGCCGCCGGCATATCGGGTTGGGATCGGATTTTGACGGTATCCGTGAAAAGATCATCGGTCTGGAGCATGCGGGGAAATATCATGATCTGGTCAATTTACTGCAAAAGCATTACAGCGAGGAGGACGTGGAAGGCTTTATCTGCGGCAACTGGTATCGTTTTTATTTGAAGCACCTGCCCGCGGCGAATTAATATCTGCTTCCTGCAGCTTCCCTCGAGCCATAAATCGAAAAAAGGAGTTCCATCTTCGAATGGGCTCCTTTTTTGTTTGGTCTTAGGATACCGTAATCGTACCCGTCATATTGTCGTGGCCTGAGCCGCATTGAATCGAGCAGTTGAAATCGTAAGTCCCAGCCTTGTCTACGGTAAAGGTGGCCGTTTGTCCGTCCTGCAGATTGACGTTCAGGTCAGGAATTTCGAAGCCGTGAACGCCATCCTTGTTTTTAAACGTCAGCTTGACCGTGTCGCCGGCTTTCAGATCGATATTGGGCGGGTCAAAAGCGAAGTTTTTCGCCGTCACGGTAATTTCTTTGGTTTGTCCGCCGCCGGTGGATGGGGCTGTATTGTTGGCAGGCGGAGCCGCCGTACCGTTATTGCTTTTGCCGCATGCGCTTAATACCAATACGATCGAGAGCAGCGCTATCATAAAGATCAAACGGAATTTCGGTTTCATCGTCGTCCTCCTTGAATGCAAATCTGGGTGGTGTGTTTCTTCTCCTTCAAGATGACCGATTTGAGCCGCTTTTATACCTGCATGACATCAGCCGGAAATGCGGCTTGGGTGCAAACCAGGTGTATGTACGAAGGGCTGTATTTTTTTCTGCATGATTTTTGGTCTTGCTGGAAATATTACGTTACAACGCTTCTAATGAAAAAATGAGGAGATCGTTCCAACATGAGAAAAACTCACGTGATGATTGGCGCAGCCCTTTTAAGTACAAGCCTAGCTCTAAGCGGCTGTAATACGAATAAGAACAATAACGCAGCGACCCCGGCTCCGGCGCAAAATACAAACGAAAACAAACCATCCACGACGCCGGGAAAAGTGACGGGCACCTCTTTTAAAAACTTCGGCACCTATGGATTTGATCTGAAAAATACCCGCCATGTCCCTTATAAAGAGGTGACCGCGGCCAACGTCAAGGATCTGGGCGTGATCTGGAGCGCGGACCTGAAGGAGCTTGACAAAGACGTCAAGAACGGGAATCAGTGCTATCCGGTGTTCGTCGACGGCATCGTGTACATTACGACCGCCGGGAATCAGGTATTCGCCTTCGACGGCGCAACCGGCAGTCAAATCTGGCACTGGAAGCCGTCCGCAGAACAAGCTGCGACATTCAGCAAGTCGGGGATCATTGCCAACCGCGGCGTCGCTGTTGGGGAAGGTAAAGTGTTCATGCTGACGGTCGACAATCAGATTGTATCCCTGGACCAGAAGACCGGCAAGCTGATCAAAATGGTGCCGATCTCCGAGTCCATCAAAGGCGTGACGCTGGAGAACGGTTACTACGAAACGACCGCACCTGTGTATTACAAAGGCAACATTTATATCGGCAGCAGCGGCGGGGACAACGGCATCCGCGGGTTTGTCAACGCCTATAAAGCAAGCGATCTGTCGCCTGCCTGGGCTTCTCCTTTCTACACGGTCCCGCCTAAAGGCCAGGACTGGCTCGCCAACAGCAAATTCCAGGGCGGAGGCGCGGTATGGAATCCGCCGGCCATCGATGAGGAGACAGGAATCATGTACTTTGCCGTGGGCAACCCGGCGCCTGACTTTTACGGTGAATCCCGGCCGGGAGACAACCCGCACACGGACTCGGTGGTCGCCGTCGACGCTGCTACGGGCAAGCTGATCTGGGCGAAGCAGGAAATCAGCCATGACCTTTGGGATTATGACGCTGCAGCTTCGCCAATGATCCTGAATGCCACTGTCAAAGGCAAGCAGCAAAAAATCGTCGTGCAGGGCGGGAAGTCGGGACAATGGTATGCATGGGACGCCAAGACCGGCGCCGTCGTTTGGGACGGGGTTCCTTTTGCCAAGATTGATCATCCGAAGCCGACACCGGAGGGCGTTACCGTGTATCCGGGCGTTCTCGGCGGCGAGAACTATGCTCCTGAAACGTATGATCCCGCAACGAATTACGTGCTGATTCCGGGTGTGGAACAGGGGGCCGTCATCAAGTCCGCGAAAAGCCAGACGGAAGCTTCGACACCGGACATGCCCGGAGCGGCCGCGTTCGGTACGACGACCTCGGCGCCAGCGAATGATGTACCGTTCGGCACCATCACCGCGATGGACGTGAATACCGGTAAAAAAGCCTACCAAATCAAGACGAAGGATCCGATGCGCGGAGGCTTTACGAGCACGACGACGGGACTGGCTTTCTACGGCGAGCTCGACGGGAAGATCAACGCCCTGGATATTAAAAACGGCAAGGTCATCTGGACCTTCCAGACGACGGGCAGCAGCATTCAAGCAGCGCCGGCGATTTTCGTCGTCGACGACAAACAATATATGGCTTTTACATCCGGCGGTCCCAAACCGAAAGTGTTCGTGTTCGGTCTTGGCGGCGACAAAACCCAAGGCAAAGCGGGTACGGCGGAAGACACGAACGCTCACCAGAAAAAATAAGGTTCATGAAGCGGGGCAGAGCCTATGGCTTTGCCCCTGTTTATTTGCGCACAAGTAAAGGGGAGGAATCGAATCCATGTGGTATTTGCAGCGACTGTCCATTTTGATCATGACGGTGTGTCTTGCCGGATGTGCCGGGATGCCCTCGAAGCCGGTATCCTCGGAGGCTCCGGCATCGGCGCAAGCGGCGGACCATGGCGTTCAGCTGACGGTTGATTCGCCGTCCTTGCGGCTTAAGCAGTGGAAGTCGGACGGGTCCCATATAACCTCCGTTCACGGCAGGCTGCTCCTCGACAATCAGCCTGTGGCCGGCGCCACGGTGCATACGAGCCAGAGCCAAATTGACGTTCCCACAGGGAAGGACGGATCGTTCACCCTGACCGTTGACCAGAGCCTCCTGGCTGAGACCAAGATCAGTATCGCTTCCCTTAAGGACGCCACAGTATCCGGGAAACATCTAACGCCGGAGATGTCGAAGCGGCTTCTTACTGCTTCGGCCATGCTCAACGTAAATTATCCGATTGAGGTGCTGAAGGTGGAAGACGATCCCGAGGATGCGTCCAAGGTCCAGATTCACGGACGGATTATCGCCGGCAGCGGTGACGTCGTATCTTATTTTCAAGTGGATAAATACCGGATGGGCGGGGTTGTCAAAGACGCGAACGGCAGACCGGTCGAGAACGCGGTGGTCTGGTTCGACCGGGATCAAGGCGAAGGCTTCGGGAAATCGACGCCGACCGATCAGGACGGCAGATATTCCATTTTCTATTGGCCCGAGGATGAAGAAACAAATCTGTCGGTAACGATCGGCACCAAGAGGTACACGCTTCCTGAAGGCAGAGTGTTCAAGATGCCCGAGAACACCAGCGTGGAGATCGACATCACACTGCCGGAAGAGGGTACGGTCATCACGGATCATCCTCCGTATCTGGTGAGCCGGACATCGTCTGGCGCGATGTACACCGGAGTGCTGGTCGGACTGAGTTTGCCCAAGGATGTCCCTTATTCCGTCACCATTCCGAACAAGCGAGGGGAATTTACCGTGACCGTTGCCAAAAAGGTGTGGAAGCAGCGGCCGGCCTTTTTCGAGACCCGGATGTCCAAATTCGTCGAGGGGCGCTTAACTTGGGGCGATACCCTTCCGGCCGGTTTTGTTCAGCCTGCCGCTGAAGACCCGAAGCATATTCCGTTTAAATATGATGAACGTCCGGCTCACTCTACAGCCATTTAGATAGCCATTTAGATAGCGATACACAATAGAATGTGCTGTTGATTGATCGACCGGGAGTCGAAGCACCAAAAATCCCTGACCTACATTTTAAGTAAGTCAGGGATTTTTATGATGGCTGACCATGCATTTAGGGCAAACTAACCGCGGTCTCGTTCCGGGTTTCCTTTGCGCATACCGGCTAATCCGATCAGACCCAGCAGTCCGAGCCAGCCCCAGCCTCCGCCGCGGTTTCTGTCCGTCGCCGCGTTCGTCCGGATTCGGTTATTGTCAGTCAGCATATTCGTATTGGATCCGGTGTAGTTGTTTGTTCCCATCCGGCCGGTGTTGTTCGTTCCGTAATTCGTATTCAAGTATTGGCTGCCTGTTCCAGTGCCATATACGCTGACATGGTAATGGGATGTCGTTCCGGCATTGTTCACCCGGTAATGCGAACCGCCGGTGGATTCGGTTCCGAGGGTCCCCGTGCCCATACCGGTGCCCATGCCGCCATTTCCGCCGTCTTGCGCCGTTCCAGCCGCCCCATAAGCAAAGGCCGGAGCGGCCAGCATCAAGGACATGCCTGCAATCAATACACCGATTCTTAACTGTTGTCTCATTGAGGCTACCTTCCTTCGGAGTATGTTTTTAAACTTACGTTATTGTGTCACGGAAGAGGTGAGCTTATACATTTAATAAAGCAGATATACAGATCTAGTAGAAATGATGAGCGAGCGGGGATTAAAGATTTCCCATACGACGATCATGAGATGGGTGCATGAGTGATTTGCTATAATCGCTTGGAACCGTATAAGCATTATCAGCCTCGTCAATAAATAATTGTGCCACTTCATCCGATTGCTTGCACACCTCTTCACGCTGTGGCATCAACATCCGAATATTCCCTTTCGAAAAGGCTTCGAAACCTTCGTGAAGTCCTAATAAAAGGCATCCTCGAATTGATTGAACAAAAAAAGGAAGATGCATCTATTTCGTCTTTTTTGTATTTTCGATGTAAGTTTCATGTATAATAGAAGGTAACGGTTCTAAGGGGAAGGGGGAATTCGCTTGCAAGATCAAGTCGCGGACCAACAAGAGAAAAATAAGATGAAATACTTTAAAAAACTCATCCCCCCCGTTATGAGAGAAGGGTTTCAAGCCTTACGGATGGACGACATCGCCAAGCTTATGGATGTCAGCAGAGCCACTTTGTATAAGCACTTCTCTTCGAAGGAAGAAATCATCGAAGGCGTCGTTCGCATTTTCTCGGATTACGTCGCCAAGCTCGAGGACTTGGACCCGGAAGACGACGACAACGTCTACGCGATCGGATTTCAACGCTTGTTCGAACAGTCCGTGGCGCTTGCCGGGAAAATATCGGATGTGTTTATGAAGGAGTTGCAAGCGGTCTATCCAGAGCTGTACGACGAGCTTAGGAACGCTTTGAACGAACGGGAAGAACGAATAGTCCGGTTTTACCGCGACGGGCAAAGCAAGGGAGTCTTCAATCCGATTAACTATCACCTTATTGTGCTCCAAGACGTTATTTTACTAAGGGAAATCATGAACCCCAAATATTTGCTTTCTCGTAATATTTCGTTTCGGCAATCGCTTGTCGATTATTATCGGTTGAAAAAAACGCAGCTGTTCAAAGCGGAAAAAGCGTCGATCGTCGACGATTCGAAAATCGAGCCGGTTATCGACTATCTCGTCGAAAAGTTCACCAATACCTTGTAGTGCGGAACAATAAAAAAGAAGGAGTCGCGGTTTATTCCGCGACTCCTTCTTTTTTGATTCTAGCCTGGTTAAGACGGCTTCGCGAACTTGCCTTCCGGTTGCGACGAGGCTTTCTTGTCCGGCTTCAGGTCCGGCATGAACCAGACGAGCACCACGACGAGCGCCGCCGTCAGAAACGCCGCCGAACCGAGGATCGCTGCCGAAGTCGCGTGAGCGAAAACGGACTTGGAAGCTTCGCCCCCGCCCGTCGCCGCTTCGAATACTGTGGCCAGGATGGCGAGCCCTAACGATCCACCGGTTTGGTGGGCGGCATTGACGAGCCCCGAAGCCGCGCCCGCGTCCCTCGCCTCCACTTCGGCGATGCCGAACGAAGTGAACGGAGAGAACACCATGCCCGCCCCGATTCCTATAATGATCAATGGGAAGAACATTTCGGGGAAGTATGACGTATGCGACGAAAGCGGGCTGAGCAGGAGCGTGCCGATAATCGCGATCGCAATTCCCGCGATCAGCACTTTAAGATTGCCGAACCGGGAAATGAGTCGGGGCATCGCGTACATCATCCCGAACTGCACGAGCATCATCGGGAGAAAGGCGATGCCGGCTTGGAAAGCGGTGAAGCCGAGAACGTTTTGCAAATATTGGGTCAGAAAGAAAAAGAGCGGGAAATTGCCGGCTAACATGAGAAACCGGCCGAGATAAGCCCCGGATCTGCGGCGGTTGGAAAATAACCGCAGCGGCGTGATCGGCTGCTTCGCCCGGGCTTCGATAAAGACGAACGACGTCAGCATGGCGGCGCCGACCGCCAGCGAAATTAAGGTGAGCGGCCGATCCCATCCTTCGGAAGCCGCCTGGATAAACCCGAATACGAGCGCCGACATGCCCAGAACGGAGGTCAAAGCGCCCATCACGTCGAATTTGCCCGCATTTTTATCCGTTTCGTTCAGAAACCGCGGTGCGAGTATGAGCAAGGCGATGCCGATCGGAACGTTAATGAACATCCCGACTCTCCAGGATACGAATTCGGTCAGCCACCCGCCGAGCACGAGGCCGACGCTGCCGCCCCCGCCCGCAATGGCGCTATAGACGGCGAGCGCTTTCGCACGCTCTTTCGCTTCCGTGAAGCTGACGGACAGCAGTGCTAGCGTGGACGGCGTGGCGAATGCGGCCGCGAGCCCTTGCAGGGCACGGGAGACGAGCAGGAATTCGGCCGATTGCGCAACGCCGACCAGAACGGACGCAACCGTAAACACGGCGATACCCAAGAGTAAGGTTCTCCGTTTTCCGAAAATGTCTCCGGTCCGCGCGCCTAACAGCAGCAGACCGCCGGAGACTAGAATATAGGCGTTCTGTACCCAAGTCAGGCTCGTCGTCGACAGATGCATCGTCGCTCCGATTTCCGGAAGCGCGGTGATCATGACGGACGAGTCGAGCATAATCATAAGTTGGCAGGCAACGATAAGCATCAAGATCATGTTCTTAGAAGATTTCAACCCGATCATCCTTTCGCGATAGTGTTTTTTCGACTTGATCATATCACGCAGTATATACAATGTAAACAAAATATATTCTTTTTGTCTATTTTATCTAATGAGGAAATGAAAAAACATGCCTCCGATGTTCAGCACGGGCATGGTCGATTTCGAACGATTATTCGGTATCGCGCCTCGGCGCGCCAGATAACGTCGCTTATTCCCGGAACGCAAAACGGGCTCAGCCAATACACCTACCGCGATCGAGTAAACCCAATACGTCGTTAAGGGAACTCCCGTATGTTCGTAGAAGCAACCAGCGCCGATTTTGCCGCGCAAGTCGGACCTTTCAAGGACTTTCTCAGGCTGCGGGCGGATTCCGGAAGGGTTTTCGGATGATGACAATGGGTTGGTCGGACGGGCATACATTTCTACCCCTGGATTTCAGCTTGCTTAGTTCGATAAAGTCTGGAATTGTCGGTATGACAGAAAAGATCGATAAGCGCACCTCAGGCTACAAGAGCCGACAAGAAGCACTGTTGTCGGGACCGGAAGTCATTACCGCAATGATTGACCGTACAATTGCTGCAGGCGTGTCTGTCTCGTATGCCTTAATGGACAGTTGGTTCACCCAATTACATCAAGGCTTATCTGCCGATTTCAAGCTGCGAAAGTTGAGTTATACAGATGTGGAGAGCGGAGGTTTTTAACGGTCTTACGGGAATATTCGATTTTGTCCACGACATATATATCAAAAAAGGCAGGAAACAAAGAACTTTGGCGTGCAGGCCTATTGCTTGTCGATTCAGGTTATAAGGAAACAGGCGGGGGAGTGTGTCGAATGGGAAAAATGAATTTAAGGTCGTCCGTAAAGGGCGCGGTGATGGGAGCTGCCATGACCGGAGGGTGGCTGCTTGCCGATCTGCTGCTGCCGGAGCCTTGGGGTGATGTGGTTTTATTTGGAGCGATGGCGGTTTTGAATATAGGCATCGGCTGGAAAATCGGCAGAATGTTCGATCAGCGCGAAGCGCAGGAAGCCGGCACCCATGGCGAGGCGGCGCATGCCAACAGCCCGGCCAGCCTGGAGTCCCGATAATAGAATGAGTTAGGCAGAAACCGGTGAAAATCAATTTTGATTTTTTGCCGGTTTTTTTGTATTCGGCAGGCCTGGCTTCATGAACTCTCCATTGGCGGAGGCATGGTTCAGCAGGGGACAAGCCCTTCGCGGATCCATGCCTGCAATTGGTTGCAATAGTGCCATTTATGTTGGTTTTATGAGCTACGACGACATTTGGGCGGTTGCTATAATGACGGTACCAAAAGAGAAATTGGCATTCCAAGAGGGGGAACGACCGTTTATGAACCGTCTAAAAAGAACCTGGCCGCTGCACGTTATGCTGCTGCCGGCGCTGGTGTTTCTGGTCATTTTCAGCTATGTGCCGATGGCGGGGATCGTCATGGCCTTTCAAAATTTTAAGCCCTGGCTCGGCTTTGCCCACTCCGAGTGGGTTGGACTGGACAACTTCCGCATGCTGTTTGAACGGCAGGACAGTATTGAAGTGATCTGGAATACGCTGATCATTTCCGCACTCAAGATCGTGCTGAACCTGCTGGTGCCGTTTACGTTTGCGCTGCTGCTCAACGAGGTGCGCAGGGCGTTCTTCAAGCGTTTCGTGCAGACGCTGGTCTATTTGCCCCACTTTTTGTCATGGGTCATTCTGGGCGGGATTTTGCTGGATTTTCTGTCCACGGACGGGGGGTTTCTGAACCGCATCCTGAGCTCCTGGTTCGGCATCCAGCCGATTTTTTTCCTTGGCGATAACAATTGGTTCCGATTTACCGTCATCGCCTCGGACGTATGGAAGGAGTTCGGCTTCGGCACGATCGTATTCCTGGCTGCGCTCGCGAACGTGAATCCGTCCCTTTACGAAGCGGCGGAGGTAGACGGGGCAACCCGCTGGAAGCAGACGCTCCATATTACGATTCCGTCCATGCTGCCGATCGCAGTGGTCGTCGGAACGCTGGCGCTGGGCAACATTTTGAACGCGGGCTTTGACCAAATTTTCAACTTGTACAATCCGCTTGTGTACCAGAAAGGGGATATCATCGACACCTTCGTGTACCGTACCGCGATTCTGAACGGAGAGATGGGGCTTGGCACGGCGATCGGTCTGTTCAAGTCGGTAATATCGATGATCCTGATCCTCATTTCGTACCGGCTGGCCTATAAGCTGGCGAACTACCGGATTTTTTAAGAGGGGGATATCAGAAGGATGTATCATAAAACCGCTTCATACCGCATATTTTCGGTCGCCAATACCCTGGTGCTGCTGTGCCTGTCGCTGATGTGCATCATTCCGCTGCTGCATGTGCTGGCGGTGTCGTTCAGCGCCAAGTCGGCGGCGGACGCCAATCTGGTCGGCCTCTGGCCGGTGCAGTTCTCGACGGAGGCCTACAAAAAAACGATCGACAACCCCGTGTTCCTGCACTCCATCTGGGTTTCGGTAAAACGTACGGTGCTGGGCACCGCGCTCACGCTGCTGCTGGCCTTTCTGGCGGCCTATCCGCTGTCGAAGGAAGCGTCGGTCTTCCGGGCGAGAAACGTGTACTCCTGGTTGTTCGTGTTCACAATGATCTTCAGCGGCGGGCTGGTGCCGTTCTATATCGTCATTCAGAAGCTGCATCTCATCAACTCCTTCTGGGTGCTCGTTCTGCCGGGGGCGGTCAACGTGTATCTCACGATATTGCTGCTGAACTTTTTCCGGGGGATCCCGAAAGAGCTGGAGGAAGCGGCGTTCATTGACGGAGCCGGGCATTTCCGCACACTCTTCTCGATTTTTCTGCCGGTATCGCTTCCGTCGATCGCAACGCTGGCCCTGTTCAGCATGGTGTTCCACTGGAACTCGTGGTTCGACGGGCTGCTGTATCTGAACAATGCCAAGCAGTTTCCGCTGGCGACCTTCCTGCAGACGGTCATTGTGCAGAAGGATATGAGCACCATGAGCATTGATCCGAAAGAGGTGGCGCTGCTCTCGCAGAAAACGGTCAACGCCGCCCAGATCTTCATCGGCGCGGTGCCGGTGCTGCTGGTATATCCGTTTTTGCAAAAATATTTCGTCAAGGGCCTAGTCATGGGCTCGGTTAAGGAATAGGAGGCAGGGCATGGAAATCGAAAAGATGTGGATCAAGGGCATGGACGTGTCCTTCCTGGATGAGATCGAACAGGGGGGAGGCACGTTTCATGAGGGTCCGGACAAGGTGGACGTTCTTGAGCTTTTGCAGCGCGGCGGCACCACCTCCATCCGGCTGCGGATCTGGAACGACCCGCCGGGAGGCTACTGCAATTTGGAGCGGACTCTGATAATGGCCAAAAGGGTCAAGGAGCTCGGCATGCATCTGCTGTTGGATTTTCATTACTCGGACAAGTGGGCCGACCCGGCGAACCAGTGGAAGCCGGCCGCTTGGGAAGGACTGCACGGGGCGGCGCTGGAACAGGCCGTTTACGATTATACGTACGAAGTGATGGCGGTGCTGCGTGCCGGCGGTGCCCTGCCGGATATGGTTCAGATCGGAAATGAAATTACGAACGGCATGCTCTGGCCGGATGCGAAGGTGGATCCGAAAGCGAAGGCCGGAACGGATGAGGAGCCATGGGCCCGCTTGTGCGGGCTTCTCAAATCCGGCGCAAGCGCTGTGCGGGCGGTGGACCGATCAGTCCGGGTGATGCTGCACATCGACCGCGGCGGGGATCCGGAAGGCAGCCTGACCTTTTTTGAGCGGATGGAGGAGCAGGGGGTTCCTCATGACGTGATCGGATTGTCGTATTATCCGTGGTGGCACGGCCCATTGGAGCAGCTCGAACGGAATTTGCAGGATTTGTCTCTGCGGTTTGGGCGGGACATCATCGTCGTGGAAACGGCTTACCCATGGACTTTTCGGACTAGGGAAGGATATCCCCTCATCGTGGAGAATGATGAAGCATTGCCGCCCGCGTTCCCCATTTCGCCTGAAGGCCAGCAGGCTTATTTGAAAGCGCTAACCGATATCATCCGCCGCACGCCGGACGGCCGGGGCTTGGGCTTCTATTATTGGGAGCCGTGCTGGATCCCGTCGCAGCAGGTGTGGTCTGTCGGTCATGCCAACAATTGGAGCAATCTGACGCTGTTTGATCATGACGGTTATCCGCTCCCGGCGCTTTATACCCCATAACAGAAAAGAGGCTTGTATTCATATGAAAAAATCCTATCCACCGATCAGCCCGCAAATTTCAGGATTCATGCATGGGGCTGACTATAACCCGGACCAATGGCAACATGATCCGGAAGTGCTTGAAGAGGACATCCGGCTGATGAAGCTGGCCAAATGCAACGTGATGGCCATCGGCATTTTTGCCTGGGCTGCGCTGGAGCCGGAGGAAGGCGTATTTACGTTCGACTGGCTTGACCAGGTGCTGGACCGGTTTGCCGCAAACGGAATTTATGCATGGCTGGCAACCCCCAGCGGCGCAAGGCCTGCATGGATGTCGCAGAAGTATCCCGAAGTGCTGCGCGTAGGGGAGAACCGGGTGCGCAATCTGCATGGCGGGCGCCATAACCACTGCTATTCTTCGCCCGTATACCGGGAGAAGACCCGGATCATCAATACGAAGCTGGCGGAGCGGTATGCGAACCATCCGGCCGTGATCGGCTGGCATATTTCCAATGAATACGGCGGGGAGTGCCACTGCAATTACTGCCAGGAAGCGTTCCGCGAGTGGCTGAAGGCGCGTTACGGATCGCTGGAGGCTTTGAATCAGGCTTGGTGGACGTCGTTCTGGAGCCATACGTATACGGACTGGTCCCAGATCGAATCTCCCGCCCGGCACGGGGAAAGGATGGTCCACGGCCACAATCTGGACTGGAGAAGGTTCGTCACGGACCAAACCGTGGACTTCTGCAAACAGGAAATCGCTCCGCTCAAAGCGATCCGGCCGGACCTTCCTGCGACCACGAATATGATGGATTGGTTCGAAGGGCTGGATTACCGCAAATTCGCGGATATCCTGGACGTCATCTCCTGGGACGCCTATCCGACGTGGCATGACAAGCAGGACCCGGGCAAGCTCGCATCCTGGTTCTCCTTTAACCACGACCTGTTTCGTTCGCTGAAAGGCGGGCAGCCGTTCATGCTGATGGAGAGCACGCCGAGCCTGACGAACTGGCAGCCGGTCAGCAAGCTGAAGCGTCCGGGCATGCATCTGCTCTCCTCGCTGCAGGCCGTAGCTCATGGCTCGGACACCGTGCAGTATTTCCAGTGGCGCAAGAGCCGCGGCTCCAGCGAGAAGTTTCACGGCGCCGTCGTCGACCATGCCGGGCACGAGCACACGCGGGTGTTCCAGGATGTAGCCCGGCTAGGCGGCCTGCTGGAGCAAATCGCCGCGGTGACCGGTTCCGGCGTGCCGACGGAGACGGCGATTATCGCGGATTGGGACAACCGCTGGGCCGTGAAAGATTCCCAGGGGCCGCTGAACCGGGGAATTGACTACGAAGGCACGGTGATGCAGCATTACCGCGCCTTCTGGAACATGGGCGTGCCCGTGGATATCATCGGTTCGGGCGACGACTTCTCCCGGTATAAGCTGATTGTCGCCCCGATGATGTATTTGTGCACGGCGGAAGCAGGTGCCGCGCTGGAGATGTTTGTGGCCGAAGGAGGCACCTTGGTGGCGACCTACTGGTCCGGCATCGTCAATGAGAGCGACCTGTGCCATCTGGGCGGATTCCCCGGACCGCTTCGCAAGACGCTCGGCATCTGGTCCGAAGAGATCGACGGCCTGCATGAGGGCGAGCTCAACCGGATGATCCCCGTCCAGGACAACGGCCTTGGCCTCGAAGGCGATTATGAGCTGTACGACCTGTGCGACCTGATTCATCCTGAAGGCGCCCAGGTGCTGGCGGAGTATGGCGACGATTTTTACGCGGGGCGTCCGGTGCTGACGGTACATTCGTTCGGACAAGGCAAGGCCTATTACCTCGCTTCACGTGCGAAGGAGCCGTTCTACGGCGATTTCTATGCCGGCATTATTCGGGAAGCGTGGGTCAGCCCGGTGCTGGATACCGAGCTTCCGCAAGGGGTTACGGTCCAGCTTCGGTCGGACGGCAGCATGGACTATGTGTTTGTCCTGAATTTCACGGGTGAGGACAAGCAAGTGGATCTGGATGAGCGGGAATACCGCGATCTGCTTGGCGGCGAGCCCGTCGCCGGAAGCATCAAGCTGGAGGGATACGGTGCGCGGCTGCTGGCGCGGAGCACCGTATAAATCGTAGACGGTAACAGGAATGCGGAGCACGGCGAGGGGCTCCGCATTTTTCGTGTGCGCTACAGCTTTTGAGGTATTGCCAGCGATCGTTCCATGAAGAATGGCTGGTGAAAGATATGCCTGCTCACAAGCGGCTCGTTTTTGGGACGTGCACCTGTTACAATAGGATTTGTATGTCATGGAAGGGAAGGTGCGGGGCATTGATTTACGGAATCGGGCACGATGTGCTGGAAATCAAGCGGGTTGGGCTGCTTCTCGGCAGCCGTCAGGGCTTCCGTTTTATGGAGCGGGTGCTCACCGCCCGTGAAAGGGAGGAAGCCATGAAACGGGGCGGAAACCTGACCGAGTTTGTCGCCGGGCGCTTCGCCGCAAAGGAGGCTATCTCCAAAGCCTTTGGCTGCGGCATCGGCGGGGTAATCGGCTTTGTGGACATGGAAGTGCTTCCCGATGAGAGCGGCAAACCCGTTGTGGTGCTGAACGAGCAGGCTTGGGAGCGCCTCGAGCTGCCGGGTGAGCCGGAATATGTAATCCATCTATCGATCTCCCACCAGACCGAGCTGGCTTCCGCCTTCGCTGTTGTAGAGAAGCGGGAATAGGCCGGCTCATGATCAAGCCAGCCAGAAAGGTATGAAGGACCTCATGAGCAGTTCGATAAGTTCAATGGAGCAGAAACGGCATTTCAGCATCAACCTGCTGGAATGGTACGAGAAGCATAAACGGGATTTGCCGTGGCGGCGCCACCGCAATCCCTACTATATTTGGGTGTCGGAAATCATGCTGCAGCAAACGCGGGTGGACACGGTCATTCCGTTCTTCAACCGGTTCATCGAGCGGTTTCCGACCGTGGAAGACCTGGCCGACGCCCCTGAGCAGGATGTGCTCAAATGCTGGGAAGGCCTGGGTTATTACTCCCGGGCCCGTAATTTGCAGGCTGCGGCCAAGCAGGTGAAGGAGCTGCACGGCGGTATGGTGCCGGACGACAAGGCGTCCGTGTTCGCCTTGAAGGGGGTCGGCCCGTATACGGCCGGCGCGATTCTGAGCATTGCCTTCAACAAGCCGGAGCCGGCCGTTGACGGCAATGTGATGCGGGTGCTATCGCGATACTTCCTGATTGAGGAAGATATCATGAAAGGAAGCACCCGCGCCTTTATGGAAAGCCTGGTCGTGGAGCTGATCCCGGACGGCCGGGCATCGGATTTCAACCAGGCGCTCATGGAGCTGGGCGCCTTGGTGTGCACACCCAAGTCGCCGCACTGCCTCACCTGCCCGGTGATGGAGCACTGCTCCGCCAGGCAGGAAGGCAAGGAGGAGCAGCTGCCGATCAAGACCAAGGCGAAGCCGCCGCGGCCCGAGTATCGGGTGGTGGCCCTCGTGGAGGGCCGCGGTGATCATAGCGGCCGCGTCTTGATCCGCCAGCGTCCGCAGGAAGGGCTGCTCGCCCGCATGTGGGAGCTGCCGCATTTGCAGACGCCGGCGGCGCGCAGCGGGCGGCTGCCGGACGAGCCGGCGATGGATATCCTCGCCGGGGCGCTGCTCGAGGAAGGCATCGCTGCGCGGCCGATCGCGCATTTAACGGACGCGGAGCATACCTTCAGCCATATTCACTGGAACCTGCAGGTCTACCGCTGCCGCGAAGAGGACCTGCCGCAGGCAGCCGAGCTGAAGGCAATGTACGCGGCCGGGGACAGCGGCGAGCCGTCCGTCCAGACGGAGTACCGATGGATCGATGAGCGGGATATGCAGCATTACGCCTTTCCCAATGTGTTTTTAAAAATTTTACAGAACTATTTCAAACATTCATCCTATTAATCGTTTAAAATGTTAACCAAAGCGTGCTGTTCTCGGCAGCCGGGAATCATCTCGCTGAGAGACAAGCAAAAGGGGCTGCCCCTCAAGAAACTGCAATGCAGTTCTTTGGGGGCAGCCCCTTTATTTCCGGGAAGGTACAGCTTACGGCTGTACGATTTCCTGGTAACGTTTGCTGACAACATCCCAGTTCAGAACGTTCCAGAACGCTGCGATGTAGTCAGGGCGTTTGTTTTGGTATTTCAGGTAGTAAGCATGCTCCCAAACGTCCAGACCGAGGACCGGTGTTTGACCTTCCATCAGCGGGTTGTCTTGGTTAGGCGTGCTAGTTACAGCCAGTTTGCCGTTCTTGTCCACGACGAGCCATGCCCAGCCGCTGCCGAAACGGGTTGTAGCTGCTTTGGTGAATTCTTCCTTGAATTTGTCCAGGCCGCCAAGCTCGCTGTCGATCGCTTGAGCCAGAAGGCCGTTTGGCTTGTCTCCGCCTTTAGGGGCGATGATTTCCCAGAAGAGGGAGTGGTTGGCGTGCCCGCCGCCGTTGTTGCGAACGGCTGTACGGATGTTCTCAGGTACGCTGTCCAGGTTGGAGATCAGCTCTTCAAGGCTTTTGTTTTGCAGTTCAGGAGCATTTTCCAGAGCCGCGTTCAGGTTCGTTACATAAGTGTTATGGTGACGGTCGTGATGGATTTCCATCGTTTGAGCGTCGATGTGCGGCTCGAGCGCATCATTCGGGTATGGAAGTGGTGGTAATTGAAATGCCATGATAAATACCTCCTGTTAATGTTTTTTTGGGTAGAATCAACGCAAGCGGCTGATTCATATGAATAAAGGAACGCTTTTGTTGTCCAAAAGTGCCCTTTATCGGCATAAGTATGTAGCATGGAATGTGATTCCATTTCTATTAAACCGTATTTTTTCGATTAAATCAACATTTATGTTTACAAAGTCGAATTAATCCTGAGGCGGGCTTGCCAACTGTATGGGAACGGACTTAACCGCGGCCTTTTCCAGTGAGAACCTCGAATGATCCAGGCGGGAAGTGCCATTCTTTCATCGCAAAAAAAACTTTTTTGGATTCCGTGAAGGCACACCGAAAGACGCATTTGTTATCCTTTACCCAAATCCCGAAGGATTATGCCGCAAAACTAGTCCATTATATGGGAAATTTACAGATGATAGAATGAAAACGCTTGCCATAAAGCGCTTTCAAAAGAAAACGCGTGTTTTTTAAAGTAAACTATGGTTTAATGGATGATAAAGAAGGATTTTCACGGTTTTTGTCGTAATACTATACCTTGGATTAGAGGGTTTTTTTGTTTTCCCTGAAAATCCCCTTAATCCTATAAAGCTAACGAAAAGGGAGATTTAAACATGCATGTTCGTTCCTTTCAGTTAAGTGATGCGACTCGTGTCAACGAGCTGCTGCAAATCGCGTTATCCGAAGAATGCTACGAGAATACGATCGAACCTTTCTCCAGGCAGCTCTACTGGGATTCCGACCTGATTATGGTTGCAGAAGAGGATGAACAGATCGTCGGTGCCCTGATCGGCACGATCGAGCATAACCACGGCTTCTACTATCGTATCGCCATCCATCCGGATTACCGCCGCAAGGGAATTGGCAAGGCACTGGTCACCATGATGGAAGGCCGGTTCCAGCAGCGTAAGGTCAGCGGAATTATGATTGCAGGAGACGAGCATAACAAGGCCGCGATGCCTCTGTATGAGGCGATGGGCTACGGGGCCAACAAGGTGCTGCAGGCATTCCAGAAACTCAGCATTGTCGCGCCGCAATAGAGATAACGACCCTTTGGTATTACGGAGAAAACGTACATCCATATCGTGAATAAGCAATATTTACTATACTTGAGCATATCTACGCGCCGTTGCAAAAGGCCCGAAGATATGCTTTTCTGTATATATGGGAATTTGTCATAAAAATGAGGTGTAGCATGAATCAAGTCGATCAGCGGGAGCAAGGCCGCCCCGAGCCGGTGCCGGTTACAACGCCGGTAGAGCAGGCAGGCAAGCGCGGCTGGCTGTCCGAATTTTGGGACTGGGCCAAAACACTGGTTATCGCATTTGTCATTATGATGCTGCTGAATTTATTCGTTTTTAATCTGTCCATGGTCCGCGGGCAGTCGATGCAGCCGACGCTGGTAGAGCAGGAACGGCTGTTTGTCGATAAGATCGTATATGATTTTACCGCACCGAAGCATGGCGAGGTCGTCGTGCTTCGCGACCCGAGCAACGGTCCGGAGAAAAAGGAATTTCTGGTGAAGCGGATCATCGGCGTGCCGGGTGACACCGTGGAAGTCAAGAGCCACAAGCTGTACGTGAACGGTAAGGAGCAGAGCGAGCCTTACACCGAGGTGGAAATTCAGGATGCGGATTTCGGCCCGGTCAAGCTGGACAAGGATCACTATTTTGTGATGGGGGACAACCGGCATGCCGGTGCAAGCCGGGACAGCCGTTCCTTCGGCAGCGTGGAAGCGAGCGCCATCGTGGGGCGGGCCGAATTTATTTTCTGGCCGTTGTCCAAAGCGAGATCGCTGTAAGACATGGAACGACTCTTAACGGAAAGGAGGCCGCAAGGAGAAATGACATCAAGTAAACCACAGTCTGCGTACGCTCCTTCGGCTTCGCCGTGGGAGCAGCTGAAACAGGACATTAAAGAGGCGGCGGCTGGGTTCGGCATTGACGATATCGGTTTTGCTTCGGCTGACCCGTTTGTCTCTCTGAAATCGATTCTCGAGAACCACCGCAAGCTTGGTTACGAATCCGGCTTTGAAGAGCCGGATCTGGACAAACGCGTCACCCCGGCACTCCCCGATGCACAGCCCGCCTCCCTCATTGCTATCGCCGTAGCCTATCCATCCAAAATGGAACACAAGCCCAAGCAGGTGCCTGGACAATACCGGGGGATCCTCGCCCGTTCCGCGTGGGGGCGGGATTACCATCAGGTACTGCGGGACGCTATGGGCAAGCTTGAGGCGTTTATCCGGGAGCGGGTGCCGGATGCGGTGATGGAGAGCATGGTGGATACCGGGGCATTGGTGGACCGGGCGGTTTCGGAGCGGGCCGGCATCGGCTTCAGCGCGAAGAACTGCTGCATCATTTCGCCCAAATGGGGTTCATGGATCTATCTCGGGGAGATGGTGACCAACATTCCGTTTCCGCGGGATACGCCCGTCACAGAGGACTGCGGCGACTGCACGATGTGCATCGACGCATGCCCGACGGGAGCGCTGGTCGGCCCCGGCCAGCTCAATGCGCAGCGGTGCATCTCCTTTTTGACCCAGACCAAAGGCTTTCTGGAGGACGAGGTGATGCGCAAGATCGGCAACCGGCTGTATGGATGCGATACCTGCCAGGTCATCTGTCCAAAGAACAAGGGGAAGAACTGGACGCATCATGAGTATCTGCTGCCGGATCCCGAGAAAGATAAGCCGCTGCTGCTGCCTATTCTGGATTTGAGCAATAAGGAGTTCAAGGAGAAGTTTGGGGAAAGCGCAGCCGCCTGGCGCGGCCGTAAGCCGATTCAGCGCAACGCCGTGATTGCGCTCGGCAACTTCAAGGATACATCGGCGGTGCCCCGCCTCGGCCGGGTGCTGCTGGAAGACCCAAGACCGGAACTGCGGGGTGCCGCAGCGTGGTCTTTGGGCCGGATAGGAGGGGAAGAAGCTTTGAATTGGCTGAATAAAGGTCTGGCTTCAGAACAAGACGAGAAGGTGATAGACATGATGAGCGAAGCGCAGGAAAAGCTTCAGCCCGCTGGAAGCGGACAACCCGCAGATGCCGAAATGGCTGCGGATGATTTTTCTCCCGGTCTGGGAGGCGAGAAGGAAACGGTCTATTATTCGGAGATGATTTCTCCGATCGGCCCGCTGACGCTGTGCGCAACGGAGAAAGGGCTGTGCCTGATCGAGTTCGGACCGTTTAACGTCAAGGAGGCGGTTCTCCAGAAATGGTCCCGCACCTGGTGCGGCGGCGGTGATTTCGTTCAGGATGATGAGCGTTTGGCTGAGGCGAAGCGCCAGTTGGGTGAGTACTTTGCCGGGGAACGCAAGACGTTCGACGTGCAGCTGGATATGCGGGGAACGCCGTTCCAGCTTCAGGTTTGGAGCTCGCTTGCCGATATTCCTTATGGAGAGATCCGATCCTATGCAGATATCGCAAATGCGATTGGCAGACCGAAGGCCGTCCGTGCCGTCGGCGGAGCCAACAACAAAAATCCCGTACCGCTGATCGTCCCGTGTCACCGGGTGATCGGCGCCGACGGCAGTCTCGTAGGATATGGCGGAGGGATGGAGATCAAGCGCCATCTCTTGACCTTGGAGAACTCCCTGCCCGAAAGAAAGGGATGGGCCGATTAAGTAACCAATCGGGGGAACGTTCATGAGGTATGTAGGCATTGAAAGTGTGGAGCCCGGTCAATTTTTGGGGAAAACCATCTATTCCGGGAATGGGACGGTACTGCTGTCGGCGGGAGTCCAGCTTACCGTGTATATGATCAGTACGCTGAACCGAATCGGGGTCACGATGCTCTACATTCAGGATCCGCTGTACGCGGACGTGGATACGGAGGACATTCTCAGCGAAGCAACCAAACAGGGCCTGATTCAGGAGATGAGCGACGCTTTTGAAGCGGTGCGGTCCGGGAAGGAATGGAACACCCAGCTGATCGGCGCGAGTGTGGACCATCTCCTCGAGGACGTGATGGATAACAAGGAGCTGCTCGTGCAGCTTACGGATGTCCGGACCGCAGACAACGCCCAGTATGTTCACGCGATGAATGTATGCTTGCTGTCCACAGTAATGGGCGTCAATATGGGCCTGAATTATCAGCAGGTCAAAGAGCTCGCTACGGGCGCCCTGCTGCATGATATCGGTAAGAACGGCATGCGGGAGGGAGACGAGCTGTTCCCGGATTCCAAGAGCCATCACACCTGGCGCGGTTTCGAGAAGCTCAAGAACAAAAGGGAGTTCGGCCTCCTGATCGCCCACGTCGCCCTTCAGCATCATGAGCGGGTAGACGGCTTGGGCATTCCCCGGGGACTGACCGGAGACGAGATTCATTTATATGCCAAAATCGTCGCCGCTGCGGACGCTTACGACCGGATGATTCATCCGCTGAAGCCTTCGGGCCGGAGGCTGATGCCGCATGAAGCCTGCGAGCAAATGATGGCCATGTCGGAAAAGCAGCTCGACCACGGCGTGCTGGTCCAGTTTACGAGGATGGTGTCGATCTATCCCAACGGGACGGCCGTCAGGCTGTCGAACAAGGAGACGGGGCTTGTCGTCCGTCAGCACCGGGGGCTGCCGGGACGTCCGGTCGTCCGGATCGTGCGCGGCGAAGCGGGTCATTTGGATATTAAAGAGCTGGATTTGGCGCAGGAAACGACCGTATTTATCGAGGCTGTATTGGCCTAGAATTCATTTGCGAGCCGCATTTGGACATGCTATGATAGGTTCGTGCTGCTCAGGCACGCGCAAGGAATCGATTTATACTTATAGGGGTGGCGGAATATGCAATATGTAATTCCAATTATTACGCTGATCGTCGGCTTGGTCGGCGGGTTTTTTATCGGCGTGTATTATCTGCGCAAGCAAATGGAAAAAATGCAAAATGACCCGCAAATGCTTCAAAAGATGGCCAAGCAAATGGGTTACAACCTGAACGGGCGCCAGATGCAGAAAGCGCAGCAGATGATGAAAAATCAGCAGTTTTCCGGCAAGAAGGGCCCGGCACAAGGTCAAGGCCGCAAGAAGAAATAATCCCCTCGGCATAGAACGTCTACAGAGAAGCAGGGGGTAGCGATAGGAGGAAGTGCTGTGGCTGGCGTTAAAGATTACGTGAACGCGCGGGTTGGTGAAAACCGCGAGAAGATCGAGTACCATATCGAGCAAATTTTGAAGCTGATCGGTGAAAATCCCGAGCGGGAAGGGCTTCTTGAGACACCCGCCCGCGTTACCCGGATGTATGAGGAAATTTTTGCCGGATATGAGGTAGACCCGCGTGATGTGCTGGGCGTGACCTTTGACGAAAATCATGAGGAACTGGTGATCGTCAAGGATATCGTGTATTACAGCCAATGCGAGCATCATATGGCGCCGTTTTTCGGCAAGGTCCATATCGGCTACATTCCGAGCGGGAAAATTGCCGGACTCAGCAAGTTGGCCCGGTTGGTCGAGGCGGTCACCCGCCGTCTGCAGGTACAGGAGCGGATTACGTCCCAAATCGCCGACATTATGGTCGATGTGCTGCAGCCGCATGGTGTGATGGTCGTCGTGGAAGGCGAGCATCTGTGCATGTGTTCGCGGGGCGTGAAGAAGCCGGGCAGCAAGACGGTGACTTCCGGCGTACGCGGCATTTTCCGTGAAGACCCGGCGTCGAGAGCGGAGTTTCTGTCTTTGATCAAAGAATAATGACGGCAATATAGAAAGAGGGCACGCCCGGAAGGGGGCGTGCCCTCTTTTGTTTGTACCAGCTATTTTTTGAAGATTAGAGAATTTATAAATTTCAGCGAAGCTGAACCATTCTATAATCGTAAGAAAAACTTCAGCTAATCGCGGTCTGTCTTCTTTGAAGGTACGTCGATA
>NZ_JACVTM010000021.1:0-96381 GCF_016624415.1 Paenibacillus sp. S28 | reverse complement strand
CCTCCACCCACCCCCTCCACTGCTGCATCTTCCAGTGCACCATCTCCGGCGCCCCCACAAAACCCTTAGCCACCTTGCAAGCCCAGCCTAGTGGCATGTCTCCCGACAGCAAAGCCATCGTTCCATCCATCTCGGTATTCCTGCTTACATACTCCCACCATACGATGTCGATACGCAGGTCCAGCGAAATTTTCATCCTCCACTGCTGCCCTTGCCGGATGGCATATACGGCGACACGCATGCGCCCGCCTCCTTTCTCCCTTCCCGTTTCGGTGAAACGTAAAAGCCGAATATCCTGTCCTCTTACGGAAAACCTCAATTTCTTCAAGAAACTTTTCAGCACGAGTGATATGTAAATCTACATAGAACGAACTAACGAACTAAAGAAATGAAAAGAAATGAATGTTATAGGCTGCTATTGGGCCGATCTAAAAGGAAGTTCAATGCAAAATTTCAGTCAATCTTTACAAGTCCTTAGAATTCACAAACCACAGACGATCCTCCGCCCAACGCAAAAAAGCACACCCCCGGCTTGTCGCCTCTGGAGTGTGCTTCACTCTGTATTCTGCATTATGCCGCCTCCCGGCATGAACGCAGTTCCCTGCGTATTAGACATAAGGGATGCGCTCCGCTTCATGCGGCTTTCTCAAATCAATCATTTCGGAAATCATGCCGTCAGCCAGCACCAAGGTTCCTTCGATGTCTCCGTTCTCCACGGAGGACTGCATCGGGACGACGGACAATTCCATACCCGCGGTTCCGTGCATTCGGTGGACAATCTCCACGGTCTGATCCGTGGAAGCTGCATCCATCACCGTTAGACGAAGCTTCTTGCCTGAAATGAACGAATACCACCCGAATGCCCGGATGTACCATTCGATCTGTCCTTCATGGTTGGACGTCACCAGCGTATAGTGAACCCAGGGTGAACTTTTGCGCTTCTGCCAAGCATGAAATAAGTGAACCGCCGCAGCCGCCAGCACGTATACCGCCGTGATCCACAAAAGCGGAATCATCATGCAGACTCACCTCCTGTATACCCACACTATATGCGGGTACAAACCGGACGGTGAATGATAAAGGCCGGATCGCCCACACCTCTGACGAAAGGGGCATGAGCGAGCGTACAGTGGAATTTTTCACAAACTTTGGCAAAGGCAAGCAGCTATCCCAAAATTATGGTATTAGAGCGTTACCCAACCGTATTTAATCGAGTTGATAACTGCTTGCGTACGGTCGTCGACTTCCATCTTCTGCAGGATGCTGCTGACATGGTTCTTGACCGTTTTCTCGCTAATGAATAAAAACTCTCCGATCATCTTGTTGCTCTTGCCTTCCGCCATCAGGCGCAGCACTTCAGCTTCCCGCCGGGTCAGCGGATTGTTCTCGCCGGCCACGAACTTGACGCCTGCTTCGCGGACGCCGCTCTCGGTCATGGCACCCGTTTCGTTCAGGAAGGTCATGCGCCGCAGCTGCTGAATCAGCTTGCCGGTCACTTTAGGATGAATAAATGCATAGCCTTCCTGAACCGAACGGATCGCATTGATCAGCGACTCGGCTTCCATATCCTTGAGCAGGTATCCGTTCGCGCCCTTGCGGAGCGTCTCGAATACGTAACTCTCATCATCATGAATGGATAGAATAATGACCTTTACATCCGGAAACAGCTCGCGGAGCTTCTCCGTGGCCTCCACACCATTTTCCACAGGCATATTAATATCCATCAGGACAATGTCGGGTTTGATATCGTTGCAAAATTCAAGCACCTGAATACCATCGCCGCATTCCCCGATGACCTCAATGTCTTCCTCCATGTTCAAAATACGCTTCAGACCCTCGCGAAACAGTTGATGATCGTCAGCCAGGAGGACCTTAATGGTTGTTTTGCCGGAATCTCTCGTTTCCATCCAACTACTCCTTTCCCTTTTCCACGTTCGTTGGGATATGGATAATGATCTTCGTACCCTGGTTCTCGGCCGATTCGATCTCCATTCTCCCTTCGAGAAGCTCTACCCTCTCGCGCATTCCGATTAAACCGAAATGATCCTTGCTCTTCTGTTCCAGAAGCTCGACTCGGAATCCAAGTCCATTGTCTTGAACGACAATTTTAACCATCTGCGCTTGATATGTAATTTCAATTAACACATAGGTTGGGTGGGCATGCTTCGCCGCATTGCTCAGTGCTTCCTGGACCAGACGGTAGATCGCCGCCTCCATTGCAGAAGAAAGACGATGCTCTTTCCCTCTCGTTTCGAACATGGTACGGATCTTGGTCTTCTCCTCGTAATCGTGCGCGTATTTGCGCAGCGTCGGGATCAGTCCCAAATCGTCGAGTGCCATAGGACGCAGATTAAAAATGACCTTGCGCATTTCTTCAAGGCTGGAGCGTACCTGCCCCTTCAAATCTACTATTTCGTCCTGCACCATCTTAAATTCCTGCTTCAGCAGCATTCTTTCCACAATTTCGGTTCTCAGGACCAGGTTAGCGAGCAGCTGCGCCGGACCATCATGGATTTCACGGGCGATGCGTTTGCGCTCTTCTTCCTGCGCCAAAATAATTTTCAGACCGATCACCTGGCGGTTCTTGGCCGTCTCGATGATCCGGGTCACTTGTCCCAGCTCTCCCGACAGGTATTCCATGACAACGCCCATCTGCGATCCGATGGATTCGGCACGTTCTATCGAATTTTCGACACTTCTCACCCGCTTCTGGAGTTCATCGCGTCTGGCCTTCAAATACATTTCCTTCTCACGATAAATCATCACATCAAGCTGCAGCTGCGTCGCTTTCTCGTAGGCCTGCCTAATATCATCCTCTTTGTACCGGACGAAGTCCCGGCTGACCTCGGTCAGCCGGATCCGGGAACGCCGGTAGTTCAGCTCCAGCTGATCCACCTTCTGCAGCGTATCCACGGTTTCCTTCATCACTAACTGCAGTTCCTGATTCAACGTGAGCAGCTCGTCCCGGGCCGTCTCGAGAATCTCGAACATCTGATATTTGCTGTTTTCAACCACCTGGATGGCATTCTTAATGACTCGGTCTATCGCATCGGCTTGAAAATCCACGAATGTTCTACTCCATTTCTAACCATTACAGTTCTACATAGAATGAGCTGCAGTCGCATTTCCTAAGTTCAATTCTATACATATCATACCATATCATGATTGGATGGTAATGGTCTTCGTGTTTTGTTCCCAATTTACTTGTAATCCTAATTGCTCGGAAACGAGCCGAAGTGGGACTAAAGTACGACCTTGGGTGATGAATGGAGCAACTTCTGCGCTTTTACGCTTGCCGTTTAGGATATATTCCTTTTTGCCGACCGTCAAGTCCATCAGCTTGCCGCCCCGCAGGACGCTGATCCGCTGATTGGCTGAATCCCATGTGGCTTGTCCGCCAAATGTATCCAGTACGTATTTCACCGGAATATAGGTCGTACCGTTCTTCATGACCGGCGCAGCGTCCATAGATTTCTTCTGACCATTCGACATATAGGACTTCTGCCCGACCGCCATGATCACCTTGCCGGTTGGAAGGCCGGCATCGCTGGACAGCGAAGGCATCGTGAATTTAATGTTGTCAAAAGCGACCGTACCCGTCTTCGCCCGCTCGTCCTGGCCATCTTCAACATTGACGACGTAGAGGCGCTTCAACTGGGCCGGGAAGGCGATGCCCAGGCTGCTCAGATCCACGTTGATCGTCTTCCAGCCCGTCCAATCAATGGCTTTGGCAAGGTCGACGTAAACCGTCTGTCCTTTCGCGTCCGTCAGCTCGGCACGCATCCAGTTCAGGCTGTTGTCGCCCATCGCGTCGATCGACATCGACGTAGCCGCCGCATTAATGCCTTTACCCGAAGTGCCGTTCAGTTGTGCATAAGCATACATTTTACCGCTGCCGGCCGTCATGTCATACTGCAGCTGAAGCACTTTGGAATTGGCATGGTCACCGGTTCCCTGCATCACCTGCGCCGATCCGGTAACCTGGCTGCCGCTGTTCGTCGTAAAATCGACCGGGTATGTGACATTTTCAAAGTTTTCCCACATGTCTTCGCCTGCTGCCGACAGCACAACGACGGTGCTGAAGCCGTTGTAACGGGCGATGGCATAACCAACCTTCGTATTGGCATTCACCGAAGCGACGGTCAGCTTGTCATCCTGCACGCTGCCTTTAAAGCCGATAAATTCCCACTTCAGGGATCCGGCCGGAACCGTGATGCTCTGCCCGTCCTTCGTCACCGCCGTAACCGGCACCGATACCGTGCTGCCTGCCTTAAGCGGAGCCGTAGCCGTTCCGACGTTCAGGGCGGACAGGTCGTCTCCGCCGATCACCTTCACCTGCATGCTGGCGTTGGCTTTGCCGCTGACCGCGGTAATCGTCGATGTTCCCGGCTTCACGCCCTTCACCGTCTGTCCGCTAACGACGGTGTTGCCGTTGCTCGACTTCCAGGTCGGCGTAATGCTCGACACGTCGATCGGGTTGTAGTAGGTGTCATAGCCTTTCAGCTGGAACGACGCCTGCTGTCCGATCAGGATCGCGGAAGAGCCGCTGATTTTCAGTCCGAGCAGGCTGCCCTGCGGCGCCTCGGTGTACACGCCGACAGCGTTGACGACGCTGCGCTGGGTTGTTCCGTATTCGGTGTCAAACGTCAGCTTCGTGCCCGTTTCGCCGAGCGGCCGGTCGACCATCGTTGTGGAGCCGCCACCGTCCAGGTTCATGCCTTTCCAGACACCGACTTTGACCATAAAGGTCTGCAGCTCGGACAGCGACATGCCGGAGCTGTTGTCGTTTTTCTCAACGGCTACGATATATGCGTAGCGCTGATCCTTCGAATATCCGAGTGCAGTACGGGCGCGGTAGCCTCCGATGCTGGATACGTCGCGTGAAAAGGCCGACGCCGCTCCGTTGTTCACGAGAATCGTATGCCCGCCGATCATCATCTGCAGGTTGGCCGGATCAAGCGACTGTCCGGACGTTTTGGACAGCAGCTTGTAGTCGGTTGTGATCGTTTGGCCGACCGCCATATGGTTCGTTACGAACTGCGCTGCCGTTCCGTGGGTCCGCAAAATGTACCCGTCCTCCGGCACTGCGAAATCGAAGCCGCCTGGCTCGGAAATTTGCGTAATCACGTTATTTTGCACCAGGACCTCAACCGGTGTAGTGGAGCTGTTCTTCGGCCGAACCGGCGACTTCCAGGCACTTGTATAAATATACATGGCATTCGCATGGCTGTAATTCGAAGTACCGCTCTCCGGCGTGTAAGATGCCTTATTAACACCAGCCAGCGTGAACGTAGAGCCGTCTTGGGCTGTCACCGTTCCGTCAAACGAAAACTGATCGATAACCGGCGTGCCGCTCTTGTTTACCGCAAAGGAATACATCCCCTTCAGATCCGAAGGCGTCGATACCAGTTCCCCGCTGGTGACCTGCCCCCCGATCGGTGCCCCGTCTCCGGCCGTATTAAAATAGTCTCCGTTCACGCCCGCTACCGCACCGGTCTCTTTGACCATGCCGCCGGTGCTCTGTTTGGTGGTCAGCTGACCGTCCTGGCCGTTCATGACGTCAATCTTGACGTTCGGATTCTGCAAATCCACTTTGATGACGTCCGCCAGTGCCGTCGCCTGTTTGCCAGAGCGCGTCGTCGTAAATTTGTACTTGGTCATTATCGCCCCAGACGTAACCGGGCTCTCACTGAGCTTCGTTACGGTCGCCGCTGTGGCCGCGCTGGCCACCGAAGCAATAGAATGTCCGTTCAGCGGGATGCCGCTGCCGATAACCGGTGTAATAAACAGCAGGCCAGCCAGCGATACGACCATCCACTTCTTGCCTGCACCCTTCTTGTGCTCGTTCCCCATGCGATCATTATGCCATTTCATGTACTGTTAACTCTCCCATCTTCTTCATACGCAATGCTATTCTATCGTTGCTCGTTCATAAACAGGACCAACCGACTATACACGTTACAGCATGAGTTCACAGACTCTATTATCTAGGTCCAGTATGAACTCCCTATTAAATAGACTGAAATTATCCAAAAAAGTTACGGAAAATTAATCTTTTTAGCAAAATCCACCGCGAATCCCACAAAAAAAAGCCCCACCGAAGTAGGGCTGACGTACGAAATGGAAACTCTATGATTTTGTGAGAGATTTAGCCTGTTCACTGCTCTGGTTACATGTACCCGATCTTCTCCAGCAGACGCTGCAGCATGACGGCCGCCTGGGCGCGGGTCGCATTTCCCCGGGGCTGGAACGTGTTCGCCGTGACACCCTGGATAATGCCTTCCTTCAGCACGCGTGCCGCGGAATCCGGATACTGGATTTGCTTGCTGTCCTTAAACACTTTCAGGTACGTGGACGCCGGATAGCTCAGCGTCGAGTTGTATCCCGCATAGTTCATGGCCCGGACCATCATGATCCCCATCTGCTCGCGCGTGATCGAGCTGTTCGGCTTGAACGAACCGTCCGTATTGCCGGTGACGATGCCAGCTTTGGCCGCCGCCCCGATATAGGCGCTGGAGCCGATGTTGACCACGTCATAGAAGCGGTCCGCGCTCTGCGCATCCCCTTCCAATCCGAGGGCTCGTGCCACATACTCAGCGAACTCAGCGCGGGTGATGCTCTGATCCGGGGCAAACAGCGTATTGGTGCGGCCCTCGATGACCTGCTTGGCAGACAGCGTGCTGATCGCGTCTTTCGCCCAGTGGTTTCCAAGATCGCTGTAATACTTGTAGAACGTCGCTCCGAAAACGGTGAAGTTCCCCTTTACCTTGGCATGGAACACGCGGCGGCTGCCTGCAGTGTCGATCACGCCTGGAACATAGGTCAGCTTGTTCGCTCCACTGTCGAAGCGGACCAGACTGGACCGGCTGTCCTGCAGCGCACTGCTCGTCCGGACGAGAACCTCCCCGCTGAGCTTCAGCTCACGCGGATTGTTCGGCGAACTGTTGTTCACGGCGGATACATAGAAGTCTACTGGCTCGGTGATCTTTTGGCTGGAGCTGGTATTCAGCTTCTTGCTCAAATCCGCGGCTGCCTCCGCCGACAGCTTCTCTACCGTGATGTTAAGCGTGACGGAAGAGCTGCTGGCATTCAGGCTGCTGGCAATGTCCGGCAGGTTTATTTTGCTAAAAGGTACCATATACACGGCGTCCCCGGCTTTTACCGCCAGCACGGCACTGCGATCGATGTTATAGACTTGCTGCAGCGCATCCAAAGGGAACGTAACCGATGCAGAGTTTAGTCCAACGGCCGCATCCACAACGAGCGTGTGCAGCTTTTCACCGGAATTCAGCATATATTGGTAGGCCTGCTTCAGTTTCTCGCCATCGACCCGGTACTGCTTGATATATTGGTTGTTGCGGGACTTTACGTCCGACACGGCCGTTGCCTGATTGCCAAGCGCAAACATGGCCTGTCCAAACTCTCCGGCCTCCATCAGTGTCAGGTAAGACGGACGGTTCGGATCGGTTGTTCCGCTGCCGGTTGTCGTGCCCGTGTTGCTGACCGGGACTTTGTTAAAATACTTCAAATAAGTGCCTGCACTGTCCCTGAGCGGCGTGGCCCCTGGAATGTAGGACAGCTCCACCTTTTGTCCATTAATGACCGGATTGCTGAGCTTGATCGTCAGCGTGCTGCCATTGACCGAGGCGCTGGCCAGGGAGCTTGTCGTTCCGTCCACCAACACTTGGAATTGGGTTACTGTGACGGAGGACTGGGACACCAGCGTTTTATTGAACACGACCTGGATGGTATCTCCCTGCACTACCGCCGATTGGATGTCACCCATATCGAGCAGCGTCGTAACCGTCACCGGCTCCAGATTCAGGTATCCGGCCGAGTTCCCGTTCAGGTCCGTCAGGCGCGCGGTACCGGGTACGTATGAGATCGTCACCTTGTTATCTTTGCTCAGCGCAGACGTCAATGTCAGCGTTACCTGGCTGCCCTTGATCTCCACTGCGGTCACGTAATTCGGCACATTGTTGGCCAGTACCGAAAATTGGCTTTTCATCGGCACATTGGTCGTGCTGAGAAGCTCATTATACGTCAGGACCAGCTTGGTGCCGCCGCCTTCAGCCTTGTCCAGGACCGGGGGCTTTGTGTCCCAATAATTGCGGACGATGTAGTCCGTGAATCCAGCGATATTTTGTCCGCGGTAATCCTGAATCGGATACGCCCCCGGTTTGTAGCTGACCCGCACCACCTGCCCGTCACCGACGGACGTGTTCAGGGACAGCGTCAAGGACTGGCCGCTTTGACTCACGCTTTTGACGCCCAGGCTCGTTCCGTCCGCCGTTACGGTGAACTGCTCATAGGCATATGCGGAAGGACTTTTCAGCGACTGGCTAAAATACAGCACCACCGTGCTTCCCGAAATCGTGCCGCTGGTTGGCTTCGGCAGCGCGGAGTCCACGCCATTCACGACCTCGCGTGCCCCAAAGGCTGCCGCCGCATTTCCCGAAGTATCGCGGATCGGGCTGGAGCCGCCGCTGTAGCTGATTTTTACATTTTGCCCGACGGCGACGCCGGTCTCCAGAATGACATAGACGCTGTCCCCAGAGGTGTACACGTAGCTGATCCGCCTCGCTTCATCGTTCACCGTCACGTTAAAGTTGGCCGTCGATGACCAGGAGTCCGAATACAAAGATTCGTTATATACGAGCCGAATCGTCGTGTTGCTGTACATCTCACTGCTCTGCAGCACCGGAGCCTGCTTGTCCGATGTGTTCGTCTGGAACGTCCAGCCCGTAGTGCTTGTAATTCCAGCGTAGTTCATGCCAGGGTTCTGTTTGTCGTAAAAAGCCCCCGGATCTACAGTCACGTAATAGGACGCGTCTCTGTCGAGTGTGTAACCGGACTGCAGCTGGATTTTGGCTTGGGTCCCGCTCACCGTGACCGTCACCGGAACACTGGCGCCATTCGAGGATTTGCGAAGCAGTACATTCCCCGAACCGCGAACTACTTCCCGGTTAAAATTCATATACAGCGTCGCGTCCACTGCCACGTTCGTGCTTCCGCTTGTCGGGGACAAGCTGGAAACGGATAGCGGAGTCGTACTGCCTGGCGCCGCAGCCGTCGTGAAGGTCCAGCCTGTGGTCGAGGTGATCCCCGCCACGTTACTGCCTCCCCGGTCCTGAAAAGCCCCTTCAGGCACGATCACATAATACGACGTCCCGTACGCCAACACGCTCCCCGGATCGATCGTCACGACCGTCGAGCCGCCGCCTGTCACCTGAGTGGATTGGACATTAATCGAAGTCACCTTGGTACCGTTTGATTTGAACAGGTCAATCGTGCCCTGCCCGGGATATACCGGGTTGTTGAACGTCAGCTGAAGCTTGCTGTTCATGGCGATCCCGGTCGCGGCGCTTTGCGGCGATTTGGCCGTAATTGCGGTATCACCCTGCGTCGTAAAATACCACTGCCCGCCCGTCGTCAACCCGCTGAACGCTTGTCCATCCAGCGTGGTGATCGCACCTGTAGGGATATACACGTAATACGTCGTGTTTTTGTCCAGAGAACGGGACAACGTGAAGCTTACCTTTTTCCCATCCACTTGAACCCGTGAATTCGTCTGCCCCTGCGTCAGCGTGATAGAATCCACCACTTGGTTGTCGGACACTCGTTTGATCTGCACGCTGCCGCTTCCCGTCTGGATTTCTTCATTAAAAGTAAGCTGCAACGCGTTGGAAGGACTCGCTCCGATTGAACCCACTTGTGGCGCGGAGTCCACGACAGCCAGCTTGCTTAGCGTGGTGAACGTAAACATCGACTCGTCGTTCAACGTCTGGTTAGAATCGTCCTTTAGAACTCTCGCCTCGACTTTCACCTGATATTCCGTCTTGTAGGACAGCCATTTGCCTACAGGCAGCTGGAAGTTGAGCTTATTGGTGGGTGCTGGATTCGTTGAATTCATGGCCTTTAAATCGCTTAGGCTGAGCTTGATCTGGTTGGCCTCTTCCGGATGAGCCGGATCGATGATCCGTACCGCTGGGTCCGACACTGGATCGCTGGATGGATCGGCAATATGTACGTTTTGGTTAAAGGTCAGCTGAAAATCCGGACGTCTCCCAACCTCCACGGCCCCATCCTCTGGCAGTGTGGAGATAAGCGGTCCGCTCATTTGAGCCTGTACTGCCGTTGCTGCAGCTGATACGGGACTTCCTCCCATCCCTCCTGTGATTCCTATGTCCAATGCCATGGCGAGTGCTAGCATGCATGCCGTTATTTTTTTCATAGAATGGCTTAAACCTACCTTTCCTCGTATTCCGCTCCTGTGAAACGAAACATACCGCACCCTTTTCACAGGCACACGCTTATACTTCTATGTCGGTTAAAAAGGAAAAGAAGTTTAGCCTAAGGCTGGAAACGCTAGGTGATAGGCATGCAAAAAACCTCAGCCCGGCCATTTGGCCAAACTGAGGTTTAAAAAAATATCTTCTATTATAAGTAGTCGCTTCGATTACAGACCGGCTTGAGCACGCAGCTCTTCCGCTTTGTCCACGCGTTCCCAAGGCAGATCCACATCGGTACGGCCAAAGTGGCCGTATGCCGCGGTTTGCTTGTAAATCGGACGGCGCAGATCCAGCATGCGGATAATGCCGGCTGGGCGCAGGTCAAAGTTGGCGCGAATCAGCTCAACCAGCTTCTCGTCACTTACTTTACCCGTTCCGTACGTATCGACGTTGATCGATACCGGCGTCGCTACACCAATGGCGTAAGCCAATTGGATTTCGCATTTATCAGCCAATCCTGCAGCAACGAGGTTCTTCGCCACGTAACGCGCTGCGTATGCAGCGGAACGGTCCACTTTCGTCGGATCCTTACCGGAGAAGGCACCGCCGCCGTGACGGGCATATCCACCGTACGTATCCACGATAATTTTACGTCCTGTCAGACCAGCGTCCCCTTGAGGACCGCCAATGACAAAACGACCCGTAGGATTGATATAATACTTTGTCTCGGCGTCAAGCAGTTCAGCTGGAACAACCGGCAGAATGACTTGCTCTTTCACGTCCTTCTGGATTTGCTCCAACGTTGCATCTTCCGCGTGCTGCGTCGAAACAACGATTGTATCCACACGAACAGGCTTGTCGTCCACATACTCGATCGTCACTTGCGTTTTACCGTCCGGACGCAGGTAGTCCAGGGTTCCGTTCTTGCGCACTTCAGACAGACGGCGGGCAATCCGGTGGGACAGCGCGATCGGAAGCGGCATCAGCTCAGGCGTTTCGTTGGTCGCAAAACCAAACATCAGACCTTGGTCGCCGGCACCGATGTTTTCGGTTTCCTTATCCACTTGGGCAGGGTCACGGCTCTCCAGAGCGGCGTTAACGCCTTGAGCGATGTCAGCGGACTGCTCGTTAAGCGATGTCAACACGGCCATCGTGTTGGAGTCAAAGCCATACTTCGCACGGGTGTACCCGATTTCTTTTACCGTATTTCGAACAATAGCTGGAATATCAACATATTCGGATTTCGTGCTGATTTCACCGATGACGAGCACCAGACCGGTCGCAACCGAGACTTCGCACGCCACGCGGGCATTCGGATCATTTTCCAGAAAAGCGTCAAGCACCGCATCGGAGATCTGGTCGCAAATCTTGTCCGGATGTCCTTCCGTAACGGACTCGGATGTGAACAGATGACGTCCTTTTACAGACATTGTATCAACCTCCTATAAGGGTATTATAACAACGGCAGATAGGTTCTAAACAAAAAATGAACCTTTTCCGCAAAGGAAAAGGTTGTTGTACAATCCTCGTATGTCATATTAACGTATTTGTCAACCCATGTCAATGAATGCAGGTTGAACATGGGCTTTGGAAAAAGCATGAGTGCTCCTCTGTCCCGCCTTGAAAAAAGCTTGTTACAGCAGGTTTTGCTGCGCTTGACGAACGAGCCGTTTCGTCATTTCCCCGCCTACCGAACCGTTCTCACGGGATGTCAGATGTGCGCCGTTCACACGACCAAATCCAAGGCCCCCGGCTTCACCCAGGTCGGATGCAAACTCGGTGTCCGCACCGCTAAATCCTGCAGCTTCATACGCCGCACCCAGTCCAAACTCGGCAGCGATTTCGTACTTCATTTGATTCAGCATATTCCGGCTTTCCGGTACCACTTTACGATTGTTTCTTGCCATGATGGATACACCTCCAGCAAATATGGTCTTGCAAGAGTAGTATTTGTCATCCGGCCGTCCCTAGACGTATAAATCATTGTTACTTCTGGCAAAAATAAGCTTATGTAGCGCGATTATTGAATCGAATAACCGCCACGAACCATAACGATCAAGCTGGACTTGACGCCGTCTTGAACCATGATCCCACGTCCGGCTCTTGGGAAGGACATAAGATGGTTATTTCCCACCGCTTGTCCATTGGTTACGTCTTTGCCATCCGTAAGGTCAGCGACGCCGTTGGAGTCGGCACTATAGATTACAGCATGTCCATTGCGGACGATAAACTCGGCACCTGCAGCGGCAATCAGCTTCTCGCCAGGCTTTACAGTTACGATGGTTACTTGATCACTAGATGCAGAAGAATTATTATTCCCGGAATTGTTGTTTCCATTATCCGTTGGTGCCGTTGGATTGGTTGGCGTTGTAGGCGTTGTTGTTCCTCCGCCCAACGCTTTTTGGATCTGTTGGTCAACGTAGCTCTTCGTTACGACCGGATCATCGGCTGTGCCAGCTTGGCCTGTCACACCTGCGCCTTGTGCTGTGATGTCAAAGATAGAGCCGAGGGCTAGGCCTGCGCCAAGAACGATTACAGTTAAAAATAGTTTGATGGATCTCTTCATGAACGCCTCCTGAATCGATTTTTATTAACTTCATCTTTTAAGCCTTGATCCAAAAAAAAGTAAGACTCGGTAAAATACCGAGTCTTACTTAGAATTATACCGAAATTATTTTGCTGCAATTGCCTGCGCAGTTGCACCAGCAAATGCATTACCGGCCAAATCCTTAACGCCTGCACCAATATCAACAGTTCCTGTAGCCGTATCTGTTGCTCCTGGAGCAATAACAGTCAGAACAATTGTATCAGTACCGTTTCCGCTGATTTCAGAAATATTCCCTGGTGTTGCGGTTGCTACACCATCAACACTAAAGTTGAAATTAGTGAAATCTGCCAGTTTAGCATTTACTGCTTCGCTAAATTTAACACTAACATGCGTAGCATCGATGAATTTAGCAGTTGCAACTGTTGGAGCAACCACATCTTTATTAACTACTTTTGTAACAGGTGCAGAAACATAATTTGCAGCATCGGTGCTCACAACGCTTACTGTTACTTTGCCGTCAGCAAGAGTAGATGCATTCAAAGTCGCTGCGAAGTTACCGTTAGCATCAACAGTAGCGTTTACTGTTTGTGTTACAGGTGTAGCAGCTGCGTCAGTAATTGTTACTTGCACGGTAGAACCTACAGCAGTAGTACCATTTACTGCATAAGTGCCCTTATTAGCATTGTTAATGTCTGAAGCTGTAACAATTTTAGGAGCAGCACTTACAGTTTTTTCAGCTGTTTCATAAGTCGAAGATCCCTTAGCAACGTTTCCGTTAGCATCTTTAATGTAAGATCCACTATCCTTAACTTTTACGGAGTAAGCAGATGTTACACCACTCGTCACGGAAGGATTCAGTGTAACAAGAAGAATACTATTATCAGTGGCATCCAAAGACGTAGTGTAATCTTGATCCGCTAGCAACAAACCATCAGTTCCATTTGCGGACAGTTTTGTTACAGTCAAATCTTTAGCATAGTCACTTGCATTACCGCCAAGAGTCTCCGAGAACGGAACCTGAATAACTACCTTACCTGCAGTTGTTGTAGTAGGCAGATTCGCAACATCCTTAACGTAAGGTGCTACTTGGTCATCAATCTGAATACCGGATTTAGTCAATACTGCAGAGTTTCCTGTTACAGTCTTAATCAAATCACCATTTACGATACTCAATGTACCAGAAACCGAAGTTCCGACTTTATTGGACAATGTCAGCGTTACAACATTAGTGCCGTCTGCTGTAGCATCGGAAATCTTAGTTCCATTTGACAATGCGAATGCATCTGCATTTACACTATCGATTGGCTGGTTAAATTTAACCTTGATTACATTTTCATCAGTAAATGCTGCTGGTTTTGATACAGTTGAAGAGTAAGCAGCTACATCAGCACGTGCAGTTGCACTTACCAAATCAATGTTAACCGAAAATCCTTGCATAACGTTTCCTGCCAAGTCTTTAACACCCAGTACTTTCAGGGTAGAAAGACTTCCAGTAGTGAAGCTAACTGTTGAGTTATCAATTTTTTCTGGGAATACCAGGATTACACCTTTTCCATCAAGAGTTGGTGTAATTGTTACATCATCAGGCAATTGTCTGTCGACAGATTTGAAATTAATGTAGTAGCTGCCATGAGACAATGCAGTTGCAGGATCAACTTTCTCATTGAAGTTCAGAACTACCGTGCGAGTAGCGCTGTTTGCAGATACATCTGCCTGAGTAAGGGTTGGTCCAGTCTTATCGCCAAGAGAAATTGTTGTGCTGTAGTCAATAAGGGTGTTATGCAATGCAGTAGTATCTTGGATACCACTTGCTTTGAAAGTATATACATTGTCTTCAGACAGAGTGTTGTAAAGCTCAACTGTTGCAACTTTACCAGTAGAATCAACACTTGCTGTTCTAATGGAAATTACTTTTCCATCTTTGTCAGTAATAACAAATTTAGCTTTGTCAACTGTTACAGCTTTGTTGAATTTTACTGTAATGTTCTTTTTATCAGAGTTGACTTTTACATCAATGATCTCTGGTCTAGTTTGATCGATTTCTGGAGTGATCTTCACTTCTTTTGTAGTGTTCACATTACCAGAATAGTCACTTACACTGTCAACATACAGAGTTGTTTCGTAATTAGGAAGTCTGTCAGCTGTTTTGAAAGTAAAGGAATATTTGTTTCCTGCAATTTTAGTATAAGAATCTGCGTATTTCTTAGTTGTACCAGACAACCAGTAAACGTCAGAAGCTTTTACTGTATCAGGATCAATATCCTCGTTGAAAGTCAACGTTACAGTTTCCAATGTTGCTTTTGCTTCAGTAACTGTCGGACCTTCTTTATCTTCCACGACACTGAAAGTTACTTCTTTAGAAAGAGATTTCAGACTATTGTAGTCTTCCAAGAGGGAAGAAGTAAGTTTGTGCTCTCCAACTGCAATAGTGTTAGAAGCATATGGTTTAAGAATGATTTCTCTGTCATTGCCACCAACAGCTACAGAACCGTAGAAAGTTACTCCATCCAGTGTAAAGTTAGATGCTTTAACATTTTTAACCGGTTCACTCACAACCACTTTGATCGCCTTATTACCAAGCGCAGTTACGCTGGTTACTTCTGGAAGAGCGTTATCCACAGGAGTAAATTTGAAATCAGTAGTGCTGATTACTTTATCTCCTGCTTTTACGTTATTCACAGTCAATTTGTACTCTTTATTATTGGTGAATACTACACCATCAGCAAGAGTCAAACGAACCGTTTTTCCATCTTCTTCCAAGACGGCGGATTTAATCGAACCAGCACTAACACTGTAGTTATCAGTTCTTTCTGCGGTAGTCGAATCAACAGTACCATCAAACGCAACTTCGATTTCTTTCAGGTTGCTTGCGGATACTTTGTCGACTTTAGTTGCAGTAGTTACTACATAAGTTACCTTCGCAGTGTACTCATTGCCAGCTGCGTCTTTAAATTTCACTTCAGTTTCTTTGTTAGCAACCAAAGGAGTGTCAAGTTTAACCTTTACTACTTCACCAGTAGAAAGCGTGAACTCAACATTGCTTGGGTCAACGACTTTGTAAGTGAAAGTGATGTTAGCCGCTTGGTCGATTGCGTAAGCTGCTTCAACCAGTTGGGAACGGCTAGCGTTTGCTTTGAAGTTAGCATCTTTAGAGATGAGGCCTTTGTCGATCGCTGCTTGAACATATCCTTTAGCCCAGTCAGCTGCGTTGTTGTCTGGGTTTGCAGGGATTTCAAGTTTCAGCGCACGAGTCAGAACAGTCGCCATTTCTTGGATGGTTACTTTTCCGTTGTAGTTGAAGATTTTCTTCACGTTGTCTTGACCTTGCATGATACCAGCAGCAGTTACTGCTTCAATGTAAGGTACTGCCCAGTTCTTGGCGTCGTAACCTTTATCTTTGTAAGAAAGAGTTCCAGTTACTTCTTTCAGTCCAAGAAGCTTCGTGATGACTTTCGCGAACTCAGCGCGAGTCATTTCTTTTTCAAGATGTGCTTGTTTGTCTGGGTAACCGTTGAAGATCCCTTTAGCTGCCAGAGCGTCGAATTTTTGTTGCGGAGTTACTGCGGTATCACCGAATGCTACAGATGCAAACATGGAGAATGCCATTGCTGTAGACAGAGCGACTGTCAAAATTTTCTTCATAACCTTTTTTTCTCCTCCTTGAACATTCATCACATTAGAGTTTTCTTTAAATGGGTAGCTCGTGTTACTCATTAGCCAGTGCACCCCCTTTCCCGAGTTGAGCATGGTTCATATAAATGATGTCTGTGACGATATCACAGAAACTGGTAAACATATCAATTAAAAGCGGCAAAAAAAAGAGTAGATTCCTAATCCTACCTAAGTATTATACAATGGGCCCCACACAGCGTAAAGATAATTTTTCTAAAAAATAGACATCTTTCTTGCTGAGGTGGATATTGGTTCAACACCCATCGTAATTGACTCTACATCTTAGACGCGCGTGTTTCTAAAAAGTTGCACCTTTTTTAAAAAAATTTCAAAATTGTTACCGGAACATAATAAAAGACGTCAGAAGCCCTGTTTGTCCAAGAAATATCTGGAAAACATTAACCCTTCCTTACTTAGTTGAAACAAGAAAAACAAAAAAACAAGGCGCCAATAGGCACCTTGTTGGACGATGTAAATGAGTCAAAGGTTACAAAATATTAACGGATTTTCATGGCAAGCTGAATGATCTGAGCGCGCATTTCCGGGCTTGTGTTGAGGTTCTCGTACATTTGTTCAATCGGCTGCTTGTTCTCACGGTAAGTCTTATCATGTTTGATTGTCGAATGGGACCATTCAATCAGTTCGTTCTCGGAAATGACCAATTCATTATATGCATCATGGAATCCGGTCTCCATTACGAGACCTTCCATTACTTCTTGCGTAATTTCTCTCGTTTTCCGAGTGGTTTCGATTTTCTTCTCCAAAATGCTAGCTTTATTCTCAAATTTAGTCTTCGCTTTCAAATAATCCAGTTGCGCCTTCGAATAGATCGGTTTCATAAGATTGCCTTCACCCTCTAAGATAAAATATCGTTCTACGCCATTGTATCCTAATTTCCGACAAATTACAAAGAGTTGAAAATGGAAAAAGATAGCCCCTTAGCCTAATCATTGGACCAAGGGGCTTTACATTTATTCGATTAGCTTAAATTTGCCGGGAAGATTTTGGAGCTCTTCTTAAATAGCTCTACTGCAATCTTGCCTGCTTCCGCACGGGTCATGCTGCCCTGTGGATTGAAGTTGTACGAAGCCTTCTTCTGGCCTGGAAGCGTAACAGCTTCACCTGACATCACTTTGGCTTTCGTTACGGCCACAATGGCCGGTCGTGCATAAATACCGATCTTGCCAGAATCGAGGAATGACTTGTCCAACGTCGCTTTAAGCTTATCATCGTTAGCTGCAAGCTTTAGTTTCATGGCTCGTGCCACCATCACGGCAGCATCTTCTCTTGTGATCGGTTCAAATACACCGAAGTTGCCTTCTCCAATGCCTGTAACAATACCGGCTCTTGCTGCTGTTTCGATATGCTCGAAATCCCATGTGTCCGTCTTAGCTGCCGGATCCACATCAAAGAACGTTTGTACGTTCTTATCAAAGTTTAGAGGAATGTTAAGACCTTTAACTAACAGAGTCGCAAATTCCCCGCGTGTCGTTAAATCGTCCGCACCAAAGACACTCGATTGAACATTAACCATAATGCCTTTTGCATAGAGGGCATTCAAGATGTTACGAGCCCAAGGATGCTTGGTAATGTCATCAAACCCGCGGCTTTGTTTCATGACTACATAATAACCAAAATCATCGAATGGCACCGTAATGGTATTGTTTTTCGTATCCACGACACCACCGACATTCTCCCACCTTGCGTCGTCCGTGAAGCGGAACACCGTGACTGTAGTACCTGCTTCATCCACCACGCTCTTGTTGAAACCAAGAGTCAGTGTACCACGCTGAGATGGAATAATCTTACGGTCAGGTTGGAGTTCTGCAGATTCCTTAAAATTGTATTTCGTGTTTTGATATTCGTAAGCATGCGGCGGAAGTCCGTTGGAAGGCGGAATATAATCCGCGGAGTTCACGTTGCCATGCTCACCAAGACCACCGCTGATCCAGTAAATATCGGATACCCGAGTAAAGTTATAGTTTGCGATCATGGATGTAAACGGCTCAAGCAAATCCTCAGCCAGTGGAATCACGGTATTTCCCTGCGGTGTCCGATCATCCTTGTTAATATTAATGACGTTACCGTAATCATTCTTTCTTTCCACCACGCCGTCCTTCGGATCGGCAATACCGAACAGCAACTTATTGTCCGGATAGAATTTGGCCACTTCTCCTACATTCACGTTAGCAGAAGTCAGGACCGTTCCTTTCGGGAAAGAAAGGGACAATGCTTTATTAAAGGCCGTATATTTGGTAGCCGGTTTCTCCGTCATAAACTCAGAGTTTACCGCAACGGCTCCGGTGTAATAAATATCAATTGATTGAGTAATGGTATCTTTCCCGCGAACAACCTGAATTTTAACTGTATTGTTTTTGTCCGGTTTTAACCCTACATAATCAAGGACAAAGCGGTTGTTCATATCCTGACGTTTGGTTGCTTCTTCCTTGCCGATGATGACCTTGTCTGCACCTTCTGCTTCGATATCAAATCTAACAAAGTTTTTGTTTACCACAATGCGATTGTCGACTGTTGCTTTTGGAGACAGAATCCGGAAGGCTTCAGCCACACGGGTAAGCTCCAAACGCTGATTGGCACGCGCACCTGTGCTGTTGATCAACTCTAGGTTGTACACTTGGCTGCCCAGCGTTTCAAACGGTATGTCGTTAATCCGCAGCACAAACTTACCATTCAGAATCGCCATATCATAATACAGCGTCTGATTGTTGTACTGGAACGAGCTTCTGATAATTTTGGTCGTTTGCATCTTTGTATCTGTTAAGTCAATATCAGAATTGCTTGAAGATGCAAAGAACTTTTGTGTCCCCAGATTCAAGTTAACGTATTTGGCACCGCTACCCTGAATCACCAGGCTGTATTTCAGTTGTGTTGTTTCGTATTTATCGTTGTTGTATACAAACTCCGGCGAGTTAGCGGTAATTTCATTTAACTGTGAATTATCCGTAAGCTGAGTTAAATCCAACCCGTTAAAGGACGGAGGTGTTTCCAGGGACAGCGTCGGCCGGAATACCGTAATGTTGGCTACATTCGTATCGACAATGTAAATACGGAGTTCAGTATAAACAGTAGTGGTATTTCCTCTGCCGTCTTTAGAGTAACCAACAAATTTGATTTTGTTTTCTCCATAGTAGAGTGGCCCCTCCGTATCGACGGTTAAATCGAGATCAAATTTTCTGTTCGCATCGGTTACGTCAAACGTTACGCCCACATTGCTGCTGGCAATCCCGTTGATGAATAGCTCAGCTTTCTCGAGCTTGTCAAAATCACGATATTCACCTTTCACATTGATCGTCTTCTTGTTGCTGGAGTCCATTTCATAAACTTGGCCGTTTCTCACGTTCTCAATATAAATGTTGTTCTTGATCGCATAAGAAATCGTAGCCGGATAGTTGGCTGATGAATCTTTAAAATGGAATTGTACCTTTTGCTGTCCGCTGGATAGCCCTGTCACCTTGTAAATTTTCTGGGCTGCGCTCGGACCAGCATATACATAACTAACGTCGATCGGCTGGCCACTCGGTACATACTCCGCCTGAAGTTCAGGATTTCCTGTAAGGTCCTGGTCTGCCTTTACCAAAATATAAAATGTACTGCTGTCCACTTCACTCAATGGAAGTTGACTTGCGCTGCCTAGACCTTTGGAAGGATCATACCCCTTCAAATATTTGATGTCGTCAATCCCGATGACACCTGCCATGTATTTATAAGCGATATCATAAGAATTGCTGTTATTTCCGTAAGCAACTCCAAGCCGATAACTTGTCTTCGTGTTCATATCTGGTGTATCCATAGATATCGTTACCAGACGGTAAGCTGGCGTTACCCCATCTGGAGCAGGAATTGGAACATCCTTGTCAATGGTAAGGTTTGTTGGAGGGTTACCGTCGATCGTTACGATACCTTTACTGCTGAAAGTATCGCCTGTATCCTCCACCAGGACGACAGACGTTAACCGGCCAATCCCTGTACCTGCGGTTGAGCCGTCTGTAACCGTTGGCACGTTATTCAGTAGAGAATAATTCTTGGCGTTGTAATTGAGATTGAGGCTAACGAACGGACTCTTCTTATTATAGTAATAAACATTCCGGGTCACCGACATGGTGTCGGAACCATTCTTGATATTAATGGTAAGAACGTTTAAGCCCTGGGTAAGCTTCAAACCTGATGAAAAGAATTTACCGGATGGCAGCAGTGTCGAAGTGAGGGTCGCATCATTATTTACCGATACGGTTACGTCCGTTGCATTGCGGACCTCACCTTGGATTGAAATCATTTCTTTATCCGAAACCGCTTCGGAGCCTTCATTCAGCGGTACCTCTCCGAGGCTGGTTCCAGTCATCTTCAAATCTGTCACATAAGGAATCTGATCATACAGCACATAAAATACGTCTGTACGAGTAATCCCGTTCTGCGAACCTGAGAATGTGATCTTGTTAAAGCCTGAGAAGAGTGGCAATTTGTTCGCTTTAAATTTTTGTGCTGTCGACGAGGTATCTGCTACAATATTTCCATCTTTAAAATGGGTCGGATCCGTCACCCACTCGATGGTTCCATCTGCCAGTGTTTTAGAGCTCAACTGCTCGACTTTTGCTTTAAGCGTATTCTCACTGACATAGGAGTATACACCGGTTACGTCCAGTGTAGAAATGCTGGAAACATATACGTTGGTTCGGTTAATTTGATTACCTGAGCTATCGGTGGTTAACAATGAAGTTTGCCGAAGCACCAAATCATCAGGAATAAAATAGGTTGCGGGTGCTCCCGGGTCTGCATGTACTGGCTGAGCTAAACCTGCAGGAAACAATGAAACGATCAATGCCATGAGCATGATCCAGACATACGTCTTCTTAATGCGGTGCATAAATGTTTGATCTCTCCTTTTCGCCTAACTTTTGTGAGATTTCCGGTAATCATGACTGGAAATTCCAATTGATTCTCTTATTCTTTGTATCGGATACTTTCTTCCTATTTTTTAGGTAAAACTAGAAAAAAAGTCCCCCCTTTATAAGTAGGCACAAAAAAACGCCGCACCCCCAGGTGCGACGTTCCACTTAACAATATATATAATTGCACAACGCTTCTTATCTTACCCTAATTATGACGGTTCTCACTAACCTTCATCCGCAGCCTTGCAATCAGATTCAGGATCGGACGCTTCGTCTTGCCGACGAGGCCGATGATCTCAGCGCCGATTTGCAGGAAGAACATCATGACGCAGATCACGACGAACGTGACCCAGTTCGCTTCATACATCGCCGCCGAGGACTGGATGACCGCCAGGACGCCGAAGAACGCGGCGATACCGTACACGATCAGCACCGACTGGCGGTGGCTGAAGCCGATCTCGCGAAGGCAGTGATGCAGGTGGCCCTTGTCCGGTGCGAAGATCGGTTTCTTCTGCACCCAGCGGCGGATGATCGCAAAGAACGTATCCGACAGCGGCACGCCGATGATAATCAGCGGGGTGATGAACGAGATGATCGCAATCTGCTTGAATCCAAGCAGGGAGAGCATCGCCAGACAGAAGCCCAGGAACAGCGATCCCGTATCCCCCATGAAAATCTTGGCCGGGTGGAAATTGAAGTACAAGAATCCGACGATGGCGCCGAGAAGCAAGAGACACAGCATAGCGACCATCATGTTGCCCATCAGCAGGGACATCACGAGGATGGTGCCAATCGCGATGCCGGATACGCCGGCTGCCAAGCCGTCGAGACCGTCGATGAGGTTAATGGCGTTCGTTACACCGATAATCCAAATGATGGTCAGCGGAATGGAAATCCAATTTTCCAGCGAAGAATAGTTATCAGCAAAAGGAATATTTACAAAGTCCACTTTGATATCGAATCCGAACACGACCACGCACGCAGCAATGATCTGTCCGAGCAGCTTCACCCTCGCCGACAGTTCGAAGCGGTCGTCGAGTGCGCCGATCAGTACGATCAGCGTTCCGCCCAGCAGGAATGCCTTAATAAAGTTGGAATCCCGCATCGAGAAATGTTCGGCGACAAACGGAAGGACTGCGAACATGGCTAATATAAAAGCAAGATATATGGCTAAACCGCCAAGCCGGGGCATAATTCGCGTATGCACTTTTCGGGCATTCGGTACGTCCACGGCTCCGATCTTCACCGCCAGCTTCTTGACGAGCGGCGTCAGGACCAGTGCCAGGATGAGCGATACGATACATCCGATGATGGCTAGCATTAACATGTGATTGTTCAACCCCCAATTGTTCTACCGGATTGAATTATACTCTGATCGAAAAATAAAACCAATCCCGTTTTTTCGCAAAATATCGGGTTATTCAAGACGATTTCATCTTTTTATCTGGGTTTTGTCAGGTTTTCTTTATCCCGCAGCACTTTCACTACGAATTTCGGCAGCGCAAGCATTCTTTTGGCTCGCGTCGGTTCCTTTAACAGGCGGTATAACCACTCCGCCCGCAGCTGTTGGAACAGCTTGGGAGCCCGCTTGGACTTGCCGGAAATGACGTCGAAGCTTCCGCCGACGCCCATCATGACCGGTACGCCGAGCTGCTCCTTGTAACGCGCGATCCAAGGCTCCTGCGTATCTACGGCGCGTGCCACGAACAGAATGTCCGGCTCCGCTTCGCGAATCGCCGCGATCACTTCGGCGTCCTGCTCTTGGGAAAAGTAGCCATCACGAAATCCCGAGATTTGAATCCCCGGATACTGCAAATGTAACCGCTCCGACGTCGCCTGAATCACTTCGGCCGTCGAGCCGAGCAAATACACTTTCCAGTGATAGTCTTCTCCGACCTTCATCAATTCATGTAGGAGGTCAAAACCTGCAACGCGTTCCTTCACGGGCGATCCGGCCTTATCCGCCGCCCATACCACTCCCGTCCCGTCCGGGACGAGCAGATCGGCTCCCCTCATGACCTCCATGTAAGCAGGGTCCTGAAGGGCCGTCATCACCATAATGGGATTGGCGGTAATGATCTGATGCGGCCGGCGCTCACCCGACTGGATGAGTCCGGTTAAATATTGAACGGTATCGGTCATACCCCATCGGCTCACCGGTATGCCGAAAATCGGCACCGTGGGCACTTGGCTTGGTTGGTTCACGCTATAATCACCTTATCCTTTATTGCTGCTGCAAAAAATCAATAATATGCTGTGCCGGAGCCTGCGCCTCTTCCTTCAGCACCGCGATACGCTCGCGGTTCGCCTCCTGCCAGAGGCTGCTCTCGCTCAGCAGGCGGGACACCTCGCTCTTCAGCGCCTCAGGCGCCAGCGAAGTGCTTGTCCCTACAGGCTCCAGATCCAGCCGCTTCAAAAAGTTATCGATCTTCGGATCATAGGACACGCCGATCATCGGCACCAGCTGATTCGCGGCATAGATGAGGCTGTGCAGCCTCATGCCGATAACGACGTCACAGCGGCCAACCTCGGCCAGCATCTGCTGCGGATGAACCACATCGCGGCACACCGTCACGACGCTGCCGTTCGCGGATACATCGCCCATCCGGTCGATGATTTCCTGCGATGCTTTCACATCGTCCGGCAAATGGAAAGGCAGGAAGCGCAGATGCACAGCCTGCTCCTGGCACAGCTTGCTCAGCCCGTCGGCCATCGCCTGCAGCTCCCGGCGCTCCGGATCCCAATAGCGGACCGAGATGCCGATTACCGGCAGCGGACGTTCGGCGTCCTGCTGCAGCGATTCCGGCTTCTTGCCGCCGGTCGTCAGGCCCATCACCGGGTCTGGCACGACCTGAACCCGGTTCCAGCCCAGCCCCATGCGCTCCAGCAGGCGTGCCGACTCTTGATCCCGAACCGATATATATTCACATTTGTTAAATACGCTTTTGATGAACGGGTGAAACAACTTCCGGTTAACGGGCCCAATCCCTTGAGAGTAGATAAAGACCGGCTTTTTCAACCACTGGGCCAGCTTGATCACCCCGAGATAATAAGGGATCGTCTTGGAGCTGGTGGCATCCTGCAGCAGGCTGCCGCCGCCGCTGATCAGGCCTGAGCTTTCCTTCAGCGCCTGTCTCACTTCGCCCAGTTTCATCCGGTGTACCGCGTCCACCCCGTAGGTGGCCTTGGTCCACTCAGGATCGATGGAGAGAACCACCGGCCGAATCGAAATGCCGGCTGCCTTCCCCCGCTCCTCCAGAGCGGTTAAGATCGATTGGAGCACCGCCTCATCCCCGCTGTTCCGGAACCCGTAGTATCCAGAGATGACTACGGTCTTCTGAGAGGTGGTACCCATCGTTTCCAACACCCTTCCAGTACTTGCCATACGCCAATGGCGATCAGGCCAAAGATAAATCCGAGACCCAGACCAAGCAGGTCACGAACGAACGAAATTTTCATCGGCGAGTGGATATGCGCGAACGTATCCACCATCGACAGCTGACCGATAACCGCAAAGATCATCAAGTAAACGACGTTGCGGTATCTAAGCGACACGAAGATGCCCAGCAGGAACAGCGCGTGTGCAACGAGCTCCTTGTTCCGGGGACGAACGTGGAACGTGTTTTCCAGAACCGTGCGTAACGTCATTTCAATCGAGCTGACGCTTCCCCCGTTGCCGGTGCGGCTCAGATAATATAAGCCTAACACACCAATGACCCCTGCTGCCACTACCCAGGTCAGCGTAATCGGGGTGCGGAATAATTTACCGATTTGCTGCAGCGGTTTGCCGCCGCGGTACAGCACGACATAAATCGCAATGAGACCGATTGGGGCCAAATGCAGCAGGCTGACGCCGCGGAATTGATTCAGCACCAGGCTGTACGTAATGTTGTTCAGCAGCGCGATGACAAAAGGAATCGCACTCATCGAAATAATCGCCGTCTTGATATAAGTCACAACCGCATGAGCCAACCGGCGTCCAGACGTAAGCCCGGCGTTGGCCGCGTTCATTTCGTTGAGCTTTCTGACCGCCAGCAGCACGGCAATCGTCGGTGCGCTGATGGCTACGAGCAGAGCCAGCGCCTGCTCAAACAGCGTCGGCTTGAGGACATACAGTCCTGCACTGCCGATTAACCCAAGCACAAACGCGATTAGGGTCAGTGCCGGGATAAAGTAAGAAACGAGGAGCGCAACGAAGGCAACCCCACCGAGCACGACAACCATTTTAAAATAACGCTGTCCGGCCGAATCATAAATATGGAATGCTCCCGCTTGTCCCATCTTGAAGCCGTTGTTTTCCATCTGCTTGATGGCATTTCCCGGCTCCTGCAAGGTTTTCACGATGTTTTCCACGGAATCGGTAATCGTGGCCTTGGTCGTATTGCGGGATGGAGCGACATTGATGTACAGCATCCGGATGTTCCGGTCTTTCGTCGCCAGCGCAAAACGGTCGGCAATCGTCTCTGGGCTCAGCGCCGCAGCATCACGGTCGCTCAAGGAGTACAGACGGGCTACGTTGTAATCCGTATCGTAGGCCAGCTTGGACAGCCCCTTCTGCGGCTGCTTCAGGTTTTCGATGGCCGCAATGCCGATCCCGTATTGGTTCAGCAGGTTGGCAAAGCCCTGCAAGCTGTTCATGTCCTCATTGTCATTGAAGCCTTTAACGGAATCGCCCTCAAACAATACGCGTTTGACGCCGTTCGCCTGATAGTAGGCCAGCAGCTTGTCCATCGCCTCCTGGTTGTAAGGAAGGCTGTCGGACATCCGCGGTACGATGTTGAATCCTTTGCTGCGCAGCATTTCGAATGCAATCGGATCTGGCTGCATTGGCTTGAGCACGGCATCCTCCGGGGAAGTTTCCAGAATTAGGCCCTTCTGTCCGTTGAATTCCCATGGCTTGACGCCGATGCCGATCCCCGTAAAGGTGTCTTCGATCAGGGGAGACAAGCGTCCCGCATTCTCTTCGTTCGTAAACAGAATATAGGTATAGTTATCGTTGGTCGGGATGACGCTCTTCGTCATCGAGGCGACGTCCCCCGCATTAAACATCATGATGCGGCGGGATTTTTTAAAATCGTCCAGCGTACTCTCGAACATCGCCATGCTCGTCACGCCCGCCGCCTTCAGCTGATCCAGCTGCTGCTGAAGGTATTCCTCCGGATGGGCTTGATACGAAGCCGTCTCCACCAGTCCGCGATAGTTATACACCAACTCTACGTTATTGGAAGATGACTCCGTCCGGTAGCGGTCATAAATCACCGGAATCGCGGCGATTATGCCCAGCACGACGAGAATCCACAGCCATTTGCGGGATGCCGTGTTCCAACGCTGCCATTTCTGATGCACCAAAAGTACCTCCTCATAATAACTCCGGGAATCCGCAGCGTTCTTCTTCGAACACGCGGCTTCCCGGAATATCCATTTCTTAAATGTTAGGCGTCTACCCTTGCCATCACTTCATCCGACAATTTCTGAATACGCGCATTTGCATCATCCAGTGAATCGCCTCTCACGGCAAAGTATACCTTGATCTTCGGCTCTGTCCCCGATGGGCGCAGGCAGAACCATGAACCGTCTTCCAGCATATATTTCAGCACGTTTTCCTTCGGCAGGCCGTCAAGTCCTTTCGAATAATCCAGCACCTGCGTGACGGTTTGTCCTGCCACCGTCTGCGGCGGGTTGCTGCGCCAATCGGACATTTTCGCCTGGATTTGGGCCAGGCCGTCCTTGCCTTTCAGCGTGCGGGACTCCAGCTTCTCCTGGAAGTAGCCGAACTGCTCATACAGCTCCTGCAGCACTTCGTACAGCGTCTTGCCTTGAGCCTTGTAGTAGGCACCCGCTTCACAGATGAGCAGCGAGGCCAATACGGCGTCCTTATCGCGGGCATAGTTGCCAGCGAGGTATCCGTAGCTCTCCTCGTATCCGAACAGATACGTATGGGAGCCGGTCTTCTCGAACTGGGTCATTTTCTCCCCGATGTATTTAAAACCGGTCAGCGTGTTGAACACTTCCGCCCCAAAATGCTCGGCGATCGTCGCTCCCATCTCGCTGGTCACGATCGTTTTGATGACCGCCCCGTTGCTTGGCAGCTTGCCTGCTTCTTTTAACTGGCTGAGCAAATAATAAATCATAAGTGCCCCGGACTGGTTACCGGACAATACGACGAACTCTCCTGCCTGGTTCTTCACTACCGCACCCATGCGGTCGGCGTCCGGGTCGGTTCCGATCAGCAAATCGGCACCGATCTCCTGCCCTACCTTCATGGCCAGCGTGAACGCTTCGCGTTCTTCCGGGTTCGGAGACTTCACAGTGGAAAACTCGGCGTCCGGCTGCTCCTGCTCCGCTACGATATGCACGTTCGTAAAGCCGACTTCCTCCAGCACGCGGCGGACCGGAATATTTCCTGTCCCATGAAGCGGCGTGTAGACGATTTTAAAATCTTTGCCAAGCGTCGAAGCAATCGCCTCGCGGTTCACGCTGACATCGGCTACGGTGCGGATAAACGCATCGTCATCCTCTTGGCCGAGCCACACGAGCAGCCCCTTCGCTTCCGCTTCCTGCTGATCCAGCCGCTTCACCGCAGCGAAGGAATCGACCTGCTGGATGTAGGAAATGACCTTCTCCGCTTCGTCCGGCACGAGCTGTCCTCCCTCGGCGTTGTACACCTTGTACCCGTTATACTCCGGCGGGTTATGGCTCGCCGTAATGACGATGCCGCCGGTCGCTCCCAAATGGCGCACGCTGAACGACAGCTGCGGCGTCGGGCGCAGGGACGGGAACAGCTTGGCTGTGATACCGTTGCCTGCAAGCACCAGAGCAGCCTCCAGCGCAAACTCCGGCGAGAAGTGGCGGGAATCATGGGCGATCACAACCGAAGGCGTGCCCTCAGCCGAACCGTGCTGCTCCAGTATGTAGCGTGCAAATCCTTGCGTCGCCTTGCCGACGGTATACCGGTTGATGCGGTTGCTTCCTGCACCGATCACGCCGCGGAGGCCGCCTGTGCCGAACTCCAAATCTTTGTAAAAACGGTCTTCCAGCTCCAGCGGCTGATCGGACAGCCCTTCGAGCTCCCGTTTCGTTTCTTCATCTATAGAAGGATCTTGAAGCCATTGCTTGACATTTTCACTTGCTTGATTGCTGAGCTCTTGTGTCATTACTGCTTCTCCTTTCCATAATAAGAATGATGGGTACTTAAGATTGTGCCGGGTCGGACAGGGCAAACATGATGTCGCCTTCCGCGACGACTTTATCGTCGACCTTGGCTACGGCGTGTCCCTTCCCGATGCTTCCCTTCAGGCGGGTAATTTCGACCTCGAGGCGAAGCGTATCTCCAGGCACCACTTGTCCACGGAAGCGGAAGTTGTCGAGACCGGCCAGAAAGCCGATTTTGCCCCGGTTGCTCTCTTCCTTCAAAATAGCGGCTGCTCCAACCTGTGCCAGCGCTTCGGTGATCAGCACGCCAGGCATGACCGGATACTCCGGAAAGTGGCCGATGAAGAAAGGCTCGTTAATCGTAACGTTCTTGATCCCGACCGCACGCTTGCCGACTTCCATCTCGATAATGCGATCCACCAGCAAAAACGGAGGCCGGTGCGGGATGATCTCCTGAATTTCTTTCACGTTAAGCACGTCTCTCAAACTCCTTTCAAAATAGGCGAATCACCGTAACTTTCAAGGGTTATACTGCATAAAATCCATAGTTTTCGGAAAAAACTAAACTATCCTTCACCCTCTGCAGAAGTGAAGGTTCAGATAAGGGGCCTTTCTCCGGTATGCCGATCCTGATGAACGGCATGGGGGAGGCCCTTTTGTATGGGCTTCGGAAGTCCCCCATCATTATACATTTTCCGAGCAAAAAAAGAAAACTCCCGAATGGAAGGAGTTTTCTGTCAAAAGTCAGCGGTTAGACGCCCTGTCAGGGCGCAAATACCAAATCGATCACATGCTGCCAAGTCTTCCATTGAAACACGTCGGACAGGCTCTGTTTGCCGATAAAGACATAACCGAAGGTCATCCCGCCAACCAGAGCGAGCAGCAAAAACAGCGGAATCATCCAGCGGATGACGATTCTCCATCTTGCCGTCTTCCGCACGGCCGGTTTCGCTTTGCCAGCTGCTTGGGTTTTCTCACTCATTGCAGAACTCCTATCCACGGATATTGTTCGCCAGATTCATCATCGTGTCGCTGGATGTCAGTGCCCGGGCGGATAGCTGATAAGCGCGCTGCGCCTGCATCATATCCGTTATTTCTTGTGCATAATCGACATTCGACTGTTCCAGATATCCCGAACGGATGGTTGTCCCGGAGGCGGTCGCGGTATAAGGGGCGTTGCCGAACACCTGAGCTTTCGTCAGGTTGCCGGGAATAACAAACAGGTTGCCGTCCATCTGCTCCAGCGCATCCGGGCGGACCGGCGATGCCAGCTGAATGGTAGCCACGGCGTTTGTCCCGGCCGCGTTCTTAACAATGACCTGTCCGTCCTGATCGACGGCCACCTTGGCATTGTTCGCAACGGAGATCTGTCTGCCGTTCGTGTCCAGAACGAAGTACCCCTGATTGTTCACCAGCACCATGTTATCCGGCTTGGCAGGGTCGGGATCGGGTACAAAATGGAAGGCGCCTTCCCGGGTATAAGCCGTGCGGCCGTTCGCTTCAACCGCAAACAGACCCGTGCCTTCAATGGCGAGATCCAGCGGATTACCCGTCTGATTCAGCGGTCCCTGCTGCATGTCACGGGTGATTTCCGTCATCCGCATGCCAAAACCGTTATTGTATCCAAGCGGGGAAACCCGTCCGTTCTGCTTGAAGCCGTCCGGCTGCTGCGTGACCGTCGTCAGCACGTCCTCGAAGGAGCTATCCTTCCGCTTGTATCCGTCCGTATCGATGTTGGCGATGTTATCCGCAATAACGTCCAGCTTCCGCTGCAGCGCATTCATGGATACCATCGCGCTGATCATGGAGTTATTCATTTATGTCCACCCTCCCTAGTCCGTAGCATCCTATACCTTGCCGACCTCGTTGACAGCCTTGTCCAAACTTTTATCATAAAATTGCACGACCTTCTGATTGGCCTCATAGGCCCGAAGCGCCGTGTTCATGTCTACGACTGCCGCGGAGGAATCCACGTTGGACTGCTCCAAATAATGCTGCCGCAATTCTACGCGGTCGGCGTTACCCAACGCGCGGACACCGGCAGCTGCGGTATCATCCACCTTGAACAATCCGTCACCCGTACGCACCATCTGGCCGGGCTGCCCCACGACGGCAATGCCAAGCCGTGTTCCGGGCGCACCCGTTGCGGGATTCAAAATAAACCCCTGCTCGTTCACTTTAAGGCTGTCCACCGAGCCTGTCAACCGAATGGGCCGATTATTGGCATCCAATACCTGGTACCCGGCCGAAGTCAGCAGCAAACCGTCCGGAGTCACCTGGAAGCTTCCGTCTTTCGTATACCCGATTCCCCCATCCGCGCTCCGGACGGTAAAGTACGCCTCCGGCTTGTACGTCACATTGCCGTCAGGATCAACATACTTGCCGGATTGGTCGAACGGAATGTTCTGGCCCGTTGCCGGATCGGTGACTTCGATATCGGACACCAGCGCAAAGTCGGTCGGCTTCTCGCTCTCCGTAATGACGCCCTGCTGGTACATGGACAAGCTCTCTTCGGCAAAAACGCCCGTGTTCAGCTTGCCGAGCCGCGGGTTCGGGTTCTCCGCTCCCCCGCCAATCATCGAAATCAGAACCTCTGGGAACGAACGGGCCACGCTGTTCACCTGCTTGTACCCTGGGGTGTTGATGTTGGCAATATTTTGGACGTCGGTATCATGGCGGCTCTGCTGCGTCATCATGCCGGCAGCGGCGGTGTAAAGTCCTCTCAGCATTGAGATGGGGTCCCTCCCTGTTTCATGTGCTTGTTCATTGGGTAATAAAAATTTTATCTTCATTTATATAAGTTAAACCATTGAAATGGATGATGGGGCAAGTGCGTAAAATGTTCCTACGATCGCTCTTGTTTTCGGATTTCTTGATGGTATAGAGCCCACTTAAGGTAGAAATCCGAAAGCCAAATACGACCGCTTCGCTTCTTCGGAATCCTTTTACTCCCTTGCCTGCATCCTATTCTTTAGTTCAACTTATATATAGAATACATTGCTCATTTATATGAACGGGCTCCTCAGAGCCCGCGATCCATAGTACATATATCGGACATAGGCCCGGGTTTTTTTAGGGGTTTGTCGCAGCCGGCTCAGGGGCCGGCCATAAGTTATTAGAATGCTTTCTTGGACACCTTGTCCAAGTGATCGAGCATGAGTCCTGTGCCTTTCACGACACAGTGCATCGGGTCTTCCGCGATCAGCACCGGCACGTGCAGCTCTTCGGCGAGCAGCTCGTCCAATCCGTCAAGCAAAGCGCCACCGCCGGTGAGAATGACGCCGCGGTCGATAATGTCGGCGGACAGCTCGGGAGGCGTCCGTTCCAGCACCGACTTGGCAGCGGCCACGATCATCGAGACCGGTTCCCACAGCGCTTCCTGAACTTCGGTCGAAGTGACCGTCACGGTAAGCGGCAGTCCGCTGACCATATCGCGCCCGCGGATATCGATCTCATCCTGGCGTCCGCCCGGACGGACGGTGCCTACCTTGATCTTGATATCCTCCGAGGTGCGTTCACCGATGAGGAGCTTGTACTTATTTTTAATATATTTCACGATGGCTTCGTCGAACTTGTCCCCTGCCATTTTAATAGAAGAGGCGGTAACGACGTCGCCCATGGACAGGACGGCTACATCCGTCGTTCCGCCGCCGATATCGACGACCATATTGCCGCTTGGCTGATAAATATCCATACCCGCGCCAATGGCTGCGGCTTTCGGTTCTTCTTCCAGGAACACATCCTTGGCTCCGCTTCGCTCGGCGGCTTCCCGGATGGCCTTCTGTTCAACAGAGGTAATATTCGTAGGCGCACAGATCAGAATCCGCGGCCGGCTGCTCCAGCTGCGTCCTCCCACACTGCTGATGAAGTACTTCAGCATCGCTTCCGTAATCGCAAAATCCGCAATGACCCCGTCGCGCAGCGGACGAATCGCCACGATATTACCGGGCGTGCGGCCAACCATTCTCCGGGCTTCTTCCCCGACGGCAAGGACTTTTTTGGTGTCGCTTTCGATCGTCACGACGGAAGGCTCGTTGAGTACAACCCCCCTCCCTTTGACATGAATCAGCACGTTGGCTGTGCCAAGATCAATTCCAATATCCTTGCTAAACATCATGAAAAGAGCCCCCAAAGTATTATTTTATGGTAAAAGAGTCCCTGTTACCGCTTATAAGAAGTCCCATTTCGACAGGATGTGGCAGGAAGTTATGTATTTTTGGGAAAAAGGGATCACATTTTTCGACCTTATACCATCTTTTAACATATCATACTTCAGGGGAGGGATACAATGGGCACAGGTGTGCCCTGCCGCAAGATCATATGAACCGGGCCCGGAAGCCCAGATGGTCAGGCTTTGGCGGAAGCAACGGCTTCCCGTTTTTTCCCGCTGGTCTTTTTATACTTAATCTTGGTCGCTTCGCCTCCCCGGAGATGACGGATCGATTTGTGGTATTCAAGAATGTGCTTAACCTGATCAGCCAGATCGGGATTGATTTCCGGCAAACGTTCGGTCAAATCCTTATGCACTGTGCTCTTCGATACGCCAAATTCCTTGGCAATGGTTCGGACCGTGTGTCTCGTTTCCACGATACAACGACCAATTTTAATGGTCCGTTCTTTGATGTAATCGTGCACGCTCCCGCCTCCCTACTGTGGATAGTTTGGTACATTATATGAGGGGCGTGCCTATATATTCGCGCTTTCCAAGCCTGACAAGCTCCGCAAGGCCCATTTATTTTACGGGCAGCGCAAAATAACCCCGCAAATCGAAGGGGCTTCTCACTGCCCTTTCCCGCCATTCACAAGGGTTTGCACACAAAAAGGCAGGGATTGTCCCTGCCTTTAGGCTTATTTTTTCTTCACGCTTTCGGTTATTGCTTCGGAAGAACGGTTTCCGGATTGACCGGTGTTCCATTGTCGTACACTTCGAAGTGTACGTGGTTGCCCAGTTCCTTCTCGATTTCGCTGCGTCCGGCGGTGCCGATCGTATCGCCCTGCTTCACGGTGTCGCCCAGTTTAACTTTGGCGTCCGAGAGGCTTTGGTAGACCGTCTTGAGATTGTTGTCATGGGTAATCTCGATTACGGTTCCAGTCAGCGGCGGGTTCAGATCGACGCGAGTGACTTTTCCGCCGAGAGCGGCTTTGACGTCAAACGCCTGGTCATCTGCGCGGGCCAGGTCGACGCCGACGTTCGGAGTGAACGTGTCATCGTACTGAACCATCGCGGCTTGATGATTTTCTTCGGTACCATTTTCATCATAGAACGGCTTCACGACTTTTACGTCTTTGGCATTCGCCACCGGCCAAACCATACCTTCGGCATTGGCGGTTACTTCAACAGCATTGTCCTTGGCGTCTGTGGCAGTGTCTTTGCTGGCTGCAGCATCCGAAGCGGTAGTAGATTGCTCCGTTACTTTAGCGGGGTCTTGGGTAAGGTTCTTCTGGCTGGTATCCTGGTAGACCCACACTAAGGTTAGTATAATTGCTGCTGCGGCCACGTAAGCTGCCGGGTATACCCACCGTTTAGACAACAGCTTTTTCCACGAAGAAGGCTGATTTACAGGCTCTCCTTGCACTTTTTTAGGAGCTTCGCCGTGGTTTTGACTACTTTTGTTTTGTTCATTCATATGTTTATCACCTCAGTAACATTGTTACCGGGGCGGAATCTTTTATACGTATCTCTTTATATTATTTTTTCAATCTTTAGAGAGAAGTTTTGAAGCTTCCGTAAAGTCGATGCCCGTATAGTAGTGTTTGAGAATTTGCGTGGCGGTCGACCCTTCCTTGGCCATCCCGTCCGCGCCCCATTGGCTCATCCCGACGCCATGCCCGTATCCGTACGTGGTGATCTGGATGTCGGCCCCCGAGGTCTTCCAAGTAAACTCGCTGGACCGCAGGTTCAGCTTCTCTCTCACTTCCCGGCCGCTGAACACATGTCCGCCGATGGAAATCTCTTTAATCCGGTGCCCCTCCGTCGTAGACAAGACCTGAATGAAAGGCTGACCCGTCGATACCGTGATAGCCTGTCCGGCCAAACCGAGCTTGGTGATAAAATCTTTCCGGCTGATCGTGACCGTTTCCTTGTACCCCGGTGCCAGTTCTTTGTCCCATGGACTCGCTACGCTGCGGAGATACGGGATGTCTTCCTTCCAATAGTCTTCCGAATTTTCGGTATACCCGTTGCTGGTAGAGAAAAAGGATGCCGTAATCGGCTTGCCTTTATAGGTCATGATCGTATTGCGAGTTTCCTGCACCGCCCTATGCAGCTTGGCCAGCTCCGCGGATTTCCCCTGCGCCTTCCATTCCTTCTCCAATACTTCCTTGGAGATATACGCCTGGTGGCTGACCGTATCGGTCACCATGGCCTTGCGGTCCGGCACGCCACTCATGTCACCGTCCACCAAGCGGCGGACGATAAAGGTGCGGGCCGCGATCGCCTGCGCTTTGAGCGCCTCAAGCTCAAAGTCCGCCGGCATCTCGGCCGCCAGCACGCCGGTGACGTAGTCTTCCATCGGCAGCACTTCCACTTGTCCCGTCTTCGTCAGATAGACGGACACGTTCGGCAGCTGCGCCTCCGCTTGCGGCGCGGCAGGCTTGGCCGGTGCCGGCGCCGGAATGGGCGCGGGCACCGGTGCGGGGTGGTGGTTCGTCGACACCACCACCAGCGTGGGCAGCAGCAGCGCCAGTGCGAGCACCCCGCCCGCCCCCCACAGGGCGGCTGGGGGCACCTTGCGGGCGCTGCCCGGGCGGCGCGGCCCTTTGGCCGGGCCGCGGCTTGGCGGCGGCGTCCATGGGCGCCGCCCGGGGGTGTGCCGGGCGCCGCCAGGCGCGCCCGGGGCTTCGGGCCGGAGCGTGCCTTGGCGCTCCGGCCTCGCCGGCGCTGCAGCCTCTGGCGGCTGCGCAGCCTGGCCGGGCAGCAGCGTCAGCTGCGGCCTGCCCGGCTTGGGGGCCGTGCTTCTCGGATCATCCGGCGTGAGCGCTTCGCTTCTGGGAGCGACGGGAATTTTTAATTGTGTGCGTGGATCCTTCATATTCTCTCAAACCTCCGTCCATGCTTCGTCTTCGTTACTAGACCTTCCGGATACCGGCTGCGCGGCGGGCAGATATCGATGGGACGCGGCGCTATCGTCCGCTCCCGTCTTCACCGTTCACATCCGATATTCATACATATGAGAGGCTTGAGAGTGATAGAACCCTTTTTAAGAGAAACAGAGATTGTGCCTTCCAATCAGAAGGAACCTTCCATTCCTTAAGAGAACAAATAGGCTGGGTCAGAACCCGATGCCCTGCATCGTATATAAAGAAGTATGAACTGGCCCAGAGCCGAAACGGCCCAGTGACATCGGCAGGATCGTTCATTCACTCGGAAAGCTCTCTTTATAATAAGAAAGACTTTGATTGGGGAGACGAAAACGAAGGAGATGATGGATCGTAGACCAGTCGACGACAGAAAAGACCAGGCCGCAACGGGCCTGGTCTTTTCTCAGCTGCTTATGGTGGATGGCCGCGTAGCTCCGGCCGTTTGTTTGTTTACAGTACAATGAATCGTTTCCAGTAAAATGTTCCGCCTATCACAAGATCAAATAAGGACTTACACCCAAGTCGGCTGCACATTCACCAGCTTGACTTCCTCTTCTTTGCTGTCCGCCTCTTTCTTAGCCGCTACCGGCTGAGTCAAGGTCGGCTCATCGACGGAAATCCGCCAAATATCGGCTCCAAGGCCTTGCAGCTTCTCAGCCAGGTGAACATAGCCCCGGTCGATATGATGCGTACCGCTGACCTCTGTCGTTCCTTCTGACACGAGGCCCGCCAGAATCAAGGCTGCTCCGGCCCGAAGGTCGGTAGCGCACACCTTGGCGCCGGTAAGCTTGGCACCGCCGGTTACGATGGCCGTGCGGCCCTCTACCTTGATCTCCGCATTCATCAGCTGGAACTGGTCCACATGCATAAAGCGGTTCTCAAACACCGTTTCGGTCACGACGCTCGTGCCCTCCGACTTGAGCAGCAGCGCCATCATTTGCGACTGCATGTCGGTCGGGAAGCCCGGATACGGCAGCGTCTTGATATCAACCGCTTTAAGCGGATGGTTCGCCTTCACGCGTACGCCGTTTTCGCCTGGTTCGATTTCAACGCCCATCTCCTCCAGCTTGGCAATCACCGGACCCAAATGATCCGGAATCGCGCCTTCAACGTACACGTCTCCGCCGGTAATCGCGGCCGCCACCATGTAGGTGCCTGCTTCGATCCGGTCCGGAATGACCGTATGCTCGGTACCGTGCAGCTTCTCCACGCCTTCGATCCGGATAATACCGGTACCGGCACCGCGCACTTTCGCGCCCATGCCGTTCAGGTAGTTCGCCAAATCGACAATTTCCGGCTCTTTCGCCGCATTTTCGATCACCGTCACGCCTTCAGCCAGCGTGGCGGCCATCATAATATTTTCAGTAGCGCCTACGCTGGCCACGTCCAGATAGATCTTGGCCCCGCGCAGTCTGCCATTACTTTTCGCTTCAATGTATCCTTGTCCCAGGCTGATTTCGGCACCCAGCGCTTCAAAGCCCTTCAGATGCTGATCGATAGGTCTTGTACCGATGGCACACCCGCCCGGCAGTGAAATCCGCGTATGGCCCATTCTCGTAAGCAGAGGACCCATGACCAGAAAAGACGCCCGCATCTTCCGCACCCACTCATAAGGTGCCTCACATGAGGAAATCGTTTGGGCATTGACCCTCATTACATCGTTTTCATATGTAATGACTGCACCTATGGATTCCAATACTTTACTGATTGTAATTACATCGTCAAGAGGAGGCGCATCGATAATGATGCTTTCTCCTTCTTCCCCAAGAAGAGAGGCAGCGATGATCGGAAGAACAGAATTTTTTGCCCCGCTGACTTTCACGCTTCCGGTCAGTTTATTGCCACCGCGGACGATAAATTTGCTCATCATGATTCCCTCCGCGTCCAATTTTTCCTTTATTTCTGGATATTCAAGAAATTACATTGCTAATTCCCTAACTTCCATCATAACACTGACCTTTTGACGGATACAAGCGTTTTTTGGCGAATATGCTCCGGAGGAACTATCGCTTCAAGCCGGCCGGCATCAGGGCACGCTAAGCGGGATGAGTTACGAAATCAGACTTTTTCGGCTCCAGGTCCACATCTTTTTTAAACGTGTAAGGCTTTCCTGCCACATTCGGCAAGTGGAACCGCCAGCCTTACCTAAACTGTTCTTTTTCATTGTTGACATAAAAAAATGTTATTATTCGACATCTTTCAACCATGTTCAGTTGCTGAAGTCCTACAAGCAGCCTATCAGTGATATAACCAAACGTTGACCGGTTAAAACATATACCGGATCATGTTGCTCCAGCCGATATAATCAAGCAGAAACTTAGCGACGAAATGCCCCAGTACTACCGCCAGCAGCAGCTGCAGCAGCTTCCCTTGAGCTCCCTTCGGATGCCTGATAAACAGGTCCAGCTTCAGGTTCTGGAGCGCCCACCATGACAAACCGATGCAGAACAAAGACACCACAATGGACATCAGACCGCTGACTCCGATGGTGCTTGATATGTTCTGTGATACGTCCGAATCCATGCCCTTACCTCCATCATCACTTGATTTAAAAAAAGAATAACGATGAACGCTGGGTGTCCCTTCCAGCAACCAAGCTCATCAAGGGACTATTATATAATACTTGCCTTGACCTCAAGAATCCAGTTCCAATTCCTTTATTTTCGAATAATTTATCGTAAAGCGCTTTCTGTCTAATTTCCTCGGAAATAAATAGGTCATTTGGACTAGTCAGCACCAATATTCTATATGGAATATGGGGATTGTATGACAGAAGAATCCCCTGGTTTCATAGGAACTATACTTTTGGTTTTTTCCTTATCAATAAAAAAGCCTGTCTCTTTAACGAGACAGGCTCTCTGTACTATTATTTACGACCGGCCACATTGATCCGGTTAATCGCTTTTTGCAGGGCCATTTCCGCACGGCGGAAATCGATCTCATCCTGCTTGCCCGCTGCCAAACGGCGCTCGGCACGCTCTTTGGCGGCACGTGCACGTTCAACATCGATCTCTTCAGGAAGCTCTGCGCTCTCAGCCAGAACGACAACCTTGTCTTTACGTACCTCAACAAAGCCGCCGTTAACCGCGATCTCGGTGGTTTTCTTGCCGCTCGTCACGGCAATCGGAGCAACCCGCAGCGGGGTGACCAACGGAATGTGGTTCGGCAAAATGCCGAGCTCACCCTCCACACCGCGTACAACCAGGCTGTCCACCTCTCCGGAATAAGCCACGTGGTCCGGTGTGACGATTTCCAATAAAAAGGTGCTCACTTACATCCCTCCCTGAATGCTCACTTCGGAAGCAGTTAGCTCCCGGCAGGACACTATTCCAACGTCTTCGCTTTTTCTACGGCTTGTTCAATCGTTCCAACGAAGAGGAAGGCTGCTTCAGGAAGGTCGTCGTGCTTGCCTTCGAGAATTTCCTTGAAACTGCGGATCGTTTCTTTAACCGGTACATAAATACCCGGCATGCCGTTAAACGCTTCGGCCACGTGGAATGGCTGGGACAAGAAACGCTGTACGCGGCGGGCACGGCCTACGATCAGCTTGTCGTCCTCGCTAAGCTCATCCATACCGAGGATGGCGATGATATCCTGAAGCTCGTTGTAACGGGCCAGGAGACGCTTAACGCCTTGAGCGACGTTGTAATGCTCTTCGCCCACGATTTCAGGCGTCAGGATCCGGGAGCTCGATGCCAGCGGATCCACCGCCGGATAGATACCCATTTCGGAAATTTTACGCTCCAAGTTGGTCGTTGCGTCCAAGTGGGCGAACGTTGTAGCTGGAGCCGGGTCCGTATAGTCATCCGCAGGCACGTAGATCGCCTGGATCGACGTAACGGAACCTTTTTTCGTGGAAGTGATCCGCTCTTGAAGCTGACCCATCTCGGTTGCCAGCGTTGGCTGGTAACCTACCGCGGAAGGCATCCGTCCGAGGAGGGCGGATACTTCGGAACCGGCTTGGGTAAAGCGGAAAATGTTGTCGATAAACAGCAGCACGTCTTTGCCTTCTTGATCACGGAAGTATTCCGCCATCGTCAGACCTGTCAGTGCCACGCGAAGACGGGCGCCCGGCGGTTCGTTCATCTGTCCGAATACCATCGCCGTCTTGCTGATAACGCCGGAATCGCTCATCTCGTGGTACAGGTCGTTACCTTCACGGGTACGTTCACCTACACCCGCGAATACGGAAATACCGCCGTGTTCCTGAGCGATGTTGTTGATCAATTCCTGGATCGCAACGGTTTTACCTACGCCGGCACCACCGAAGAGACCGATTTTACCGCCCTTTTGGTAAGGTGCGAGAAGGTCGATAACCTTGATCCCTGTCTCCAGCATTTCTGCTTGGGTCGACAGTTCGTCGTATTTTGGTGCTTCACGGTGAATCGGGCTGGAAACCTCGGAAGTCACTTCGCCCGCTTCGTCGATCGGCTGTCCCAGTACGTTAAATACGCGTCCGAGGGTAGCGGATCCTACCGGAACAGTGATTGGGCCGCCCAAATCCACTGCTTCCATACCACGAACGAGTCCATCAGTAGAGGACATGGCAATGCAGCGCACCATGTTATCGCCCAGATGGTTTGAAGCTTCCAGAGTCAAGTCAATCTGGCGTCCGCCAGCGACTGTGCCCTCAACTTTAATTGCATTGTAGATTTCCGGTAGTTGACCTCTTTCGAATTCGATGTCGACAACCGCACCCATAATGCTGACAACGCGTCCTTTGTTCATCTTTTTTGTTCCCTCCTACAAGTCTGCTGTATTCGCAAACCTAAATCGTAAGCCATGCGGCTTAACGGTATGCTCCGTGCAAGGTTCTAATATGAAATATAGATCATGTCTATCGCAGGTAACCGAAGCCGACAGACCGATTAAGGATGAGTTTGCTGCTGAAAACCAGGCGGGGCTTCTCCATACACGGACAAGCACCCCCGGGTTATGAAAACTGATATTCGAAAATAAGACACCGTCTAAAAATCTTATACCTGAGCGTTCGCACCAGATACGATTTCCGTAATTTCCTGCGTGATCGCCGCCTGACGCGCCCGGTTGTAAGACAGCGTCAATTCGTTGATCAGCTTGGTCGCATTCTTCGTCGCCGCGCCCATCGCCGTCATCTTGGCACCCAGTTCACTGGCTTTGGCGTCCAGCAGTGCGCTGAAGATCAAGGTTTCGGCATATTTAGGAAGCAGCGCTTCCAGAACGGCTTCCGGAGACGGCTCGTATTCGTAGCTGGCCACCGGAGAAGCTGCGGATTCCATGCTGTCCATCGGCAGAAGCAGATTGGCTTCCGGAATTTGCGTCAACGCGTTCACAAAGCGGTTGTAGATGACGTAAAGCTCATCGATTTTGCCTTCCTCAAACTCGCGGACCGCTGCGGAAGCGATCGACTTGATGTCGGCAAACGATGGCGTGTCGGACAAGTCCGTAACCTCTTTCACAATCGGAAGCTCTCTGCGGCGCATGTAGTCGCGGCCTTTCCGTCCAATCACGAACAATTCGTATTCGTCGTTGGACTTATGGCGTTCCTTAATCATCGTCGAGACAAGCTTCAGCACGTTGGCGTTCGAACCGCCCGCAAGACCGCGGTCGGAGGTGATGACCAGGTATCCGGTTTTCTTCACGGGACGTTTCTCAAACATCGGATGCTTGATGCCTTTGGTACCGGACGCGATGCTGGAGACCACTTCCTTCAGCTTCTCGGAGTAAGGACGGGAATGCTGCGCCATCTCCTGGGCTCTTCTCAGCTTGGAGGCAGCGACCATTTCCATCGCCTTCGTGATCTGCTTCGTGCCTTGAATACTTTTGATCTGACGTTTAATTTCGCGTAATCCTCTTGCCATGTTTTCACCACCTTCAAGCTTTGACGAAGTCAAAGCTAACTTCGTAAGCGAAACTGAACTTTAGCAGAGCTAAAGTTACTTCGAAAGCATTTACTGAGCTTTGACATCGTCAAAGCTGACTTCGATGCGCATATCTAAAAAGATGAACCCGAGCCTTGCGGCCCGGTTCACGTCCAGGCTTACGCCATCACAGCAAAGCCTCTTTTAAATTTATCAATAGCCGCTTTCAGAGCCGTTTCGTTGTCGGCAACCAGATCTTTGGTATCGCGGATGGATGCCATGATCTCAGGATGGTTGCTTTCAAGGAACGCCAGGAATTCGCTCTCGAAACGACGGATGTCGCCGACAGGAATGTCGTCCAGGTGTCCTCTGACTGCCGTGTACAAGCTGGCTACCTGCTGCTCAACGCTGAGCGGCTGGTTAACCCCCTGCTTGAGGATTTCCATCAGTCTCGCACCACGGTTCAAACGGGCCAGCGTGGATTTGTCAAGGTCGGAACCGAATTGGGAGAACGCTTGAAGCTCGCGGTACTGGGCCAAATCCAGCTTCAAACCGCCGGCGACTTTCTTCATCGCCTTGAGCTGAGCGGAGCTACCTACCCGGGATACGGAAATACCTACGTTGATCGCCGGACGCTGTCCAGCATAGAACAGTTCGGACTCAAGGAAGATCTGTCCGTCCGTGATCGAAATAACGTTGGTTGGGATATATGCGGATACGTCGGACGCCTGTGTTTCAATGAAAGGCAGAGCGGTTAATGAACCACCGCCGAGTTCATCGGACAGCTTCGCCGCGCGTTCCAGCAAACGGGAATGCAGATAGAATACGTCACCAGGATAAGCTTCGCGGCCTGGAGGACGTCTGAGGAGCAGGGACAATTCGCGGTATGCCGCTGCCTGCTTCGTCAAGTCATCATAGATGATCAAGGCATGCTCGCCTTTGTACATGAAGTACTCACCCATTGCACAGCCCGCATAAGGAGCGATGTACAAGAGCGGAGAAGGCTCGGAAGCCGATGCGGTAACGACGATCGTGTAGTCCAGAGCGCCGTGACGGCGAAGGTTTTCCACGACGTGCGCAACCGTCGATTGCTTTTGGCCGATGGCGACATAGATACATTTCACGCCATTGCCTTTTTGGTTAATGATCGTATCGATCGCGATTTGGGTTTTACCCGTTTGACGGTCACCGATGATCAGCTCGCGCTGTCCGCGGCCGATTGGCACGAGAGCGTCAATCGCTTTGATACCGGTTTGCATTGGCTCATGAACCGATTTACGGTCGATAACGCCTGGTGCACTGCTCTCAACCGGACGATAAGCAGAAGCTTCGATCGGTCCTTTGCCGTCCACTGGCTGACCAAGCGGGTTGACAACGCGTCCGAGCAGAGCTTCCCCAACAGGAACCTGCATGATGCGTCCGGTACGTTTCACTTGGTCGCCTTCTTTGATTTCCGTGTAAGGTCCGAGAATAACGACACCTACGTTGCTTTCTTCCAAGTTCAGCGCAAGGCCTACAACACCGTTGGCGAACTCGACGAGCTCACCGGCCATAACATTGTCGATCCCGTGAATACGGGCGATACCGTCACTTACTTGAATAACGGTGCCGACTTCGGCCACTTCGATGTCAGATTTATATTGTTCAATTTGACTTTTAATCAGCGTACTGATTTCTTCAGGTCTGATACTCAAGTGTCTTCACCCCTATCTACTGTGCTAGTCTGTTAAAAGACTTTTCAAGCCGTTCCAGCTTCCCTGCCAAACTGCCGTCGTACAGCATATCGCCGATGACGACTTTTACACCGCCGAGCAGATTTTTATCAATCACGTTGGTTACGCGAATTTTCTTCTTAGCCAATGCTCCAAACTCCGCGGCAACCGTTTCGATTTCCTGGTCGCTCAGCGGATAGGTGGAGTACACCGTGGCGTCCGCGAGTCCAAGGCTTTCGCCTTCGATCCGGACGTAGCTGTCCAGCAGGTCGGCGAACAGATCCGCTCTGCCCCGCTCGATCAGCATATCAACGGTGTTCATGACCGGCTGGGATACTTTGTCTTGAAGGGCCTTCTTCAGCACATCCAGTTTCACCGATACGGCAATGTTGGGCGTGGAGATAAAACGGCGGATCTCGTCATCCTGGGTAATGGCCCCAACGACGGCCTTGAGCTCCTGCTCCACTTCCAGCGTTTTCTGCTGCTGCGCAGCCACTTCAAACAGCGCCTTCGCATAACGCTTGGCTGCTATTGTCTCCCGGCTCATGGTCTGCCCCCTACCTCTTTAAGGTACTGGTCCACGAGCTCTTCCTGAGCTTTGTCGCTGCTGACTTCCTTCTCAAGCAGCTTGGATGCGATCTTCACGGATACGGCGCCCAGCTCGCTGCGCAACTCCTGAACCGCCTTGTTCTTTTCGCTTGCGATATCGCGGACAGCGTCCTCTTTAATACGAGAAGCTTCCACCTTGGCTTGTTCCATAATTTGGTCAGCCTGCTTGCTGCTCGTTTGTCTGGATTGCTCGATAATGTCGTAAGCCTCTTTGCGCGCATTTTCCAGAGCTTTTTTCTGCTCTTCTACGTAAGCAATGGCTTGTTCGCGGGTTTGTGCCGCTTCGTTCATTTGACTCGTCACAAGCTCGCGGCGCTTCTCCATGATGGAGAACAACGGACCGAAAGCGTATTTGCTCAGAAGCCAATACAGAATCACAAACGCAATCAATGCCACAATGAAAGACGAAGGGATAATAGTCAATCTAGTCACTCCTTTCCGGTGCACGTTCAGTCTTGTTCATCAGACAGTCAGATAAGGAAGGATCCAAGAACCTTCCTTATCTGACGGCTAAAAAGAAGGCGCGGATGGCCGTGGCCTTCCCCGCCAAACCTTACTGCTTAAATTAAGCTCCTGCGTAGAACAAGAACGCGAGTACGACACCGATGATTGGAAGGGCTTCGACCAGACCTACACCGATAAACATTGTCGTTTGAAGCGTGGATTTCGCTTCTGGCTGACGAGCGATACCTTCAACCGTTTTACTTACGATCAGACCGTTACCAATACCTGCGCCAAGTGCGCCCAAACCTACTGCAATCGCAGCTGCAAGAAATGCCCAAACTCCCATTTGTAAAATCCTCCTTAGAGATGTGTATTTTATTATTATTTATGTTTAGTTAAGAGTGAAGAAAGAAAACTCCAAGCTTAACTTTGAAGCTAATGTTCGTGCTCGTCGTGGCTCTCGATCATCTGAGAGATATAAACCATCGTCAGGATCGTGAAGACGAAAGCCTGGATGGCACCGACGAAAATACTGAAGCCCTGCCAAACGATGAGACCGAGCACGGAAGCGATGTATCCGCCTGCGCCAATTGCGGTCAGTTTCAACAGAACCGAGATCAGCACCTCACCCGCGAAGATGTTACCGAATAGACGCATGCCCTGCGTCAGCAGCTTCGCAAACTGCTCGATAACGTTGATCGGGAAGAAGAACCAGTAAGGTTGGAAATAGTGCTTGAAATAACTCTTTGTATTTCTGGTCATTCCCAGGAAGTGCGAAAGGAAGAATACGATAAACGCGAGCCCCATGGTAACCGAAGCATCAGCCGTAGGTGATTTCCACCAAGCTAGCTCGACTTCTTCTACATCCGGATGCTTCGCAAACTCTTCGGTGACAGATACGATCTCTTTGCCAAAGATATGCGCATGTTCCGGATCGTGGACTCCTGTAACGATACCAAATGGAAGACCCAATAGGTTACCGACAAAGATAAACATAATAAACGTCAATCCAAGGGACAGAAAGTGCCTCCCCTTCTTCCAATCCATCGTGCTGGAAATCAGGTTCTGGACGAATTCCACCGTCCATTCCATGAAATTCTGCAATTTCCCCGGGTTTTCGACTGACAATTTACGGGTTGCCAGCTTCGCGATCACAAACACGATTACGGAGGTTACGATGAGCATCAGGATTGTGGAAAGGTCGAATTTTATGCCGCCCAATTCAATAATCGGTGATGTATGCATGTTTTTCTCACCCCTTTCTCAGTTGAAGGTCTACTCCTGTTTACGAGACAATCGAATCCCTATGAATAAGAGAAGAAACTGTGCCAATACCAGTGTTGCCGCAACGGCATACAGGTTAAACGTCTCCGGCCTTTGATAGGCCACAACGACGGCCAGCACACTGAGGGCTGCACGGGTCAGAAAACCCATATTTACTCTCTTGCCGCCCCCGCCTTCGACTGTATCCAACACTTTTTGCACTTTATAGCCTAAGTAAAAGCTATTAGCAAGGCTGACACTGGAGCCAAGCACCATACCCAGCGCTATACTCCGGTATTGCGGGAAGACAGCAGCACCCAAGAAGCAAAGAGCCAGGAAATAAAGTGTCGCTCTAGTCAATACCCTGCGGTATTTCCATAGTTCACTCATCACTTTCCCCCATGACTGCCTTGGTGATCATAAAAACGCTTACGCCGCCAATCGCCAGACCCAGCAAAACTCCGAATGCAATCCAGAGTCCGGGTCCTCCCCAAATCTTGTCCAGCCAGGAGCCGAGATAAAAGCCCCCTAAAGTACACGCGGCCAGATCGATTCCGATGGCGCTTACAAGGCCCGCATACTTCAGAGGGCTTGCAGCATTTTTATTGGATTTTTGCGGCTTATCAGGTTGATTCATCTCTGTCCACCCTCTAATCCCAGTTCATTTTACTGAATGACCCGAGAGTTTGTCAATTGAACAAATCCGTGTCGAAACTGGCTGGAAATGTGACTAAAATCACTGCAAAAAGCCCGCAAATCCGTGTCAACCGTACAGTTTAACTGTATGCTGTACTCTTTGCCCTCAGAATATGGCTTAACTTTCCTTTGTGAACATTCTGTGAAATTGTTCCGGACGTTCATTTTTGATGCCAAAATGATGCAAAATCGCGTCGACAATCCGCTGGGATGCCTTGCCATCTCCGTAAGGATTCGCGGCGCCGCTCATCGCATTATAGGCCTCCTGATCGGTCAGCAAATGCTTCGTCCGTCCGTACACTTGTTCCTCATCCGTTCCCACCAGCTCGAGCGTTCCCGCCTCGATCCCTTCCGGACGCTCGGTCGTGTCACGGAGCACCAGCACCGGCACACCGAAGGATGGAGCTTCTTCCTGAAGACCGCCGGAGTCCGTCAAGATCAGATGCGTATGCGGATAAAAATTGTGCAAGTCTACAACATCCAGCGGTTCAATCAGCTTAATTCTTGGATGATTGCCCAAAATTTGATGCGCCGGTTCTTTGACCGCCGGGCTTGGATGGACCGGATACACGATGGCGATATCGTCGAATTCGTCAGCGATCCGTTTCACGGCACGGAAGATGTTCAGATGAGGCTCGCCCTGCGATTCTCGGCGGTGCGCCGTCATCAGAATCAGCCGTTTGCCCTGCGCCCAATCGAGCACCGGATGGTCATAATCCGACTTGACGGTGTACTGGAATACGTCGGTAACGGTATTGCCAGTCACGTAAATGTGGGACTCGTTCTTGTTCTCCTTCTTCAGGTTGCCTGCAGACCAGTCGGTCGGGGCAAAATGAAGATCGGCAAGCACGCCGGTCAACTGGCGGTTCATCTCCTCCGGATAAGGAGAGAGCTTGTTCCACGTTCTCAGGCCCGCTTCGACATGTCCTACCTGGATCTTTTGCAGGAAGGCTGCATAACTGGCCAGGAAGGTCGTCAGCGTGTCTCCGTGCACCAGAACGATATCAGGCTTGGCCTCTTTCAAAACCGGCTCCAGGCCCTGCAGAACGCGGATGGTCACCTCGTTCAGCGTCTGGTTCTCTTTCATGACGTCCAGATCGAAATCCGGCGTAATCTTGAATACCTCTAGCACCTGATCCAGCATCTGACGGTGCTGGGCCGTTACGCAGACGACGGATTCGATATGTTCGGGATGCTTCTGCAGTTCTAAGATGAGCGGAGCCATCTTGATGGCTTCCGGGCGCACCCCGAAGATCGTCATCACTTTAATTTTTGACATATGGTTTCCCTCTCCTTACTTGGTTCCGTACAGCCGGTCTCCGGCGTCTCCCAGTCCCGGAATGATATAACCGTGATCGTCCAGCTTCTCGTCCAGGGCCGCTACATAAATGTCCACGTCTGGATGAGCTTCCTGCACGGCTTTGACTCCTTCCGGCGCGGCGATCAGGTTCATCATCTTGATCTGGGTGCACCCCCGCTTCTTCAGGACGTCGATCGCGGCAATAGCCGATCCACCGGTCGCCAGCATCGGATCGATGACGATCAGCTCGCGCTCGGTCACGTCCGTCGGCAGCTTCGTGTAATACTCGACAGGCTGCAGCGTCTCCGGATCGCGGAACAGGCCGACATGTCCCACCTTGGCGGCGGGAATCAGCTTCAGCATGCCGTCGAGCATGCCGAGCCCGGCGCGCAGAATCGGAATCAGGCCGAGCATGCGGCCCGCCAAAACCTTGCCGTCCATCTCGGCGACGGGTGTCTGCACCTTCACCGACTCGAGCGGAACCTCGCGTGTAATTTCGTAAGCCATTAAGGAAGCAACCTCATCGACCAGTTCGCGAAAATCTTTCGTGTTCGTCCGCACATCGCGGATAAATGTCAGTTTGTGTTGAATCAAAGGGTGATCACAAATCACCAGTTTTCCCATGTTAGTCCCTCCGGTTAAATCGTAAGTCTAAGTGCTGTCATTGTCGGTTAGTTAGATGCCCATTCGCATACGATACATGCAAGTACACAAATCTTATTTATTATATCATTCCTGGAAATGATTTTGCACCCAAGAAAGATATGTTTATTCTGGCCCAAAGATCAGCCGGCTTAAACGTTAACCGAAAGACCGCGCAAGGGAACCGGCATGGCGATACTCCCCGTAAAGACCCGCCAATCTAACATCTGCCCATCGTACCTACCAGTCTTAAATCTAGCAGTTTATCTCCCTCTGAACTACTATATAAAAGCCACTCTAAGAGTGTGAAGGCACACAACCGCTATAGCGGCAGAATGGTTTATTGACCTATGCGGCTTCTGTGAACGTAATGAAAAACGTTTATCGGCGTATATATTCAAAAAGACAGACCGCGTTTAGCGGGAGTTTCTTTTTCGAGATCGGGATGGTTAGCCTCGAAACCTCGGAAAATCTCTATTTCTTATCTCTAAAAAAAAGGGACCGGAGAACATTCCCCAGTCCCTTATTTTCTCACAGACCTGTACTTCTCAAGATCTGTGTCCTATTAGTAGTTAAGTTCAGGATACAGCGGATATTGATCCGTCAGTTCCTTCACCATAGCCGCTGCTTTGGACAGCACGCCTTCGTCCTTAGGCGATTTCAGCGTCATGGCGATGATTTTGCCGATCGTCACCATAGCCGCTTCATCCATGCCGCGGGAAGTCGCAGCCGGCGTACCGATCCGGATTCCGCTCGTGACGAACGGGCTGGTCGGATCGAACGGAATGGCGTTTTTGTTGACGGTGATACCGACGGAGTCCAGCACCTTCTCGGCGTCTTTCCCTGTAATGTTTACGCTGCGGGTATCCACCAGCATCAGGTGGTTATCCGTGCCGCCGGATACGATGTTCAGGCCTTCGCTGATCAGCGTCTCAGCCAATACTTTGGCGTTCTTCACCACGTTTTCGGCATACGTTTTGAACGATGGGTCCAGCGCTTCGCCCAAGGCTACGGCTTTGGACGCGATAACGTGCATCAGCGGACCGCCTTGCGTGCCCGGGAAGACGGCCTTGTCGATGGCCGCAGCCCAAGGCTGCTTGCACAGAATCATACCGCCGCGTGGTCCGCGGAGCGTTTTGTGCGTTGTCGTCGTGACAAAATGGGCGTGAGGCACCGGGTTCGGATGAAGCCCGGCTGCAACCAGGCCCGCGATATGAGCCATGTCGACCATGAACAGCGCGCCCACGTCATTGGCGATCGAAGCGAGAGCTTCGAAATCAATCGTACGCGGATAGGCGCTCGCACCGGCGACGATCAGGCGCGGACGGTGCTTGAACGCAAGCTTGCGGACTTCGTCATAATCAATGAGGAACGTATCTTCCTGGACCCCGTAAGCGACGAAGTTGTACAGCAGACCGGAAGCGTTCACCGGGCTTCCGTGCGTCAGGTGTCCGCCATGGGCAAGATTCATCCCGAGCACGGTATCCCCGGGTTTCAGTGCTGCCAGGTATACGGCCATGTTGGCTTGGGCACCGGAGTGCGGCTGCACGTTGGCATGCTCGGCTCCGAACAGTTCTTTCGCACGGTCACGGGCAATATCTTCAACGATATCGACGCGCTCGCAGCCGCCGTAGTACCGCTTGCCCGGATATCCTTCGGCGTATTTGTTCGTGAGGACAGAGCCCATGGCTTCCATAACCGCTTCACTGACAATATTCTCCGATGCGATCAGCTCGATGTTTGCACGCTGACGCTTCAGTTCCAAATTCATGGCCTCGAGTACAGCCGGGTCCTTCTTACGCAATTGATCCATGTTAATAGTTCCTCCCTTATTGGAATTCAAAATAAAATGTTCACTTTTAATCATCCGCTCATGTTAATCGCAAAGATCTGAACTGCCGCCGTCACGGTCGGCTCTGCCGGCTTCTTCATCCAGACGGTACACCGCCCGTTCGCCGCCGATCAGCTTGGGCCGCGTGTAGGCCGCATTCACGCGCGCATGCCCCACATAGCGCAGGGTCGGGCGGAAAGGCACCGCCACACGCCGCAGATGCATGCCGATCATCGTCTCGCCGATGTCGATGCCCGCATGAGCTTCAATCGCTTCGGCCAGACAAGGCTCCTTCATGGAACGGTAAGCAGCGGCAGCCATAGAGCCGCCCGCTTTCGGAACAGGAACGGCGGCGACCTCGGTTAAGCGAAGGCGCTCCAGTACGGAACGCTCCATCACAAGCGCCCGGTTCAAATGCTCGCAGCACTGAAACACCGTGTCGAAGCCGAACTTGGCCCGGACCTCGCCGATCGCCTGCAGCAGCTCCTCAGCAACCCCGAGCGCCCCCGAAGTGCCGATGCGTTTCCCGGCCACTTCACTGGTGCTCGTTCCGACAACCAGTACCTTACCAGGGCCAAGCCCTGCGGCTTCCACCAGCTCATGAAGGATTTGGGATACCTGTTCTCCCAGCGAAACTTCCAATGGACTGCCTCCTGACATGCTTTCCATGAGAAAACCTCCCTAATTGTGCAGATACCGCTCTTCAATCGCTTTAATCTTGTTCACGCGCCCGACATGACGCTCGCCGCCGCTGAACTCCGTGCCCAGCCAAGCCTTGACGATTTCCTGGGCCAGACCTGGACCGATGACGCGTTCGCCCATCGCCAGCACGTTGGAATCGTTATGCTCCCTGGTGGCAATCGCCGAGAACACATCGTGGACCAAGGCGCACCGGATGCCCGGAACCTTGTTCGCCGCGATGCTCATGCCGATGCCTGTTCCACAGATCAGGATTCCCCGGTCGGCCTCGCCTTTGGTAACCAGATCGCACACAGGGAGAGCATAGTCGGGATAGTCCACGGAATCCGTGCATCCGCATCCCACATCCGCAACTTGATGCCCCATCCCTTCGATCACGGCAATGATGTCTTCTTTCAAACGTATACCCGCATGATCTGTTCCAACAGCAATTTTCATCTTTCGAAAAACCTCCTAAAATTTCGCGCAATACAGAGAAACGAATCTAGCGCTCCCCGGTATTCCCGTGACTTCTTGTACCATTATAACTCATTTGCAGCCACTAGACGAAAAAAAGAGCAGTCCGCGGATCATTCCGCAGAATTGCTCTTTTGCCCAGGCGACCGGCCGTATATTCCGGTGCTCCATCGTGGTTGGATCCACATTGTCGCCAGTTACACCGGAACCGATGTTTTTCACCTTCATCATAAAGCATGACGCGATGAAAATCAATCTGCAAATTTACTCCATTTTTTCAGGCTTAGGCTCCCGCCCAAGTGCCAATTTAAGCTTCTTTCTTAAGCAGAATTGCTCTTTTGCCCAGGCGACCGGCCGTATATTCCGGTGCTCCATCGTGGTTGGATCCACATTGTCGCCAGTTACACCGGAACCGATGTTTTTCAACTTCATCATAAAGCATGACGCGATGAAAATCAATCTGCAAATTTACTCCATTTTTTCAGGCTTAGGCTCCCGCCCAAGTGCCAATTTAAGCTTCTTTCTTAAAATGTACGGAACGCCTCCAGCTTATCCAGCAGCCGCTCGATGGCGGCGCGGATTTCTGCGGCGGTTACATCGTAATCGTCGCGGGACCCGCCGAACGGGTCCGAAATATCAAAGCTCGGGATCCGCTGCTGGATCTCGATCAGCCGCTCCCGTTCCTCGTCCTCCAGCTGCTGCCCGAGCGCCCGCTTCATTTCCCAAGTGGCGTACAGGCTATCGAGCTCCTGCAGGTCCTTGATCACGTTCTCGTCATCTTCGGTGTATTCCTTCAGGGTATAAATTTTGTCAGCCGCGAGCGGAAAGCTCCGGATCACATGCTGCTTATGCCCCTGGGTCAGTGTCAAAATCAAATCCGCCCAATTCACCGTGTCGGCCCTGAGCGGCTTGGCGGTCAAATGCTCATCGATCTCGTGGTCCCGCAGCACCGCTTCCGCATGACGTGAGATCGGTGTCCCTTCAAGGGCGGCCACGCCGGCCGAACGGACTTCGAGCGGAACGCTGCGCTCCTTGGCCAGCTTGCGAAGCAGAGCTTCGGCCATCGGGCTGCGGCACGTGTTTCCCGTACAGACAAACAAAATATGCTTCACGTCTCTAGCACCTCCCGAAGTGTCTTTGCCGATATTGTATCAAAAGATAAAGGCGAGGCCAAATGCCAGCAAAATCGCGCCGCCAAGGGCCTCCCCGTATTCGCCGAGATTCCGGCTTACCCTCCTGCCGAGCAGGAGTCCAAGCACGGCCATCGCGCCCCCGCAGATCCCGAAAGCCATCACGGTCAGAATCCGGTTGCTCTCAAACATCCCCAGGGATACGCCTACCGAAAAGGAGTCAATGCTGACGCTGAGCGAGAACAGAAGCATCCCCAGCAAGGAGCGGTGATCCACCATTCGCGTTTCGCTTGTTTTGAAGGAATTCAGGACCATGTGTCCGCCCAGCAGCACAAGCAGCCCGCCGGCAACCAGGGCGGCAACTTGTCCGAGCAGCGAACTGACGTAATATCCCATAAACATGCCCAGCAGCGGCATCAACACGTGGAAAAGGCCGATCAGCAAGCTGATCTTGAGAATATGCAGCAGCCGGATTCCTTTCATGCCGATTCCTACGCCCAGAGAGAACGCATCCAGTCCTAATGCGACGGCCATTATCATGATTGTCATCAGCTGCCCTAAACCGGCAGAAGTCTCCAACATCCCTATTCCCCCATGTCCGTTAGGTTCTTGTACAACCATATGCGGACAAGAGGTAAATGATGTCTCTTAAAAGGTGCGGCGAGAGGTCACAAGCGCACAACCCGCTGGCCGGCGGCCTTGCGGAGCCGGTTCATGATGGCAGCGCCCAGACCCTCTTCCGGGCAGGCTTCCGATAAAATAAACGTCACGCCTTCTTCATCCATGCGGCGAAGAGCGGCGTACAGCCGGTGGGCGGCCGCTTCCAGTCCGGCAAGACTGCCGAGGGACTGCACGCAATCCGCGGCGTAGCGGCCGATGTGCTCCTCAAAAGCCATCACGCCTGTTCTCTCCCCGCGTCCCGCCGCTGCCTTCAGCTGCTCATTGATCCAGCCGGATACCTGCTCCGGCGTGCCGCCCTGCACAATGGTGAGCGCACCCTTGGGAGCGTAGTGCGTATATTTCATGCCGGGCGATTTCGGAGCGACAATCTCCTCTTCATCCGGAGAGCGTTCGATTCCCGGATCGGTCGTCACCGCCGTCCCGGAAGCGGCGGCTAGCTGCTCGCTCGTAATGCCGCCGGGCCGGAGAACGGTGACGCTGCCGTCTTCCTGGACCTGCACGACGGTGGATTCAAGGCCGACCCCAGTCGGCCCTCCGTCCAGAATACCGTCGATCAGCCCGCTCAAATCTTCCTCGACATGGCCCGCGAGCGTCGGGCTCGGTCGTCCCGAGCGGTTGGCGCTCGGCGCCGCCACCGGACAGCCGGACTCACCGATCAGCTTCAGTGCGATCGGATGGTCCGGCATCCGGATACCGACCGTCGTCAGCCCCGCCGTTACCCGCGGGGACAGCACGCCCGGCCGAAGCGGCAGCACCAGCGTCAGCGGACCGGGCCAAAAGGCCGCCATCAGCCGCCGCGCCGTATCGCTGACCTCCGTCACGAGCCCATCCAATTGGCTTGCATCCGCAATGTGGACGATGAGCGGATTGTCGGACGGCCGGCCCTTGGCCTTGAAAATCGCCTCGACAGCCTCCGTATTCCGGGCATCCGCCCCAAGGCCGTAGACGGTTTCTGTCGGAAAAGCAACGGTACCGCCATCCCGTAGAATGGCGGCTGCCCGGCCGATCGACCGCTCTGCACGGGACACCGCTTCCCTCTCCGCTTCTGCGGCAGCGGTGCTGCGTCCCATCAATACAGTCACATCCCATACCGGTGTGGCATGGCTCTTATTTACATCATGGGCGGAAAGAGCGTTCCCTCCATCCTGCCCTTGGTTCAAACCTTTCATCGCTGTTCATTCCTGTCATCGAAATTGGTATGTTTTATTATAGCACATCTGCAAAATCTCCATGACGCATGCTCCTGGACAGGATGGCCGTAGTTCCTAAGCGAACAGCCCCGTCAGCCAGGACCACAGCCCGGAGAGCATGTCTACCAGGAAGAAGCGAACTTCCGGCTGGGAAGCATCAGCAGCTGCTTTCCCGGAAGCTTGAGCGGCTGCAGTATCCGTCACCTTGGCCGATGCAGTGGTCACGGCACCCTTAGCGTCACCCTTGGCATCCGCAGACTGAGCCTTGGTATCTGCGGGCTGAGCCGCCGCATCCCCGCTGGCCGCATCGATGAAGCAGAGCGGAGGGAACAGCACGCACCACCAATTTTGACCGTTGCCTGCCCCCAGCGTGATCCGGAGCGCTTCGTAGTTCCCGGCCGGATAGACCGTACCGCCGTACAGTTTGGTCGGGAACGGCACGATGCCCAGTTCAACATTGTAATCGTAATGAATACCTCTCTTCTCCAGCTCACGGCCCACCAGATCGTTCAGTTCCGGCAAATGCTCCCGGATCGTCGTTCTCGCCTGATCCAGGCTTTGCGGGTCCTCAAGCTCCTGTACCCAGCCGTTCATCTCCGCTACCACGGCATCACGAATCTCGCGTTTGACCAGCTGGTCATCCGGATTATCGGAATTGGCCAGGATGCGCAGGCGGATGGATTCCTGCGGAATCGGCCCGCCGGCCACGGCCGCGTCGGTCTTTTGGCTCTCCCACATCATGGCGATCATAAACAAAATACAAAAAATAATGGCGGTATCCTTCACCAAGTCGCGCAGCCAGTCTTGTCCTCTATATTTCCCCTGCTTCATCGTCTTTTCCATTTTCCCCGGGCCCCTCTCTATCAGAACAAATCTATGATAGTTCTCAGTATGTCCGGGAATGGTAGAGTCTAAACCTAGCAATCTATTTAGATTGAATTAAAGAAATCACACCTTTGACACGGATATTCCCCTTGGAAACAAGGAATGAAAAGAAAAACTCGAATTCATCTTATCTAGTATTTTCTACGAGCTTCTTACCCACAAAAAAAGACCGCCTTCCCAAGCCCGAGGACTTGTCGAAAACGGTCGTTTCTTGTAAATCATCAGCTTCACATGCCGGCTTTCGCCTGTCCGCCTTGAGCAGCAGTCCCCTTAGCCGGGGTCAGCATCTCGTCGTCCACTTCCTCCCCATGAACGCGCACGCTCATGACGATTCCGATGCTTGCCATATTGATCAGCAGCGAGGTTCCGCCGTAACTGATAAACGGCAGCGTAATCCCGGTCAGCGGCATCAGGCCGATAAAGGCACCGATATTTTCGAAGATCTGATAGAGCATCATTGCGATAATGCCCACGATCAGAATTGGCCCTGCCCGGTCCCGGCACTCGAGACAGATCAGAATCATCCGGTGGATCAGGATAAAATACAGCAGCAGCACAACCGATGAACCGACAAAGCCGAACTCCTCGGCGATTTCCACGAAAATAGAGTCCGAATAAGTATACGGCACGCGCCCGGATTGAACCGAGGACCCTTTCATATACCCTTCACCCATCATGCCGCCGGAGGCGATCGCCAGCTTGGCGTTTTTCGTATGGTAGGACGCCTTGGCCGTCGCCTTATCCGGCACCAGCCACGGGTCGAGCCGCTCGGTCCAGTGCTCCCGTTTGATGTCTTTCATAAACTTCTCGATATTGTCGTGAAAATGAATATACGAAAGAATACCCCCGACGGCGACAGCCGCCAAAATCACCAGCGCAATCAGCGCATGCCAAAACTTGATGTTGCCGATCCAGAGCAGTCCGAGCAAAATCAGAACGTAGCTGAGCGCGTTCCCGAGGTCATTCTGGATCATAACGAGCGCAAACGGCACGAACGTCAGCAGTCCGATCGGGACCACGTCATGCCAGAACGAGAGCCTCGATTTATTTTTGCGCATAATGATATATGTCAGAAAAATAATCAGGATGAGCTTGAACAACTCCGCAGGCTGCAAACTGAAGCTTCCCATCTTGATCCAGCCCTGGGCGCCGTTGACGTCGGTCCCGATGAAGTTAACCGCCACGAGCAGGGCCAACCCGAACAAATACAGATAAAGCGCATATTTGACAAGCAGCTTGTAATCGAAGATAACCAGCCCGAAAAATGCGATGAAGGCAAGCACGTAAAACTCGATCATTTTGATATGGGAACCGGCAAACTTCGTCCCCTGTGTGACACTGTAAATGGACATGATGCTGATGCCCATGAAAATCAAAAGAATAAAAACGACGACATAATCCACTTTTTTCAGCTTTTGAAGCATGGCTATCCTCCTGTGCGGAGCCTTCCGCTCCTCGTTGCCCCTGATGCGTACCTGTCTATTGTAATAGAACAGCCATGCCATATTCAATTCCTGTTAAATCCATCCCGGATGAGGCGCAGAATTTTGCCCGTCCCTGTGGCCGGAGCCGGTTCGTTCTGCAGCGGGAGCAGCTCCTCTTCCTCCTGCCCGTGAATCCGGACGCTCATCACCACCCCGATGCTGACCATGTTGATCACCAGTGAGGTGCCGCCATAACTGATAAAAGGCAGCGTAATGCCGGTCAGCGGCATCAGACCGATAAAGGCGCCGATGTTGACAAAAATCTGGTAAATGAACATCGTAATAATGCCTGTAATCAGGTATGGCCCCGCCCGGTCGCGGCAGTCCGCGGCAATCAGAATCATGCGGTGGATCAGAATAAAATACAGCAGCAGCAGCGCCGACGAGCCGATAAACCCGTACTCCTCGGCAATCTGGACGAAGATCGAGTCGGCAAAAGCCAGCGGAACCCGGCCGTCGGACTGGATCGTCGTCCCCTGCATGTAGCCCTTGCCGTCCAGGCCGCCCGACCCGATCGCAAGCTTGGCGTTGTAGGTCTGCCAGCTGTCGTCACGGGAAGCTTTGTCCGGAACGAGCCAAGGGTCAAAACGCGCGATCCAATGCTCGCGGCCAATGGACTTGAACAACTTCGCCGCCTCGTCATGATAATGAATGTACGCCTGAATTCCGCCGAAGATGGCGGCAAAGGCCACGGCGAAACCGATCAGCGCATGAACATACCGGATGCCGCCGATCCACAGGAGCCCTACCAGAATGAGGAGATAGCAGAGCGCGTTCCCAAGGTCGTTTTGCGCCATCACCAGCATAAGCGGAACAAAGGTGAGGAGCCCCATCGGCACGACATCCCGCCAAAAGTACAGGCCGCGGGACCGGTCTCGATTTTTCCTCAGCAGCAGGCTGGACAGAAAAATGACCAGGAACAGCTTGAACAGCTCGGCCGGCTGCAGGCTGAGTCCCCCGGGAAGGGTGAGCCAGCCGCGGGCACCGTAGTATTCGTTACCGGCAAACAGGACGAATAAGAGCAGCATCAGGCCGAAGATATACACGTACAGTGCATATTTGATCAGCAGCTTATAATTGACGAGCGAAGTCGCCAGAAACCCTGCAAAGCCGATGACGTAATAGACTGCCATCCGCACCGAATAATGATCGGTTTTGGGCCGGCCGGCGGTGACACTGTATATGGAAGTCAGACTGAATGCCATCAGGCAGAGCAGCACCAGTATGACGGCGAAATCCAATTGTTTCAGTTTGCGCAGCATATCCTTTCCTCCAGGGAAAACATAGGTAGTTCCATTGTAGAGGAAATTGGGTCAAAAAGAAAATTATGGGATCACCGGCGGACGCCGAGAACGTGGCGGTCAATGCCGGCGAGGTCCGGGATGATCATAATCTCATCCCAATGGCCCGCCTGGCGGAGCAGGTCTGCGACCTCGCCCGCCTGGCCGATGCCCAGCTCGAATCCGATGAGCCGGGGCGGCTCCTGCAGCAGCGGCAGCTGCTGCATCATGATGCGGTAAGGCGCGAGCCCGTCCGCTCCGCCGTCCAGCGCCGTGCGCGGCTCATGGTCGCGCACCTCGGGCTGCAGGCCGGGAATATCGGCCGCAGGAATGTACGGCGGGTTCGACACCAGGATGTCGACCCGCCGGCCCGCAAACGGCTCCAGCAGGTTGCCTTCTTCGAAGGTAACCTGGGCGCCGTTGGCTTCGGCGTTGCGCGCGGCGACCCGCAGCGCGTCCGCCGAGATGTCGCTGGCGTAGACGCGCCAGCGCGGGGCGTGCAGCGCCAGCGTGACCGCGATGGCGCCGCTGCCGGTGCCGATGTCGGCCGCGACCAGTGGGCGCAGGCCGTCTGCGGCGCCCTGTGCCGCCGGACGAGCCGCTTCGCGGTCCGGCTGCTCCGCGTCAGCCGGCCCCGGAACGCGGCCGGCTCCCTGCCCTTGCGGCGGCTCCTGCTCCGCCGCAGACGCCGCTCGCTCAGTCGGTGCTGCCCCCTGCGGCCACAGCCGCGCGGCCTGCTGCAGCACGGCCTCCACAAGCAGCTCCGTCTCGGGCCGCGGGATCAGAACGGCGGGCGTCACCTGAAAGGGGATGCCGTAGAACTCCTGCTCCCCGATAATGTATTGGGCCGGTTCGCCCACCGCCTTGCGGGAGATGACTTCCTCCCATGCCTTTTTCCGCTCGTCCGGGAACGGATCGGGCAGCGCCATGTAATAGGCCGCGCCGGAGAGGCCCAGCACATGCTCAAGCAGCAGCTGGGCGTTCCGCTGCGGCTCCATCACTTCATGCGCCGCTAAAAAAGAGGAAGCCTCCGCAAAGGCTTCCCGTATACTCTGCTTTGTCGTCATCACAAACGTGCTTTCCTTCAAAGCCTTATTCCCCTTTATCCATCATTTCCGCCTGCTCCGCAATGTTCAGGGCCGAAATGATCTCTTCGATTTCGCCGTTCATCACCGAATCGAGCTTGTGCAGCGTCAATCCGATGCGGTGGTCGGTCACCCGGCTCTGCGGGAAGTTGTACGTGCGGATCCGCTCACTGCGGTCGCCAGTACCCACTTTGCTCTTCCGCTCACCGGCATACTTCGCTTCTTCTTCCTGCCGCATCATATCAAAGATCCGGGCACGAAGCACCTGAAGCGCCTTTTCCTTGTTCGAGTTCTGCGACTTGCCGTCCTGACAGGTGGCCACGATTCCGGTTGGAATATGGGTCACGCGAACGGCGGATTTCGTGGTGTTGACGGATTGTCCGCCCGCACCGCTGGAGCAGAACGTATCGACGCGGATATCCTTGTCATGGATTTCAATATCGATATCTTCGACTTCCGGCAAGACCGCCACTGTGGAAGTGGAGGTATGGATCCGTCCGCCGGACTCCGTCGTCGGAATGCGCTGCACACGGTGCGCACCGCTTTCGTATTTCATTTTGCTGTAAGCGCCGCGTCCGTTGATCATGAAGATGACTTCCTTGAAACCGCCCAGATCGTTCGTATTGGCGTCCATCAGCTCTACGCGCCAGCCTTGGGTATCCGCATAACGTGTGTACATCCGGTACAGGTCGGAAGCGAACAAAGCCGCTTCGTCGCCGCCCGCCGCGCCGCGGATCTCCACGATGACGTTCTTGTCGTCGTTCGGGTCCTTCGGCAGGAGCAGAATGCGGATGCGCTCCTCCAGCTCGGTACGGCGCTGGGTCAGCTCCTCGATTTCCATCTTGACCATTTCACGCATTTCGTCGTCCAGCTTCTCAGCCTGAAGCGCTTTGGCGGATTCGAGTTCTTCCATAACGGATTTATATTCGGTATAAGCCTCATATGCAGGCTGCAAATCGGATTGTTCTTTGGAATATTCCCGCAGTCGCTTACTGTCGTTCGCAACGTCAGGATCGCAAAGCAGTTCACTAAGCTTCTCATAACGGTCCGCCAAGGATTGCAATCGGTCCAACACTGGGATTCACCTCTCCTATTTAAAAAATACACTAGGTATATATATATGCTCTGATCGTTATCGCCGCTCTCTATCAAAAATAGAGGGTAGACGACTTTATATTATACCACGATACATACATATTTACCATAGCCGACATTGGTGAACAAGACAGCCCGAAAAGCCTGTTATGTTAAGCTTGCGCCTTGTTTTTCCGCCCTATACTTACCAAAAAATAAACGCCGCAAATGACCAGCGGATACAAGATCGCCCACCCGACGAACGGAAACACCGCCGCCGTGAGGATAAAGGACAGCCAGCTGACCGTCCGTCCCCACCGCTGGCCTTTCAGCAGCCGGATCCCGGCTGCGCAGCCGCCCAGATACGTCAAAATAAACGTGGCATTGGGGAGCGTAATCAGCGTGGTCAGTGACACCGCGCCGGTTCCGTACAGAACGAGCACGAGCACGAAACAGCCCGCCAGGAAGCCCAGTCCCCCGACAGGCGTCTGGAATCGGGACGACATCTTCCCCATCCAGGCCGGCGCCTTTCCTTCCCGGGCTAGCGCGTAAGCCAGCCTCGACGATGCGCCGGTATACGAAATGACCGTGGCTGTGCAAATAAACATCCCCGTCAAGCCCGCGATGACGGCCCCGGCTGGACCGAGCAGCTTTTCAATAACCAGCAGCAGCGATACGTCCGAGCCGCTCCCCCCATAGCTGTGCGTTCCCACCGTTGCCAATGCCGTCAGGAAATACAGTACGCCGACGATGATGGCCGCAACCGTCACGCCCTGCACCGCCGCCCGTTTCGGGTCCACGAACTCCTCGGACAAATGCGATACCGCTTCCCAGCCGATAAAGCACCAGAACAGAATTGCCGCACTCTGCCCGACGCTGATCCACCCTTCCGGCATAAAAGGCGTGAAATGCCTTGCTTCCATATGGGGAAAAGAACCGGATATCGCCAGGATGAGCACCAGCACGATCACCGATACGACGACGATTTGCACGCTGCCGGCCAGCTTCATGCCAAAGACGTTGATGAACAGGGACACGGCCAGCATCAGCGCGGCGATGACGATTCTGGCGCCGTCACCCAGACCAAAGGCAGCAGTCATATACCCCGCCCCCGTCAATGCGGCCACCGGTGCACCTATCGGCACCGACATGAGGAAAAACCAGCCGACCAGCGTCCCGGCTTTGGTGCCGTACGCTCTGGAAACAAACGAGGACACGCCCCCGGCATCGGGGTAACGCGCCGACAGGAGCCCCATCACGAGGGCCATCGGCAGGACGAGCATCGTCATGAGCCCCCAGGACAAGAGCGAGGCCGGACCCGCGATATGCGCGGCGAGCCCCGGCACAATCAGGATACCTGATCCGAGCACCGAACCGATATATAAAGCGATGGCTTGAGGCAGCCGAATGGAAGAGGTTAAGTGTGATGCTGTAGAAGTCTTTTCGAATGAGGTCTTTTCGAATGAGGTCTTTTCTAATGAAGCCATATATTTGATCATCCTATCTGCTGTTAATGGTGTAACCGGCAGGGATTACCGGTCATTCTAGGGTTGTGCAGTGCTCACAGCTTAACAGATAATAGATGAATAGGTAAAACAGATTATTTTGATCGTTTCCATCGGGAGAACCGATAGTTGATGATTGCTACGAATTCATATTTCGCATCATGGAGGACATTGATGGACTTAAAACACTTACACACCTTCCGAACCGTTGCGGATACGCATGGCTTTACCAAAGCCGCCGAAATCCTGTCCTACGCCCAGTCGAGCGTCACGGCGCAAATTCAGGCGCTGGAGGAGGAAGTCGGCTCGAAGCTGTTTGACCGTCTTGGGAAAAAGGTACAGCTTACATCCGCAGGCGAGCGCCTGCTGCCCTACGCCATCCAGCTCCTGGAGCTGCACGACCGGGCGCTGGCCGAAATGTCCGCTGGCGGAAGCCTGCCATCCGGCACGCTGAACATCGGCGCACCCGAGTCCCTCGCGGCGTTCCGGCTCCCGGACATTATTAAGGAATACACGGAGCTGTACCCGGACGTGAAGATCATTCTCCGGCCGGCCGGCTGCAAGGAGCTCAAGAAATTGGCCCTGTCCGGCGATATGGACCTGGTGTTCGTGCTGGAGCCGGAAGCGGATGACCCGCACTTGCAGTCGGAGACGCTGATCCATGAACCGATGGCGCTCATTGCGCCGCCTGCGCATCCCCTGACCCTGCTGCCGCAGGTCGATACTTTGGACTTGAAAGACGTTTCTTTTATCCATACCGAATCGGACTGCAGCTACCGTCTGCTGCTCGAGCAGCATTTAAACAACCACGCGATCTACAGCAGCAGCGACCTGGAGTTCTGGAGCATCGAGACGATCAAGCACTGCGTCATGTCCGGTCTTGGCATCTCCCTGCTCCCGGCCATTGCGGTCAAGGACGAGCTGTCCTCCGGCCGGCTCATCCGGCTCCCTTGGGACGACAGCCCCTGCCAAGTGGCCACGCAAATGCTGTACCATCCCGGAAAGTGGCTGTCTCCGGCCCTTGGGGAGTTCATCCGCCTGTCCCGGGAACATGCCGCCAGATGGCGGCAAAACGGCTGAATACATTTTTTTAAAAAACTTTGCAGGGATGCCTCGACATGCGGCGTCTAACTTAACGTATCGGGAGGAGGGGAGAAGACTGGAAGAAGAGTTGCAGTGGATCCGGGCGGTCAAAGCCGGCCATCCGGAAGCCTATAAATTTCTGGTGCAGCGGTACCAGAGCATGGTATACCACGTATGCCTGAAAATGACCGCCGACAGCGTCTCGGCGAAAGATTTGTCGCAGGACATTTTCCTTAAGGCATATTCGGCCCTGCCTGCTTTTCGGGAAGAATCCTCCTTCTCCACCTGGCTGTATCAAATCGCCGTCCGGAAGTGCCTGGACTGGAAAAGGGCCCACCAAAGGGAACAGGCTCGAAGGACGATGGGAGAGGTTAGCGAAAACGATTGGGTAACCGCCGAGACACCCGAGAAGATCGTCCTCTCCGAAGAGATGAACAGCCGGATCCGTCAAATCGTCGATGAGCTGCAGGAGCCGTATAAGTCGGCCGTGCAGATGTATTATTTTGAACAATGCTCCTATCAGGAGATTGCCAAGAGGCGGGGCATTACCGCCAAAACCGTTGAGTCCCAATTATACCGTGCCAGACAAATGATGCGTCAGAAAGGAGAGGAGCTCAGGTGAAATGCGAACTCATTCAATACCAGATGGCCGCTTACGCCGCCCATGAACTGCCGCCCGAAACCTCCCTCTTGATCGAAAAGCATTTGAACCATTGTCCGGAATGCCAGGCTTGGTATCAGGAAATTGTGGAGATGTCTCAAATTTGGGAGAATCCCGGTCCGGTCATAGATATGCCGGATATCGTTGCCGGCGTGATGGAGGAAGTCCGTCAAATGCCGCCGCTGGCGGTAAGATCGCTGCCAAGAAGCCGGCCCCGCGAGTCGCAGAAATCCAAGCTGGCCCATTTCGGGCTTGCGGCCTGCCTGACCTTTTGCTTATTCCAATTCGGGATTTTCGAGCATCTGGGGAACGGGCTGACGGAGGCCACGCAGCATTTATCCACTCGAATGGAGCACATATTTAAGGAGGGTAACCCATGATTAGAAAAAGTAGATGGCTCACGTTTATGTTGTCCATGATTCCCGGCCTCGGCCATTTATATTTAGGATTCGCCAAACAGGGACTGCAGTACATGATCGGCGCCTGCGTCTGCATCATCCTCATCCCGTCGATTCCGATGCTGTTTCCGTTCGCTCTGGCGATTTTGTGGTTCTACCAGCTGTTTGACGCCCTGCAGAAGGCGAGCTGGATGAAAGCCGCGGCCATGGAGCATGAGCGGATGATGATGGGCCAGGATACTTTCGGCTATCCTTGGACCGAGCGTGACTGGATTCAAATGAACGGATATCAGAAAGAATCGGCAGTCCATCCGTTTTGGATCGGGGCGACCTGCATCGGCATGGGCATTCTCGTCCTCCTCGTCGGCGTCTTCCCCGGCCTGTGGGAATGGCTGCTGAACCGCAATATTACCAGCGTGCTGCTGGCCGTCGGCCTGATCGTTTACGGCATGTGGCTGCTTGGCAAAAGACCAAACCATAAGGGAAGTGAGCATCTGTGACCGCACCGCTTGAGACGCGCCCGCCGGTCCGAAAGATCGGCAAATGGACCACCGCCATCGGATTGATCGGCCTTGGGGTCATCATCATTCTTCAAATGAATCAGTTCATCAGCTTTGAAGTTCTGAAATATGTATGGCCCACCCTGCTCATCCTGCTCGGCATTGAAGTTGTCATTTCCAATGTCGTGCATGCCAACCAGCGGGTTCGTCTGGGCGGCGGAAGCGTCACGATCCTGATTCTGCTTCTGATTGTCAGTGGAGCCCAGGCGATTTACCCCGACTGGACGTTCCTCTTTAACAAAGGTTACCTCAGCGCCGTGCAGGGATCGGTTCCGGCGCAGGGAGAGATCAAGCGGGTGGAAGTTTTCCTCGACAGCGGCAAGGTCAACGTAACGGAAGCTCAAGGCTCGAATATTGCCTATGAGGGAAAAGTCCGCGTGCGCACCGAATCCTCCCAGGCTAATGCCGACAAATGGACGAACCAGCACTGGAAGTCGGAAACGTCAGGAGACACGCTGACCCTGACACTGGATAAACACCAGCCGGATATCGTCCTGATCGGCGGCTGGGCGATGCCTGAAGATTACTTTAACCTCCAGGTTCCGGAGTCAGTCGAAGTGGAAGTGCATACGAAAAATTCCACCATCGACGCTTCCGGACTTCATGCCGGACTGACGGCCGTGACGTCGAACGGCACTCTGAACGTAAAGGATATTCAGGGCAAGGTGTCGGCCAAGACCAGCAACGGCCGGATCGTAGCTGCGAACATCAGCGGCCCTTCCGAGCTGGTGACCAACAACGGTACGGTGACGGCCAACCAGCTTGGCGGCCCGGTCTACATCCGGACCAGCAACGGTGCCGTTCGGGGCGATAGCGGCATCGCCGGCAATTGGGACGTGAAAACCTCAAACGGCAGCATTAACCTGACCGTTCCCGAGGGCGCCAGCGCCAAGCTGACCGCCAAGACGTCCAACTCCTCCATCAAGGGCAACATTGGCTGGGTGGATGAGAGCGACTCCCGCGCCACGGCCACCTTGGGGGACGGACAGTTTACCGTGGGGCTGGCCACGTCCAACGGCAGCATTACCGTGAATCATTAAGGGGCTGTGAGCGTCGCAGGCTGCAAGCGATAATCGGCCTTTTGCGCTGGGTAGGACGGGGATAACCGACCACTCAGCCCTACCAAAAAACCGCCATTCCAAGGGTTACCCGGGGAATGGCGGTTTTACGTTGATTATCAGCTTACTCGAAATCCAAATGTTCGCATCCGTTACACGTTTACACGTTGAAACGGAAATGCATTACGTCGCCGTCCGCAACGACATAATCTTTGCCCTCCAGGCGAAGCTGGCCGCGTTCCTTCGCGGCGTTCATGGTACCGGCGGCGACCAGGTCGTCGTAGGAGACCACTTCGGCACGAATAAAGCCGCGCTCAAAATCGGTGTGGATAACGCCGGCTGCCTGCGGCGCCTTCGTTCCTTTGCGGATCGTCCACGCGCGCACTTCCTGCACGCCTGCCGTAAAGTACGTGTACAGGCCGAGCAGGCGGTAAGCCGCCTTGATCAGACGGTTCAGGCCGGACTCTTCGAGACCGAGCTCCTCCAGGAACATTTCCTTGTCTTCCCCTTCCAGCTCGGCGATTTCCGCCTCGACCTTGGCGCTGATCGGAACGACTTCGGCGTTCTCGCCTGCCGCAAAGTCCTTGACCTGCTGCACGTACGGATTGCTGTCCGCATCAGCCACGCCGTCCTCGCTCACATTGGCCGCGTACAGAACCGGCTTCAGGGTCAGCAGGTGCAGATCGCGCACGATCACTTTCTCTTCGTCCGACAGCTCCACGCTGCGGGCCGGCTGGTCATTGTACAGCGCTTCTTTCAGGCGCTCCAGCACTTCAACTTCCTGGGCGTACTGCTTGTTGCCGCCCTTCATGTTTTTGCGCGAACGGTCGATGCGCTTCTCCACGCTCTCCAGGTCGGCCAGGATCAGCTCCAGGTTGATGGTCTGAATGTCGCTGACCGGGTTGACCTTGCCGTCCACGTGCGTGATGTTCTCGTCCTCGAAGCAGCGCACCACGTGCACGATCGCATCCACCTCGCGGATATGGGCGAGGAACTTGTTGCCCAGACCTTCCCCTTTGCTCGCGCCGCGGACCAGGCCGGCGATATCAACGAACTCAAAAGCGGTCGGTACGGTTTTGTTCGGCTGAACCAGCTCGGTCAGCTTATCCAGACGCTCGTCCGGAACTTCGACAACCCCGACGTTTGGATCAATCGTACAGAACGGATAGTTGGCAGACTCGGCGCCCGCCTGGGTAATTGCGTTAAACAACGTGGATTTGCCGACGTTCGGCAGTCCAACGATCCCTGCTTTCAAAGCCATTTATATGACAACTCCTATTTAGGTAATAGTTAAACAGACGTCTCTCAATCCTACCCATTATATATTAGAACCCCCGGAGCGGCAAGGATTGGACTTTACTATCGGATGCCCGGCTTAAGCCTTCATTTCGCCTTGCTGCTGGGACGATCTGAACCGGGGAGAGTAAAGTGCGTAAGGATAAAGATGCAGCGAGCGTGTGAAAACGAAAAGGCGGCAGAATGAAAGAAAGCTGCGAAAACCAATGCCGCAGACGCAGGCAATCAAGCTTTCGACGAAAAAGACCCGGATTCTCCGGGCCCCTTACCAGAACATTTGCCAGACGATCTCTAAAAAGGATACCAAAATCCTTTCAGCACCCGCACCTTCAGCCAAATGCCCACAGCCAGCAGCAGCACGCCAAGCACGGCTAACGTCCAGTCCAGCCCTCCCATCTCCTTGCCGCTGTACCAGGTGCGCCTCTTCTGCGTGCCAAAGCCCCGCAGCTCCATCGCGTTGGTCACCGAATCGATCCGGTGCAGTGCCGATTGCAGCACAGGAACGACGACCGCCGCCAGATTGCGCAGGCGCTGCGCAATGCTCCCGTCCTCTTTCGTGATCCCCATGCCGCGTGCCTGCATCGAGTTCAGCGTGCTCCGGAATTCTTCCGTCAGGTCCGGAATATAGCGGAGGGCAATACTCACTGCGTAGGCGATTTTATAAGGGACGCCGATCCGGTTCAAACTACCGGCAAATGCGCTAGGCTGCGTAGTAAAAATGCACAGGATCGTAATCGGCAGCAGCGTCAAATATTTAGCCGACAGCGTCAGCACATAAAACAGCGTCTCCGCATTGATCGTGTTATAGCCGAGCGGAATCAGCGGCGTATCCGTCCCCGTCAGCCGTGTGCCGAAGGTCGGCGTGATGAGCAGAATAAAGATGCCGTTCAGTACCGTGAAAATAATCATCAGCCAAAACAAAAACGCCATCTTTTTAAAAGGAATCCCTGCCGTCATCAGCAGCGCGATCCCGACAACCAGCATCAGCACAAACACCCGCAGGTCCAGAAACATGTACGTCATGACCGTCCAGGCCATAAACAGCACCAGCTTGACCGCTCCGTCCAGCCGGTGAAACAGCGAGTTCCCCGTGACATAGAGGCTGCCCGTTCTATTCATGGCCCTTCTTCCCCTTCTTCTCTGCGTTGATAAAAGCCCGCACAAACCGCTCCGGCGAAGCCAGGCCGTTGGCTTTGGCGAAGAGGGACAGCGACGTCTCCTTCAAATGGGCCGGCTCCGTCACCTCCGGACGGCTGAGCACCGAGGCGACCGTGTCGGCGGCGAGCACCTCTCCTCCGCTGAGCACCACGGCGCGCTGCGCGTACTCCAAAGCCAGATACATGTCGTGCGTAATGAGCAGGAATGCGATGCCTTGTCCGGCCAATTGCTCGATAAAATCCATAAACTCCTGGTAATGCCGATAATCCTGGCCGGCCGTGGGCTCATCCAAAATCATCAGCTTCGGCGCCAGCACGAGAATCGCGGCGATGCTGAGCCGCTTCTTCTGGCCGTAGCTGAGCGCGGAAACGGGCCAGTTGCGGAAAGGATACAGCCCGCAGGTCTGCAGAACGCCGGCGACCCGCTCCTTGATCTCAGCGGCAGGCACGCCGCGGACCTTCAGGCCGAGGCCAACCTCGTCCGCGATCATATGCTGCGTGATCATCCGGTTCGGGTTCTGCATCACATAGCCGATCGCTTCACCCCGGCGGCGGATCGACCACGAGGCCATATCCTGGCCGGCATACCGCATCGAGCCGGACTGCGGCTTCAGAATGCCCGTAATCAGCTGGGACAGCGTCGATTTGCCCGCCCCGTTGTTCCCCAGGAGCGCAACGATTTCTCCGGCGCCGACTTGCAGCGACACATCCTTGAGAACCGGCTGCCCGGGCTCATACCCGAAGGTCAGCCCGCGTACGTCCAGCAGCGGTTCTGCTGGCTGTGACGGCGCCCCGGCAGCTGCTTGTTCGCTCCATCCATCCAGCCGCTCACCAAGGCCGGGAATGCCCAGCGGCTGCGGCCGGCTGAGGCCTTGAACGCCATCCAGGGATACGCCGGCATACCGCAGCGCATCGACATACAGCGGCGGCCGCAAGCCGCAGCCGCGCAGCAGGCCGGACGCCAGAATCTCGTCCGGCGTACCGACCGCCTCGATGCCTCCGTCCTTCATCAGCACGATCCGGTCGATCGGCTGCTGCAGCACATCCTCCACCCGGTGCTCGATGATGATAACCGTTTTGCCGCCCTGCCGGTGGATATCGTCGATAAGCTGCATCGCTTTGCGCCCGCCTGCCGGATCGAGGTTGGCCAGCGGCTCGTCGAACAGCAGCACCTCCGCATCCGTCGACAGCACGCCGGCCAGGGACACGCTCTGCTTCTGCCCGCCCGACAGCTCGTAAGGGCTGTGGTCGATATAATCCAGCATGCCGACCCGCTCCAGGGAAGCGGCCGTTTCCCGCTTCATTTGCTCGCGGGGCATCGCTTTATTTTCCATGACAAACGCCACGTCCTCGGCCACACTTAAGCCCACGAACTGGGAGTCCTGGTCCTGCAAAATCGTCCCCACCGTGCGGCTCAGTTCGAATATACTCAATTCGGCGGGATTCCGTCCGGCAATACTCAGACTGCCGCGGATGTCTCCGCCGTAGGTAAAAGGAATAAGCCCATTGATACAATGGGCCAAGGTCGATTTGCCGGAGCCGCTGGGACCGGCGATCCAGATCTTTTCTCCGAGATAAATGTCCAGCGTAATGTCCTTCAGCGTGGGCTCCGACTGATTTTTATATTTAAAACTGTACTGTTGAAACGAGATGATCGGCTGCATCATGACGTAAATCTCCTATCCTGTGGCGCTCTGCCAAGCACCTACTCGTTGACGCTTAAATTGCTGACTTTGGCGTTTCTGCGGGCAAATCCGATCACAGCCGGAACCCCGAGCACCAAAAAGACGACGATATTCGAAATCGAAGCGGCCGTAACCTGCACCAGCAGCTTATCCGACGGCTCGCCCATAAACGTGATGTCAAACCATCCCGAGAAGAGCAGCGACAGAATGATGCCGACGACGCCGTATACGATGAACAATCCGATATGTTTTCCTTTGTATGTACCGTTCTGCGGGTCAAACCCCTTGGATAAGTAAATGAGTCCCATAAATGCGGCTGTAATGCCGGAACCGAGCGCCCAGCCCCACCATACCGTACCGCTGGTGAGCAGGTCGTTCAGCACGTGGCCGATCAGCCCTGCGATAAACCCGACCACCGGGCCGAACAGGGCGCCGAAAATCGCCAGCAGCGCAATCGCCGGACGCAGCGAGGTATCGGGTCCCACGGGAATTCCAATAAAGCTGGTGGCTCCATAGAGGGCCGCACCGATGCCTATCGTCACCACAGTTCTTGTGTTCAACTGAAAAATGGATTTCTTCAAAGCAGAGTCACCTTCCCCTTTACATCAAATTCAACAACCTTCATGTCCTAAAGGCGAACATTTCACGTTATTTGTACTCTTAATATAAGGGCAGGCAGAAACGAAGGCAAAACTTTTTTTGGTAAATATTATATAAATTTTTTGGATCTATGACCCAACGGAATGCGGCAACACCCATAAGGGCAGCAAAAAAGGCCTAATTTCCGATGAGGAAAATGGGCCTTTGGTTGATTGTTTGCTTTTTGCCATCATCCAGCTGCCTGCGGCCTGGGGACTGCGGTCCGCCGCCCAGGTTACGGCCGGGTCCGCACCAGCCGGCGCGTACCCTTCAGCGCGGCGACGTCCGCCGCGCCAATGCCGAACATCGCGGTGCGCAGCTCGAATTCGACCTGCGCCAGCGCCTCGTCCAGCGCCTGCTCGGACGAGACGGCCGGGCCGAGCAGGCTGCGGCCAAAGCCCGCGAGATCGGCGCCGAGCGCCAGCGCCTTGGCGGCGTCCACGCCGCCCTGCAGCCCGCCGCTGCCGATCAGCCCTCCGTGCGGGGATACCGCCCGCACCTCGGCAATGCATTCCGCGGTCGGGATGCCCCAGCCCGCGAACGCCTCCGCCGCCCGGCGCCTAACCACGTCCCGGCTGCGGAACTTCTCGACCTGGCTCCACGAAGTCCCGCCGGCGCCGGCCACATCGACGAAGGCCGCGCCCGCGTCGTACAGCCGCGCCGCCGTGTCCCCGTCGATGCCCCAGCCGACCTCCTTGACGCCGACCGGCACGTCCAGCCGGCGGCACACCTCTCCGATCCGGGACAGCAGGCCGCTGAAATTCGTGTTCCCCTCCGGCTGGAACACCTCCTGCAGGCCGTTCAGGTGCAGCACAAGCATGTCCGCTCCGGCGATATCGACGGCCCTTTGGCACTGCTCCACGCCGAAGCCGTAGTTCAGCTGGACCGCGCCCAGGTTCGCGATCACCGGGATCGTCGGCGCATGCGCGCGCACATGGAAGGTCGGCGCGAGCTCCTCCTTCTCCACCGCCGCGCGGACCGAGCCGACCCCGAGAGCCCAGCCGCGCCGCTCGGCGACGGCAGCCAGGCGAGCGTTAATCGCCCCAGTCGCATCGCTTCCGCCCGTCATGGAGCTGATCAGGAGCGGCGTCCGGAGCGTCCGCCCGAGGAAGGAGGCTTCGAGGGAAATCTCCTCGAAGCCGATCTCCGGCAGCGCACAGTGGCGAAAGCGGTACTGCTCCAGGCCGGAGGTTACGCCACTGCCCACATCTTCGTTCAAGCACAGGCGCACGTGCTCGATTTTTCTTTCCCCTGTAGGTATTTCGGGCAGCAAAGACCCGCTTTCCGCTTCGTTTCCGTTCATCTGATGCGCCCCTTTCATGGATATGCTGCAAACCTTGATTCACTTCGTGACCCGCTCGTCACCGCACGATTCTCTAAAGAAAGTATTATACCACAGAACCTCTGGTAAATTCGCCAACTTGCCTCAAACCGAGCCGACCTTCCATCCTGTACATCCCGATGATTACGCCGTGCCTCTCTTCTCCCACGACCCGGTTCACACATCGCAGTGTAATGCTGGCTGCTCACACAGGCACATATCACAGCAGCGAGCCATAAATGCTTTGCAGGTTGTTCGGCCGAAGCGTTAGCTTAGGAGCCCACAAAGTTTCCTTGGGGAAAATTTTTGAAGTACATGCAACCGCCCAGGTGCTTTCCAATAGGATGTGATAGCCGTTTAGACTCGATTTGAATCGAAAGAATGTTGTGAAAGGAGTGCTGCCCATGAACGCAAGTGAGGAGAGCCGACTGGCCGCCGCCGGAAGCGGCTGGCGCAAAGGAGGCGGTCCGCCAAGCCTGCCCGAGGTCCATAAATCGATGAAGGTTCCCTTGAAGGGCAGCTTCTTCCGCAAAATGCTCGCCTTCGCGGGTCCCGGATACCTCGTCGCCGTCGGATACATGGATCCCGGCAACTGGGCCTCCGATTTGGCCGGCGGCGCCATGTTCAACTACTCGCTGCTGTCGGTCATCATGATTTCGAACCTCATGGCGATTCTACTCCAGTCCCTGTCCGCCCGCCTTGGCATTGCTACGGGAAGGGACTTGGCCCAGGCCTGCCGCGATCATTACAGCAAGCCCGTCAGCGTTGGGCTCTGGATATTATGCGAGCTGGCGATTGCGGCCTGCGATCTGGCCGAAATCATCGGCTCAGCCATCGCGCTGCAGCTGCTGTTCGGCCTGCCGCTGCTGGCCGGTGTCCTCATTACATCTGTGGACGTCCTTCTGGTGCTGCTGCTGCAAAACAAAGGATTTCGGCATATCGAAATTTTGGTCATTTCGTTTATCGCTGTTATCATCATGTGTTTCGGGGTCGAATTGTTCCTGTCCAAGCCGGAGATGGGCGCGGTCATGGCCGGATTCGTTCCAACGGCAGACATCGTGCAGAACCCGGAAATGCTGTACATCGCCCTGGCCATGCTCGGCGCGACCGTCATGCCCCACAACCTGTACCTGCACTCCTCGATCGTGCAGACCCGGCGGTACGATGAGTCCATCGCCGGCAAGAAATCGGCCATCCGTTTCGCAACCGCGGATTCCACCGTGGCGCTCACCATCGCCCTGTTCGTCAATGCGGCCATTCTGATCCTTGCGGCGTCTGCCTTTTATTCAACGGGGCATACTGAAGTAGCGGAGATTCAAGACGCCTACCAGCTGCTTACTCCGCTGCTCGGCACAGGTGCGGCCAGCGTTCTGTTCGCCGTCGCGCTGCTCGCTTCCGGCCAAAACTCGACGCTGACGGGAACCCTCGCAGGCCAGATCGTTATGGAAGGCTTTATGAACATCCGCCTGAAGCCATGGATCCGCCGTCTGATTACGCGCCTGATCGCTATCGTTCCCGCCGTGATCGTGATCGGAATTTACGGGGAAGGCTCCACCGGCCAGCTGCTGATTTTCAGCCAGGTCATCCTTTCGCTGCAGCTGTCCTTTGCCGTGTTCCCGCTCGTCAAATTCACATCCGATCCCGTTAAGATGGGACCTTTTATCGCCCCGCGCTGGGTGCGGATACTGGCATGGATCGTAGCAGCCGTCATCGCAGCGCTGAACATCTATTTGCTGTATGGCACGTTTTTCTAGGCTACCGAGGGTCACCATGCCCTTTTCCCATATGATGACAACGTTCCGCTGCTTCAAACAGGCCCTTTCGACGTTAATAGTTGGTTAGACCGCTGTACCAAGCAAGGCAGGGTTCCAAACCGTGGGGCATTCCCTCAGAGAACCCTGCCGTTTAACCCGGCTGCAGTGGACAAGCAAAGGAGGCGATGACTCGATGACCCACCATATCCCATCTCAGCACGCACCTGAACCGTACCATTCGCGTACGGCCAGCTGGCAGCCGCAGGGGAAAAGCCGTAAACGCCGGGTTCGGCGCTGGATTCTGGCTGCGGCCTGCTTGCTCATCCTTTGGCTCGCCGGGGTCATCGTTTATCAGACACACAAGCCGCTTCCTCCCGGCATTTCCTACGAGAGCCCGCTCTACCATGTCGATCAAGTCCGCTTCTATCGCGACTTGACTTACCCTGATAACCAAGGGCAGGTCATCCATGAGCCCCAGATTACGAATCGGATCATGCAGATTGTCGATGAATCCAGGGAGTTTCTTGTCATTGATCTGTTCCTGTTTAACGATTACAAGCATAAAGGGCAGAAGTTTCCGACCGTCAGCAAGGACTTGGCGGACAAGCTCATAGCGCATAAAAAGCAGTATCCCCAGATGCAGATCGTCTTTATTACGGACCAGATCAATACGAATTACGGCTCCGCCCCCAACCCCCTGCTCGAAGCGATGAAGGCTGCGGGCATCCAGGTCGTCGTGACCGATGTGGATCCGCTGCGGGATTCGAACCCGATCTATTCCGCCGTGTGGCGGACGTTTATCCAGTGGTTCGGCCAGTCGGGCAACGGATGGATTCCGAATCTGATGGCCAACGACGGGCCCAAGGTCACCGCAAGGTCGTATTTAAAAATGCTGAACGTTAAGGCCAACCACCGCAAGGTTGTGGTCAGCGAGAAGACCGCTCTGGTCTCTTCCGGTAACGTGCATGATGCCAGCGCTTACCACTCCAATATTGCCTTTGAGGTGCAAGGCCCGATTATCGGCGATATCCTGAAAGGCGAGCAGGCCGCGGCCCGGCTGTCCGGAGACTACCGGCTCCCGGTTTATACCCCTGCCTCCGAGGACGCTAAGAAATCATCCCAAGGGAAAATAGCCGTCCGCTATCTGACCGAAGGCAAAATCGACAAGTATACGCTGCTGGAGATCAACCAGGCGCCGCAAGGGTCCACCCTGTGGATGGGCATGTTCTATCTGGCCGATGAAAAGGTGATGAGCGCCCTGCTGGATGCCGCCGACCGCGGCGTTAACATCCGGCTGCTGCTTGACCCCAATCAGAACGCTTTTGGTCAGGACAAAATCGGCATCCCGAACCGTCCGGTAGCGAAAGAGCTCACCAAGCGTTCCGATGGCCGTATCGCCATCCGCTGGTACAACACGACCGAGGAACAGTATCATACGAAGCTGATGTACATCTCCAATCCTTCAGGCAGCTCCGTGATCATGGGCGGCTCAACCAATCTCACGCCGCGGAACCTGGACAATTACAATCTGGAGAACGACCTCTGGATATCCGTTCCACACGGCGATGCGCTGGACCGGCAGATGGCCGGCTATTTTGACCGGCTCTGGAACAACCGGGACGGGCACTACAGTCTGGACCTGAGCGCGTATCAGGAAAAGTCCACCTGGTTCAAGGACTTTCTGTTCCGGGTGCAGAAGCTGCTTGGATTTACGACCTTCTGATCTGTCACCAAGTGCCGATGCTTTCACGGATGTCCTCAATTCTCCCGGTTTGGACCTAGGCCTTATCAGCACAGTCATTTCATCCGGATGGATCCACCGATATTGGCCATTATTGATCATATAACGCAAAAAAGGCGCCTTCTGTAATGCAGAAGCGCCTTCTGTTATATGTTCCATCTCGTTATTACAATTCAAGTGAATTCCTGCTCGCGGAACGGATTCACTAAGCTTCGCAGACCGCCGACAGCTTGCACCGGTCTCCGCACAAGCGGCCTTTGCCGTGCGGCACGCACATCGGCGTTCCGAAGATCGGATCCTCCGCAATCATGCAGTCCATGCAGAATACTTCCTTGACCATCTGCGGCGTCAGCACGTCTTCCGGTGCACCGGCACAATAGACGCCCTGGTTCTTCACGGCAATCATATGATCGGCGTAACGGCAGGCCAGGTTCAGGTCATGAAGCACCATCACGATCGTCCGTCCCTGCTCACGGTTCAGCTCATACAGCAGATCCAGCACCTCGATCTGATGGCTCAAATCCAGGTACGTCGTCGGCTCGTCAAGCAGAATCAGGTCGGTGTTTTGCGCCAGCGTCATGGCAATCCAGGCCCGCTGCCGCTGTCCGCCGGACAGGGAGTCGACCGCGCGGTCGGCCAAATCGGTGAGGCGCGTCATTTCCAGCGCTTCGTTCACCAGACGCTCATCCTCCGCACTCCACTGCTTCAGCCACGATTGGTGCGGATAACGCCCCTGCTTCACCAGCTGAAGCACGGTCAGCCCCTCCGGAGCCGTCGGTCCCTGCGGCAGAATTGCCATATTCCGGGCAACTTCCTTGGTCGACGTCCGATGGATTTCCTTGCCGTCGAGCAGAACCGATCCGCTCTTCGGACGCAAAAGACGCGCCATGGAACGAAGCAGCGTGGATTTGCCGCACCCGTTGCTGCCGATCAGAACCGTAACTTTGCCTTCGGGAATGTCCAAATGCAGGTCTTTAATAATATCGGTATCGCCGTACCCCAGCGTCAGTGCTTCCGTTTGCAAAAGCGTCATCTTTCCCGTAACCCCCAATTCTGCCTATCCTATGATTTAAAACTGCCTAATAACGTCCGTCCACAATAATGAGAATCATTATCACAAATATAATCGGCGGCCGCGTGAATGTCAACCACTCACGGGCCGCCCAAAGAAGCTTTTTCGCCTACCTCGTACCACCGCAAAGCCGCTACAGCAAAGGGGATAGCAGCCTCGCGAGCGACTCCATAAAGCGTTCCGGTATTTTTTTCTTATTAAATTTATCGGGAATGATTTGCTTCGTATATACCAAATCCCGTTCAAAGTCCGACACGATCCGCTGCACACTCTCGGTCTGCACCAGCAGCGCGTTCACTTCAAAATTCAAATGGAAGCTTCGCATGTCCATATTGGCGGTTCCGATCGTCGCCACCTCGCCGTCAATGATCAGCAGCTTGGAATGCAGGAACCCTTTTTCGTATTCGTAAATTTTGACGCCCACGTCGAGCAGCGAAGGAAAATACGAATGGGAAGCCAGGAACGGCAGCCACTTATCCGGCTTGGACGGAAAAAGGATGCGTACGTCGAGCCCCGACATCGCGGCCACGCGCAAGGACGTCAGGATATCGTCGTCCGGGATAAAATAAGGCGTCGCCAGCCAGACCGATTTCTGCGCCGAGGTGATCATCGAGAAAAAAATATTTTTGAGCGTACGCCGGTCGTTGTCCGGTCCGCTCGGGATAATCTGCACGGCGCCGCCGCTGCTTTCCGCCAGCTCGGGAGACAGATATTCGGCGTCCAGCACCTTTTCCCCGGTCATATAGAGCCAGTCCTGCAGGAAAATAATTTGCAGCGTCCGCACCGCCTCGCCCCTGACGCGCATATGGGTGTCTCTCCAGAAGCCGTATGCCGCATTGCGGCTCAGGTACTCGTCCCCGACGTTCAGCCCGCCGATAAAGCCAACCTTGCCGTCGATCACGACGATTTTGCGGTGGTTGCGGAAGTTGACCCGGGAGAGAAAAAACGCCTTGGAGCTTCCGTACGCGACGACCTGAACCCCGGCTTCCTGCATGGCCCGAAGGAACGATTTGGGCAGCTGCATGCTTCCCCAGGCATCGTACATAAAACGGACCTGCACGCCGGCTTTGGCCTTTTCAATTAAAATCTGCTGAATCCTTGTTCCGATATGATCGGCGCGGTAAATGTAGTATTCCATATGAATATGATGCCTGGCCTTCTCAAGCTCCTTCAGCAGGGTGGAGAACGTTTCCTGCCCGTTGGTCAGCACTTTGGTATCGCTGGAGAAGGAAATCGGAGTCCGCGCCAGCCGCTGCGAGAGATGCAGCAGCTGCTGCTGCATGGGATTAAAGGAAGATAGATCCGGATGGAACCGCGCACCATTCTCCTCCAGCCGGTCATATGTTCTGAGATCCTGCTCGGCTTTTTTATCGAACTTGCGACGTTTGAAGTAGTTTTGCCCGAAGAGCAGATAAAAGAACAGACCCACCACCGGCATCAGGGCGAGCAGCAGAATCCAGGCCATCGTCGAGGACGGGTTGCGGTTCTCCATAAAAATCATGAACCCGAGCGACACGACGGTAAGCGTGGAAAATATACTGACAATGGTTCCCGCGGTTTTGCCGAACACGCCGAAACCAAAATAGTAAAACGCAAATAATATCGCGGCAATGATAAAGATTTGTATTCCCCGTCTCATATGTTACCTCTCTTAAGTATCATTAAAAAACATGCATATCCATGGTCATCGTCCAAACCCATAAGGTATATTTTACATGAACAAGTTCAAAGTTCCTACGAATTTTTATCGAATGGACAAGCCCGCCTGAAATTTCCGTGCATGCCTGATGTTAGAATGCCCATCTTCTTGACATTGGCTGCATTGTGTGAAAAAATATCACCTAACGACCGTTAGGTAGTCAATAGGAGTCGATGATATGAACGCCAAAAACACCCTGCTCGAAGCTGCATTATCGCATTTTGCCAAGGATGGATATGAAGGAGCGTCCCTGCAAAAAATAGCCGAGGAAGTCGGCATCAAAAAGCCATCCATCTACGCGCATTTCAAAGGGAAGGATGAGCTGTTCCTGCAAACGCTGAAGGGCGCCCTCGATGAGGAAGGGACCCGTATTATCCGCCGCTATATCAGCCTGAAAGACCAGCCGCTCGAGCAGCGGCTCAAAGGACTGCTGGAGTATCTCCAGGAGGAGTACACCCGGAGCAGCAAAACCAAGTTTGTGCTGCGCATGGCCTACTTTCCGCCTTCCTCGCTGCATGATCAGGTCATGGAACTGGTCTTTCCGTTTCTGGATTCGATGGAAAAGCGGATGATTCGCGTCATGCGCCACCACGCTTCCGCCGGCCACCTCCCGGTTAAGGATCCGGACGGTGCAGCCGTCGCCTATATGACGCTGATTGACGGGGTCCTTATCGAAATGGTGTGCGGCGGGCTGGAGGGATCGCAGCGAAGACTGACGGCATCATGGCCCGTATACTGGGCGGGCATTCATCATATTTGACGCAAGTGGCATCCTAACGGACAAATAAAGGAGGATCATCATGAACCGCCACTGGCTTTCTGTTATTATCGGGGGCGTTGTGGAAGTGCTGTGGGTGTCCGGCCTGAAGCACTCGGACAATGCGCTTGAATGGATTCTCACTGTCATCGCCATCATCGCGAGCTTCATTCTCATTATTAACGCTTCGAACCATCTGCCGGTCGGGACGGTGTACGCGGTGTTTACCGGCCTGGGAACGGCCGGCACCGTCGTTGCCGAGATGCTGTTCTTCGGCGAACCGTTCCGATGGTCCAAGTCGCTGCTCATTCTCGTTCTTCTCGCCGGAGTGATCGGCCTTAAGCTGGTCACTGACAAAGACGGCAAGGGACAAAAGGAGGCGAATCACTGATGGCTTGGATTGCAATCGTCATCGCCGGCCTGTGCGAAATGTTCGGCGTCATCGGGATCAAGGGCGTCACGCAAAAGAAAGGGCTGCCGGCATATGTCATGCTGATCCTGTCCTTTATCGTCAGCTTCTCCCTGCTGTCCTACGCCATGAACTCGATTCCGATGGGAACGGCGTACGCCGTCTGGACCGGCATCGGTACGGTCGGCAGCACGCTGGCCGGCATGTTTCTGTTCGGCGAGCCCAAGGAATGGCGGCGAATTCTGTTTATTGCGATGATTTTGGCCTCAGCGGTAGGTTTGAAGCTGATCTCATAATTTTTTTGCTTTTTTATGGATTGATGTCACAAATTCCGTCCCTGATTAGTCTTCTTAGTGAATGAACCTAAAGGAGGCTGTTATCGATGAAAATCAGATTGAATTACAGGGACGCCAATATGCCGGCTTTTAAAGCGATGCTTGCTTTTGAGCAGTTTGCCCACGGCAGCTCGATCGACAAGGTTCTCTACGAGCTGATCAAGATCCGGGTGTCGCAAATTAACGGATGCGCGTTTTGCCTGGATATGCACAGCAAGGACCTGCTCAAGCTGGGAGATTACCAGGAGCAGCTGACGCTGGTATGCGTATGGCGGGAAGCTCCCGTATTCACCGAGCAGCAGCGTGCTGCGCTGGAGCTTGCGGAATACGTGACGAAAATTTCCGAGGCGGGCGTCCCGGAAGAAGTGTTCGGCAGGGTCAGGGAACATTTTGACGAGAAGGAAATCGTCGACCTGCTGATGGCGATCAACGCCATTAACTGCTGGAACCGTTTAGCCATTTCGACCGGCATGTTCCCGGGCTGTATGGGTTAAGAGAACCGCCTATCAAAACCGTCACAATTTCGCCATATTCATTCTCTATAAATATGGAGCCCAACCGGCACCTTCCTGCGTATTACAACCAGGAAGGTGCCTTTTTTTGTAAATGGCGCCGGGTTGTTTGAAAACCACCTTCGCTTTGTAATATAATCGTTCTGACTAGGCGGTCAATTTGAGAACCGAAGTGTCAGAAAGGGGTGAAGGTGCATTTGTCTGAGAAATTGGCGGACAAGAAAAAACAGATTCTGAAAACCGCCCTGCAGCTGTTTTCCACAAAGGGAATTTCGGCTACCTCCATGCAGGAAATCGCGGAATACTGCGGCATGTCCAAAGGCAGCTTGTATCTGCATTTCAAATCCAAGGAGGATCTGGAGAGCAGCATCTATCTGTATTGTGAGGGCCTGATCCGGGACAGCGTCATGCAGGTGGAACAGGAACACCTTCTGACTCCCAAAGAACAGCTGCGGAAACAGCTGGAAGTCGTGCTGAATCTGCTCGTGGAGCTCCGCGAGTTCCTGGTGGTGCAAATTCAGGATCACCATGCTTCGGGAAAAAAGCCTCCGTCCCACAAACATTTGCGTGAAAAGCAAATCATCGGCATCCAGTGGTTTAAAAACAAGCTCGAGCAAATTTATGGGGATGACGTGTATCCTTACACGCTGGACCTTACCATGTTTGTGGTGGGCCTTCTCGACGGATATATCCGGACGCTGTTTATTCCGGGTCTGCCGCTGAACATCCGGCGGGTTGCCGACCATATCGTGTACTTGCTGGACGAAGTCGTCGGCGGCATGGTCCGGTCACAGCGGGATCCGCTTATTTCCCCCGGGATATGGACCGAGTGGACGGAGAAGCTGAAGGACCGGTCCGGCGGAAGCCTGCGGCATCCGCTAATCATTACCAAGCAGATGCGGGATCTGTTGAAGGACAAGCTGCCGGAAGGACCAGAGCGTGATCTGGCCCAAGAGTCGATCGACATCATCGATAAGGAGTTTCGGGACATCGAACCGCGCAAAGCGATCCTGGCCGGCATGATCGCCAACCTGGAGAGCGTGCCCGAGCTTGGTTCCTTAAGCCGCGAACTGAAGGAAATCTGCAAGCTGTACGTGTTTTCAAGAACCGACCGTACCTGAAGCGTGAGCAAGAGATATAAAGGAGAGGAGCAGAAACCTGCGAAATGAAGAGCATTATTAATTTTTCGTTGAACAATAAATTCGCCATCTGGATCCTGACGGTCATCGTCGCCGCCGCCGGTTTGTACAGCGGGCTGGTGATGAAGCAGGAGACGATTCCGAACATCAACATCCCGTTTCTTAGCGTGACCGCCGTTTACCCGGGCGCAGCGCCGGAAGGCGTCGTGCAGGATATTACGATCCCGCTGGAGCAGCGGCTGCAGAACGTGGACGGGGTCAAGAACGTCTCCTCTACGTCTATGGAGAACGCAGCCAACATCGCCATGGAATTCGACTACGGCACGGACCTCGATCAGGCCACCGCAGCTGTCCGGGAAGCGCTCAACGAAGTGACGCTGCCTGACGGCGCCCAGAAGCCGACGATCTCCAAGTTCAGCCTGAGCTCGTTTCCGGTCGTATCCCTCAGCGCGTCCGACAGCTCAAGCGATCTTGAGGGTCTGACCAAGAACATTGAGGATGAAGTCGTGCCTGAACTGGAGAAAATTCCAGGCGTCGCTTCCGTCTCCGTCTCCGGACAATACGTGAAAGACGTCCAGCTGACATTTAATAAGGAGAAAATGGCTCAGCTCGGCCTGACCGAAGATACCGTCAAGGGCATCGTTCAAGGCTCCTCCGTACGGGTTCCGCTCGGTCTGTTCAATCTGGAGCAGTCCTCCAAAGCGGTTGTCGTGGATGGCAACATCACAACGCTCGATGATTTGAAAAAACTGACGATTCCGGTTACGCCGGGAGCGGGCAGCGCACAAGGACAGAGCGGCACTGCCGGGGCAGCCGGTCAAGGTACCGGTGGCGCGGGCGCTGCTGCTGGTGCAGGCGCAGGCAGCGCAGCCGGTGCTGGGGCAGGCAATGCTGCAGCTTCCGTTCAAGGCGGCCAGGCCGGCGTTCCAACCGGCATTCCGACGGTGAAGCTCAGCGATATCGCCGACATCAAGGTCGTCGGCAGCGCGGAGTCGGTGTCCCGCACGAACGGCAAGGCCTCGATCGGCCTGCAAATCGTCAAGGACAATGACGCCAACACGGTGGACGTAGTCAATGCCGTGAAGGACAAAGCCAAAGACCTTGAAGGCCAGTTCAAGGGCATGGAGCTTACGGTGCTGCTCGACCAGGGCAAACCGATCGAAGACTCCGTGTCGACGATGCTGGATAAAGCGGTCTTCGGCGCGCTCTTCGCCGTTATCATCATCCTGATCTTCCTGCGGAACATTCGCTCCACGATCATCTCGATCCTGTCGATTCCGCTGTCGCTGCTGATCGCCCTGCTGATTCTGTGGCGGCTCGATATTACGCTCAACATGATGACGCTCGGCGCGATGACCGTCGCGATCGGCCGCGTCGTCGACGACTCCATCGTCGTCATCGAGAACATTTACCGCCGCTTGACCAGCAGCGGCGAGAAGCTGCGCGGACGCGAACTTATCCGCGAAGCGACGCGCGAAATGTTCGTTCCGATCATGTCCTCGACGATCGTAACGATTGCGGTCTTCCTGCCGCTGGCGTTCGTCACCGGCATGGTCGGCGAGCTGTTCCTGCCGTTTGCGCTCACGATGGTCTTCGCCCTGCTGGCTTCCCTGCTCGTGGCGATCACGCTCGTGCCGATGCTGGCCCACAGCCTGTTCAAGAAGGGCATCAAGTCCTCCAAGCAGCATGACCACGACAAGCCGGGCCGGATGGCCCGCGGCTATCAGCGGATTCTGAACTGGGCCTTGTCCCACAAGCTGATCACATTCGGCTCAGCGGTTATTCTGCTCGTGGCAAGCTTCTTCCTGACCCCGCTGATCGGCACCAGCTTCCTGCCGGACCAGGAAGACAAATACATCATGGTGACCTACTCGCCTGAACCTGGCGCTCAGCTGGAAACCGTAGAGAAGCGGGCCCTTGAAGCCGAGAAATACATTTTGAGCCAGCCGAACATCGACAAGATGCAGTACTCCGTCGGCGGCAGCGGCAATCCGCTGGCTGGAGGATCTTCGTCCAATTCGGGTCTGTTCTATGTAGAGTACAACAAAGATACGAAAGACTTTGAGAACGTGAAGAAAAACCTCGTGGAAGGTCTGAAGAAACAAGTATCCACCGGAGAATGGAGCTTGATGGACATGTCCGGCGGCATGGGCGGAAGCTCGCTCAGCGTCAGCGTCTACGGCAACAGTCTGGATGATATCAAGCCGGTCTCCGAGCAAATCCTGAAGCTGGTGCAGGCAGACAAGGATAATTTTGAAAAAGCGAAAACAAGCCTGACCAAAGCTTATGACCAATACACGATCGTGGCGGATCAGCAAAAGCTCAGCTCGATGGGCTTGACGGCCGGTCAAATCGCCATGAAGCTGAGCCCGGTCCGCGAACGTCCGGTGCTGACCGAAGTGACGGTCGACAACAAAGACTACAAGGTTTATATCGAAACCGACAACAAGGAATACAAGAGCATCAACGATATTGCCAACGAAACGGTTCAATCGCCGCTTGGCATGAACGTTCCGATCAAAGACGTCGCCAAAGTGGAAAAAGGCACATCGCCGGATACGATCACCCGCAACGACGGCAAAATGGTCGTGGACGTGACGGCCAACATCGTCACCTCCAACGTCGGCAAAGCTTCTTCGGACCTGCAGAAGGAAATCGACAAGATCGATTTACCGGACGGCGTCGAAGTTAAATTCGGCGGCACCACCCAGCAGATCAACGATACGTTCACCCAGCTCGGCCTGGCCATGGCTGCGGCGATCGCCATCGTCTACTTCGTGCTCGTCGTAACCTTCGGCGGCGGCCTGGCGCCGTTTGCGATCCTGTTCTCCCTGCCGTTTACGATCATTGGCGGACTTGTCGGCCTCTGGATCGGCGGAGAGACGCTGAACGTATCAGCCCTGATGGGCGCCCTGATGCTGATCGGTATCGTCGTAACCAACGCGATCGTTCTGATCGACCGGGTCATTCACAAGGAACGCGAAGGCTTGTCGACGCGCGAAGCACTGCTGGAAGCCGGAGCCACCCGTCTCCGTCCGATTCTGATGACGGCGCTCGCCACCATCGGTGCCCTGCTGCCGCTCGTATCGGGACTGGAGAACAGTGCCGGCATCATCTCCAGAGGTCTCGGCATCACGGTTATCGGCGGTTTGGTCAGCTCCACGCTGCTGACGCTGGTTATCGTGCCGGTTGTGTACGAGTTCCTGATGAAATTCCGGAAACCGAAAGTAGAGGATTAATATCTTCAAATAAAAAGGACGTGCTTCTCTCCCTAACGGGAAAGGGCACGTCCTTTTTCTATAGAGTTTAGGCTTGCCGACGAAACCTAACCTACTAACCTATGCATAAAATCGGAATATACAGACAACTTAACAAAAATCCTCTCTCAAGAAAGACCTGTCATGGCACGCTTATAGTCTGAAGGCTCATTCATGTTATAGAAGGCTTTGTCCGCACCAGGCCCAAGCTCCTGGATGAGCTCTTCCTCGGAGACATAGCACACCTTCAGCTGCTCCAGCCACCCGGTCAGACGCAGCCGGCCGGAAGACAAGCACGTCTCCAGGGACGGCAGAACACTGCGATGGTAGGCAGCCAGCAGCGGCTGAATGCGCCCCCCCGATACCGGGACGATGGCCTGGAGTCCGCTTTTATCATCACCCATAACCGCCACCGCTTCTTCTGCCTTCTGTGCCAGAAAACGAAAAACCTCTTCCGTCACAAACGGCATATCACAAGCCGTGACGATGCTCCAAGGCGTGGCGGCAGCATGCAGTCCGGCATGCAATCCCGACAGCGGTCCCTGTCCCGGATAACGGTCATGCACCACATCTTTGCCCAGGAACGCATATTTTTCGTCGTCATTAGCCGAAATGATGATATTTGAAGCAGACGGCGACATCAAGCGGACGATCCGCTCGATTACCGTTTCGCCGTTCACGCTCAGCAGTGCCTTATCGGTCCCCATCCGGCTGGATTGACCCCCGGCCAGCAAAATTCCTGTGACCTTGAACATCGTTCGTCTCATCCCTCTCGTTACAAGCATGAACAGGCAATCCAGGTCCTATTTTTCATACATTTAAAGTAGCTCCAAATAAATTATGGGATAATTCTCAAAAGTTGGTTTGTATCCCTTTTCAACTAATGATAAAGTGGGATTGGCAGTCTTTAAAACGCCGCTTTCGATATGGAATGAACGGAAGAATTTCTAACTTTGCGCATAGAAGCGGGTCATCAGAAGATTACAATGCGGAACTTCAGTTCAACCTATATATTAGCAAACGGCCGGAAAGGAATGTGCTAGCGTGCAGGAAAACGGAATCAAGCCGTCTTCGTTAACGTCGCTCAAGGCGTTCAACTTTTTAATTTACGGCACCATGGTGATTTTCACCAGCTATTTTCAATTATACCTGCAGGATGCGGGAATGAACAAACTGGAAATCGGCAGCCTGATGGCACTGGGGCCGTTGATCTCCCTGCTGGCCAATCCGGTCTGGACGTTTGCCAGCGAACGCCTGCGGGACACCAAGCGCAGCCTGCTGCTCATGATGGCGGGCACCCTGCTGCTGACTCAATTTGTATTTCATGCCGATACGTTTACGATGATTTATGTGGCCATGATGCTCTTTTTCTTCTTTCAAAGCCCGATGTTTGCGCAGAGCAACACGCTGATTCTCGGCTATATTCCGGATCAGCCGCACCGGTTCGGCGCGTTCCGGATGTGGGGCTCTATAGGCTGGGCGGTGACGGCTGTGGCGGCCGGCCTCTTCCTCGACCGGATCGGAATCTCCCGCCTTTCCTTCGTGTTTACGGGAATCCTTGTCCTGGCGATCGTGTCCGTCCTGCTCCTGCCTCCGCTCAAGCGGACCTCCGAAACGCCGCCGATGCGTCTTCGGGGCTTTGGCAGATTTGCGGTGAACCGTTATTTTATCGCTTTTATCGTTCTGGGGGTGGCTGTCTCCGTCCCTACCTTTATGAATAATACGTTCATGTCGCTCTACATCACGGAACTGGGAGGATCAAAAACGGTAGTGGGACTTGCCGTCTTCCTGTCGTCCATTCTGGAGATGGGCGTGCTGATTCTGTTCAATCGTTATCTAAGGCGTAAATTGTCCACGCTCGTGGGCTGCCTTTCCCTTGTGAGCCTTCTGTTTGTCCTTCGCTGGCAGCTGATGGCGAACGCCACGAGCCCGGTCGAAATCGCCGTCATCCAGATCCTTCACAGCATCACCTTCGGCGGCTTCTTCTTTGTCGGAACCCAGGTGGTGCGCCTGCTGACGCCGGCCCCATTCCGCGGACCCGCTCAGGCGCTCTACACGCTCACTTGGAGCGGCATCTCCGGCATGCTCGGCAGCCTGGCCGGCGGCTGGCTGTTCCAGAACTTCGGCGGGGCTGCCATGTACAAAATTTGCGTGATGCTGGCACTGATCGGCGCGGCCGGCTTCGGCATTATGTGGTACTGGATTCGCGTTCAGCATCATACCCAGGCAGGGGCTGCCGGAACTGTGACCGGGCCTGCCGATGATGACGATTCACCGCTCTAAAGAAGCTGGACTCGATTGGCCGGGCCAAAGCTTGACAAAAGCGAGACAGAGCAAGCTAAACATAAACAAAAAGCCAGCCGCTGGATGATTGCATCTGCGGCTGGCTTTTCTATATGTCATTCGAACGTTGCAGGTCTTCTCATAGGTTCTTGTGCCGAGACGATTCCGCCTTATTTCGGCAGTTGAAACGAGCTCTTCAGGGAGACGACCAGGTTAAATACCGGTTGTCCGGGCGCAGAATACTTCGAATCCACGTTAAAATATCCGTGCCGGAAAAACTGGAACTTGTCCTGCGGCTTGGCATTCTTCATGTCCGCTTCCACAAAGCCGTGCAGCACTTCGAGGGAGTTCGGATTGATTTGGTCCAGGAAGCTTTTCTCTGCCGTTTCGGCTTCGTTCTCCTCGGCTGGGGCATCCGTCTCTTCCGCTTTGATCAGCGGCTCATACAGACGGAACTCGGCCGGTACGGCATGGGAAGCTTCGACCCAGTGGATGGTTCCCTTGACCTTGCGGCCGGTGAAGCCGGTGCCGCTCTTCGTCTCCGGATCATAGGTGCAGTGAATTTCCGTCACCTGGCCGTTCTCGTCCTTCACGAAGTCATGGCATTTAATGAAGTAGGCATTCTTCAGCCGGACCTCGTTGCCCGGGAACAAACGGAAATATTTGTTCGGCGGGTTCTCCATGAAGTCGTCCTGCTCGATGTAAATTTCGCGCGAGAATGGGATTTGCCGCGTGCCCATGTCCGGGTTCTCGGTATTGTTCTCCGCTTCGAGCCACTCCACCTGGCCTTCCGGATAGTTGGTGATGACCACTTTCAACGGCCGCAGCACCGCCATCGTGCGCGGAGCCTTCAGCTTGAGGTCCTCCCGGATAAAATGCTCCAGCATTTGCAGATCCACCAGGCCCTGGCTCTTCGAGATGCCGGTCTCGTACACGAAATTCCGGATTGCTTCCGGCGTGTAGCCGCGGCGGCGGAGTCCGGAAATCGTCGGCATGCGGGGATCGTCCCAGCCGTCGACGATCTTCTCGTCCACGAGCAGCTTCAGCTTCCGCTTGCTGGTCAGCGTCTGCGCCAGATTCAGGCGGCCGAATTCGTATTGATGCGGCGTGCTCTCCATCTCGCATTCCTGGATGACCCAATCATAGAACGGGCGCTGATCCTCAAACTCCAACGAGCAGAGGGAGTGCGTTACGCCTTCGATGGCGTCCTCCAGCGGATGGGCGAACGCATACATCGGGTAAATGCACCACTTGTCCCCCGTGTTGTGGTGCGTGGCATGGGCGATCCGGTAAATGACCGGATCCCGCAGGTTGATGTTCGGCGAGGCCATGTCGATCTTGGCCCGAAGCACCTTCTCCCCATCCTTGAACTCACCGTTGCGCATTTTCTCAAACAGCTCGAGGTTCTCCTCGGCGCTGCGGTCACGGTAAGGGCTGTTCTGGCCCGGTTCGGTCAGCGTGCCACGCGTCTCGCGGATTTGATCGGCTGTCTGATCGTCGACATACGCTTTGCCTTTTTTGATCAAGAGCACCGCACGGTTGTACATCTCATCGAAATAGTCCGAGGCATAACGCTTCTCTGCCCATTCGTATCCAAGCCATTTCACGTCTTCCTCAATGGATCTGACGAACTCCACGTCTTCCTTCAGCGGGTTCGTATCGTCAAAGCGCAGGTTCGTTGCGCCTTCGAATTCGCCGGCCAGCGCGAAATTGATCCAGATCGCCTTGGCATGCCCAATATGCAAATAGCCGTTCGGTTCCGGAGGAAAGCGGGTGACTACTTTCTGAACCTTGCCCGACTTCAGGTCTTCCGTTATGACATTTTTAATAAAATTGGAGGGAGTGCTTGGTTTCTCCACAGTTATCAACCTTTCATCCATAAAGTCTTCTTTATAGATAGACCTCGTCCATCTTATTCTCTGTATAAAGCTTGTTTCATATAAATATACCTGTAATGCCGGGAGAGTTCAATCATTCGCGCTCCTCTCCCCTTTTACGTGAACGCGAAGCCTTATACATCCTTCCCCAACCCAGGGACAAACATGAAAATTGGGGCTAATACCATTTTGACGCCAATTGAGGAATAAGGTAGCATGGAAATAAAAGCCGAAGGGGGCCTAAAGGCATATGCAATCGATGAAGCTGGCGAAGGAACAGCGGGACCAGGCGATTCAGCAGATCCAGCAGTTTTTTGAGAATGAACGCGGCGAAGCCATCGGTGAGCTGGCAGCGGACGGCGTGCTGGACTTCTTTATGACGCGCATCGCTCCGCATGTGTACAACCAGGCGCTGAGCGACTGCCGCCATGTGGTCAGCCAGAGAATGATATCCCTGGAAGACGATATATACGCATTGGAACAAAAGGTTAAAGCGTCCCGTTAAGTACGAGGGGAGAAGTGAAAACGCATGGTTGGTTACATTTATAAGCTGGCCGCCAATTTCGCCGATCTTGGGAAAAGAAAGAGGGATTCATTCATGTTTACATACGCACTTGACGACCAAATTGAGCTCCGGCCCCTGGCGCTGCAGCATGCACGCCCGCTGTTTCACTTGACCGACCGGTCACGTGACCGGCTGCGGGAATGGCTCCCCTGGGTGGATGCGATCCGGGAAGTGGAGCATACGGCCAATTTTGTGAAAAATGCCATTAAGCAGGGCGCCGAGAACGGCGGCATTTCCGCCGGCATTTGGGTAGACGATGAGATCGCCGGTCTGATCAGCTACCATCAGATCGACTGGAACAACCGCTCCGTCAGCATCGGCTACTGGCTGGGGAAGGAATTTGAAGGCAAAGGCATCATGACCAGCGCCTGCCGGACCTTTGTCGATTATGCCCTGATGGACATGGATCTCAACCGGGTCGAAATCCGCTGCGCAACGGGCAACCACCGCAGCCGCGCGATCCCCGAACGGCTGGGATTCGTTCTCGAGGGAATCGTCCGTGAAGCGGAGAAGCTGCCCCAAGGATACGTGAATCACGCGGTCTATGGGATGATACAAAGCGAATGGAAGCTGCTTCGGTAGCCCGTTTTGAAAACCCTTCCTCCAAGGCAGACAAAATGCCGCCGCTCCTGTCCAACGGACAGGGGACGGCGGCATTTTTGCCATACGATGAAGCGGTCATTCAGCGATGCGCAGACGTTCGGCAGCCTGGATAACTGGGCGGCCGGCGGTCTGGCCGCAGCATGTCCGGTTTAGGCCAGCCAGTTGCTGAACTGCTCCTTCACGGTCGAAGCAAGGGCTTCGACTTGGAGCATCCGGGCAATCTCTTCCCGGTCCGCCCGCTTGCGTCCCAGCGCCAGCTGGCGCAGAACCGCGGCTACCGTCACGCCGCCCGGGTAGGATTCACGCTTGACGATGGACGACTGACGGTCCAGCACCCCTTCCTGGAGTACGCGGAGATAAAATCCGCTGTACCCGGTATTCAGCACCCGCGCCGGGAAGTCGGTCACCCCGTGCTTGCTGGCGATTTTGAAGCAGGGAAATCTCGGCTGGGCGACCTGCATGACCGTCCCGCCGATTTCAAACGTATCGCCGATGCACACCTCTTCTTCCAGCAGCCCGGATACGGTCAAATTCTCGCCAAAGGCCGGGCATTCCATCGGAATCCCCAGCTCTCTCTCCCAATAAGCGTAATGCTCTACAGGATAGACGCAGACCGCCTTGTTCGGTCCGCCATGATTTATCATGTCGCCCTGGCCGTCCCCGTCCATCTGCGTGCGTCCGACGAACACTTCTCCTTCAATCGGGCGTTTATGTATGCCGGTTGTGAGCGGTTTGCCCATATACTCCACCGTGATCGGCTTGCCGACGTTCACCGATACGATCCGGTAAGCGGTATCCACCTGATTCATTGCGGCTTCCCTCCAAATTGATCATCTTGCTCCCATCATAGCATTTGGGGGTGTGCCGGTACAAAAGAATTACACGAGCTGGGATGGCCCTTAGAGGGCCTGTACCAGCCCGCCGTCAATGACAAGGGTTGTGCCGGTAATATAGGTATTGGCACCCGATAACAGGAATACGACGCCCTTGGCGAATTCCTCCGGCGTTCCGTACCGTCCGAGCGGAATTTCGCTCTGGGACTGCTCTGCGACCTCTTCCGCGCTAACACCCTTCGCTTTCGCATTCGATTCGTTCAGCTGGATGATCCGGTCGGTCTCGATCCGCCCCGGTGCCACCGTGTTCACCAAGATTCCGTACTGAGCCAGCTCCTGAGACAAAGACTTGCTCATGCCGGCTACGCCGTTGCGGAACGTATTCGACAGAATGAGCCCGGGAATCGGCTGCTTGATCGACGTCGACGTCAAATTGACGATATGCCCGCCCAGTCCCTTCATATGTGGAAGCACCTCACGGATCATTCGGACATAGCTGAGCAGGTTCAGCTGGAAAGCTTTATCCCAGTCTTCATCCGTCAGCGTTTCAAACGTTCCCGGAGACGGACCGCCTCCGTTATTGACCAATATATCGATGCGGCCGAACTTCTCGGCCGTATAACGCACCATCGCTTCCACTTCATGCGGAATCGTAATGTCCGCCGCGTAATATTCCACCACGCCGCTGCCGAGCTTCTGCAGCTCCTGCTGTACCGCCTCCAGCTTGCCGTCGCTGCGGCTGACCAGCATCACATCGGCTCCTTCTCGCACCAGTTCAGCGGCGATCGCTTTGCCCAGTCCTTGACTGGATGCAATGACAAGCGCCTTTTTACCCTCAAGATGAAGATCCATTCTCTTATGACCCCTCTTCTATAAATTCTGCTATACCCTTATAAACTGATCATTCGGGGATGAAACCATTCGGATTCTTGAATGCTGCTGATGACAAAGCGTTAATTATAGTATAAAAAGGAACCTTCACCTTGTGAAAGTCCCTTTTGTACCGTTTTATATCGGGCAGACTGACTAATTATGCACAAAAAATGTCATATTATGGTATTTTACAGGACGGATAGCCCCATAGCCCCATTAAGGACGCGCCAGAAAACAGCTCATCAATATATCATCGACATCGCGGCCGCCGATACAAAATTCCCGTTCCAGGCAGCCCTCCTGTATAAATCCACATTTGCGGTAAAATGCGATGGCTCCGGGGTTGGAAGACAGGACCCGCAGTCTCAGCTTTCTTTTTCCTTGCTCCTGCGCCCATTTCTTTCCCGCCTCGATCAGCCTCGACCCGATCCCCTCCTGCTGATAATCGGGATGAACCGCAATGTTAATTTCACAAACATGGCTGTTGCTGGAGAGGCCCGTAGCCGGACGAAATCCGATGTACCCGCACAATACGTTGTCCACCACGGCCACCAGCTGGGAACCCGGCGGGCAGTGACGCAGATAGTCCTCCCGGGAAGACCAGCGGACCGGTTCCGGAGCGGTCCACTCGTTCCACACGAGGGCGTCGATATCCATCAGCGCCAGGGCGTCCCTCATTTCCGAGAGGCGGATGGTCAAAACACGATGTTCGGATGGCATAACAGCTTCACCTCAATTGATAGTAAACTAGGACCAGGTTCAGGGGGGGTATTCGAGTCATCGTCAGCTTCCGAAGGATTCGGCCAGATCGATCTCCGCCTGCCGGTTGCGAACCGCGTGCGTCACAAAGAACACGACCGACAGCACCGCTACCCCAATCGCCAGCCAGGTCACCGGCATGATTCCTCCGTTATCATACAGTATTCCCATGACATAGGGCCCTGCCATTCTTCCGACGGCCCCCATTCCCCCGGTCAAACCGATATAGAACGGAGCCGCCTTATAGGCGTGATCGGAAATAAAAGCCGGGATGGCCGGCGAGATCAGCATCTCTCCGAGCGTCGCCAGGATCATAGCCATGACCATTCCCGGATAACTGTGCAGACCAGCAATGACAAGATAGGCCCCAAGGTAAAAGAGGCCGCTGGCCGTAATTTGGGCCGACGAGGTCCGTGCGAACCAGCGCTTGATCAGGCTTGTCAGCGGCTGGGCGACAAAAATGAGAATGCCGTTCATCGTCCACAGGAAGCCATAGGCCCGCTTCGGCATGCCCTCGGAGATAATGAACGGGGACACGCCTGTGTTCCAGATCGAGTTCCCCAGCCAGAGAAACAGGGAACCGATGCCGATGAACAGGTAAACCCTCGTATTGCAGAGCAGGGACCAGGTACCTTCGGCACGTTCGGGCTTGTCCTTTTTCTGCAGATGAACCGGCCCCTGCTCCTTATCGAGCCGGCTGAGATAATTCAGGAAAAACATCGCGAAAACCGCCGAGGTGACCCCGTTCAGAATAAAGGTCAGGTCATAGGACAGATCGGCAAGGAATCCGCTCAGTGCCGTCCCCAGGGCAACGCCGATGTTGTTGGCGACGTACACGACGTTAAACAGCTCGCCCCGCCGGTCGGCGAAGCGGTACCCGATGAACGCCTGGATCGCCGGCATGGACACGGCGTTGCAGAAGCCGATAAAGCCCATCAAAGCCATGTATAAATACCAATACGGGCTGATGAAAGGCAGGGCGAACAAACCAAGCGCATTGAGGCCAAGCGACCCGACGATGAGCCGCTTCACCCCGACCCGGTGGTACAGCGCTCCGCCGAGCAGCTGGCCGATGATGCCGCCCAGCGCCTGGACCATGATGACCAGGCCGGCGTCGGCCATCGAGTGGCCCAGCTCCTCAAACACGTACATGGTGGTGAGCGGCCACATCAGCGACCCGCCCGCCGAGTTGATCAGGCTGGCCGCCAAAAATATTTGAACTTCCCTTGGATAGGATTGCAGAAATTTCATGTTAGGAATCTCCTGTGCAGCGGTATGTGGTAAGGCCGGGCAGATGTCCGGCTTCTGAAACCGGCAGATAACGAACGAAAAAAAGAAAGCCCCTGGGGGCTCTCCGGCAGGTGTCCGCCAAGCGTAAAGCCGGCTGACACCTGTAGCAATTTTTCGTTATGTCTGCCGTCCCACATGACAGTATCTATCATATTGTGTCATCCCGCAATGACCTTCACTGACGCTTTACTTCGACAGTGGTTGAGAAGAACGTGGCTCCACCGCCCATGTCGGCCAGGCGGTCGGGCGTCAAGGCGTTGGCCCGCTGTCTGCGGCCGTCCTTTGCCCACCACAATCCCTGGCTTACGACAGTGCCGGGAAGCATTTTATCCGTGACCACAGCCTTCAGCTCATACTGTCCCCGCTCGTTGTATACGCAGACGGGATCCCCGTCGGTAATGCCGCGAGCAGCGGCGTCTTCCGGATGGATCTGCAGCACCGGCTCCTTTTCCAGCTTCTGATGCTTTTCCACATTGGCGAAGGTGGAGTTCAGGAAATTGTGGTTCGGCGGCGAAATGAACATGAGCGGGAAGCTCTCTCCTGCCGCAGGACGTCGCTCACCGTCATAGCCTTCCTTCAGCGGGACATACTCCGGCAGTGGCGGCAATCCTGCCTGCTTCATCGCTTCGGAATACAGCTCGATTTTGCCTGAAGGGGTCGGCAGCCGGTCCAAATAGTGCTGCTTCGGCGTCATGTCGAGCTTGACGAAGCGCCGCTCCTTCAGCGACTCCAAGGTTACTCCGTTCAGATAGGGATTGTCCGGATAATCCAGCGCCGCTTCGATCATCTGCTCCTCTGTCTGGGAGAAGGCTTCTTCATCAAAGCCCATCGCCCGGCCCAGCAGAGAGAACAGCTCCACGTTGCTCTTGCTCTCGCCCTGCGCGGGAATGACCGGCTCCTGGATCTGAACATATTGATGCCAGTATGAACCGAACAAATCTGTGCTCTCAAAGGAAGAGGTCGCCGGCAGAAGGATATCGGCGTATTTCGCCGTATCGGTCATAAACAGGTCATGCACGACCGTAAACAGGTCCTCCCGGGCAAATCCGGCCTGAACCCGTGCCGTATCCGGCGCGACGACGAGCGGGTTGCTGCAGTAGACAAGCAGCGCCTTGATCGGCTGCTCCGTCATGGCCAGCGCTTCCCCGATCCGGTTCATGTTGATGCTGCGCGCCTCCGGATTCGGCCGCAGATCCGGGCGTTCCAGCGCTTCGCTGTTCATCGCGTTATAGCCGCCGTTGGACTTGGCGGCACCTCCGCCCTGCTTCAGCCAGTGGCCGGTCAGCGCCGGCAGGCAGGCGATGCTGCGGATGTTCATGCCGCCGTTGTCATGATGCTGCAGCCCGTTGCCGATGTGGATGTAGGCGGCTTCCGCCTCGCCGTACATACGGGCCAGCTTCTCGATATCTTCCTCAGGAATGCCCGTAATTTGGGATACACGGGCCGGGGTGTACGCCTTCACATGCTCCCGCAGCTCCTCATGGCCGACAGTGTACTTGACCATAAAGTCATTGTCCGTCAGTCCGTCGCGGAACAGGATGTGCATCATGCCCAGTGCGAGCGCCGTATCCGTTCCGGGATACAGCGGAATAAACCAGTCGGCCCACTGGCCGGTGCGGTTGCGGTGCACGTCGATGACGACCACTTTGGCTCCGCGCTTGCGGGCTCTCTCCGCAATGACGACTTGGTGCATGTTCGTGCTGATGATGTTGCCGCCCCAGACCAGAATCAGGTCGGCGTATTCAGTATCCTCCGGCGTCGTCCCGCCGCCGAAGCCCATCGTATATTTCCAGCCGGCGCCGCCGGCGGAGTTGCATATCGTTTGGTCCAAACGGCTTGTACCCAGCGCATTGAGGAAACGCCGGTCCATGCCGTCGACGCTGAGAATGCCCATATTGCCGTAGAAGCTGTAGGGCAGTATCGCTTCGGAGCCATGCTCCGCAATAATATCCCGAAAGCGCTGAGTAATTTCTGTCACGGCTTCGTCCCAGGTAATCCGCTCAAAACGGCCTTCCCCTTTGGGCCCCGTACGCTTCATTGGGTACAACACCCGGTCCGGATGATAAACCCGCTCTGTCATGTTTCTTACCTTATTGCAGATCGCACCCTGAGTAATCGGGTGATCCGGGTTGCCGGTCACTTTGACGATTCTACCGTTCTCCTTGTGCAGCAGCAGGCCGCAGGTATCCGGGCAGTCCAGCGGGCACACCGCAGGAAAAACGCCGTTCTCTTGCTCGATCATCTCCCGCTCCATCTCCCTCTATATGAAGTCTGTATATGCTTGTATTTCTATCTTAAAGCGAGTCGGCAAAATCCGCAAAAGAAAAAATGAGGACTCCTGTTTCAACCCTATGGCCGCCGGGTATAAAAAGAACAGGAGCATAGAGTGGACGAACCGTGTTCGCCCTGCCTGCTATGCCATATATCATGGACCACTCCCAACCGAATTCGCCAGGTCGATGTTTCGTTCCCCCGGACGCCGACCTGGCGAATTTGTTTATTTTTGGAATCCTATCAAAACCTGTGTTCCCGCCCTGGACATCGGGGTAATGCATACGTAGAGGTGATCAACGATGACAACCGTTTTTGTGGCAGGCGCAAACGGGCAGACCGGGCGCAGAATCGTATCGAAGCTGGTTGAGGCAGGTTATGACGTGAGAGGGCTGGTCCGTAAAGAAGACTACCTCCGGGATCTGGAATCCGCAGGAGCCAAGGGTTACCTTGGAGACTTGTCGGGGGCTTTCTCTGACGGTATGAAAGGAGCGGACATCGTCGTCTGCGCCGCAGGGGCCGGCACCTCGGGTGATCCGGAGCATGTGGATCATGTCGGAACCGTTCGGCTCATTGAGCAGAGCGTGCTGGAGCAAATTCCGCGGTTTGTGCTGATCAGCTCTATGGGCACCAAGGATCCGGACGCCATGCCTTCTTTCCTGAAGCCCTTCCTGATGGCCAAACGCAAGGCCGAGACCATCCTGGAGGAAAGCGGACTGAACTATACGATTATCCGTCCGGGCGGGCTGACAAACGAGCCTGGCAAAGGCAAGGTGCATGCCGCTCCGGAGCTGCAGCGTCACGGCCGGGTATCCAGAGATGATGTGGCCGCAGCTGTTCTCGCGGCGCTGCAAATCCGGCAGACCCATAACCAGTCGTTCGACCTGCTTGAAGGCGATACTCCGGTGGAGGAAGCCTTGAAGAGATTAAACGGCAGCGTTCCGCAGTAACCTCCGTTTGTGGGATGCAGCAAGAACACGGTTATCCGTACTTCAACTCCGGGATCAGTCGGAGAAATAAGAAAAACGTCTATCGACGTACCTTCTAAGAAGACAGACCGCGTTTAAAGGAAGTTTTTCTTGCAATATCAGGAAGCC
>NZ_JACVTM010000020.1:0-96442 GCF_016624415.1 Paenibacillus sp. S28 | reverse complement strand
AAACGCGGTCTGTCTTCTTTGAAGGTACGTCGATAGACGTTTTTCTTAAGAGATCAGAAAGTATAGGATTCGGAGCCTCCGCTTCCGGATCTCGCAAGAAAAACTTCAGCTAAACGCGGTCTGTCTTCATTGAAGGTACGTCGATAGACGTTTTTCTTATGATCGTAAGCACGGATCAGCGTTACATGCTGGCCCAGAGACTGCGCCGCAGCTCCGCCGGTCTTGAACCGGCCGTGCGTGCGTTCAGCAGTTCTACGAGCTCCTCCGCGCACCGCTCCGGCCGGTAAACCTCGCGTGGAGCGGAATGGTACGGGCTCATGCGGAAGCCGTGCGGTGCGGCAGCGGTACCGCCGGTGCTGATGGCATGCAGCCACCGGTCCAGGACAAGCGGGCTCAGGACTTCACCATAGCCGCCGCTGACAAAATATTCGCAGTTTTTCTCCTCTTGGCCCGGAATGGACTCACAGAACAGCATGGGCAGCCCTTTGGCCATCGCTTCGGTGCAGGTCATCCCGCCCGGCTTTGTAATGAGCAGGTCGGAGGCATCCATCCATTTGCTGACTTCCTTCGTCTGCCCGATCACAACGATATTCGGATGCGAGAATGCGGGCGAGCTCTTTAACTTGGTTAGCAGCTTCTGGTTATTCCCGACACAGAACACGAGCTGTACGCGATCCTTCCATTGGGCGAGCTGGTAGAACAGCTCCTTGTTTGCGACCAATCCCCAGCCGCCGCCCATAATGAAGACCGTCGGCATGTTTTTCAGCTTCAGCTTCCGCCTTACCGCCGCTTTATCTTCCTTCGTCCAAAACGTCGGATGGACCGGGATGCCGGTTACGTTCACGCTGTTTGGATGAACCCCGCGTTTCAACAAAATCCGGCGGACGGATTCCGTCGATACGAGGAACTGGTCCACCTGACGGTTCATCCAGGAGCCGTGTGCGTCGTAATCGGTAATGACCGTGCAGAGCGGAACGTCCAGTCCGGAAGCCTTCAGCCGTCCGATAATTGCGCTGGGGATCGGATGGGTGCAGACGATGAGGTCGGGTCTCAGCTGACGGATCACATCAGCCGTATGATTGTAGAACAATTTATGGAGCGCCAAAGCGGTCAGACGCTTCAGCGGTTTGTCATGCTGTTTTCGATAAAGCATGCCGACAAGGGCCGGATTGGTGCTTACCGTGAGACGGTAGGCTGACAAGATCCATGGAGCTACGGTAGGATTCAGAAAAGAGCCAAGCTCGATCACCTTGGTATGGACATTGGGTTGAATTTCCTTCATGCCAGCAGCCAGCGCATAACCCGCCTGGGTATGACCGCTGCCGAATCCCTCGGATAATATGAGTACACGCTTCTTTTGCACGATTGTTCACCTTCTACCTAGATTAATTTCGGGCTTCGCTAGAGAGCGGCCCTCGTTTCTATAAAAAAGTTTGCTTATGTTATAAGTGGGTAAGCTTATGTAATGAACCTGCTATAGTAACAGTGTATGCTTTCATGCGTTCAAACAAAACGGCCCGTGGACCAGTCTCAAACTGGACTTAAGTCGGGGGGCGCTGCTCACGATCCACTTCACTGCCGTTGACCAGTGACATCATATTCATTAGACGCTTGAGAGCCACGGCAGCCCTGCAAATGGATTATAGAAACTGGATTCATAGGTTCGTGATCAAGTTCGGCTAGCATGCATTGAGAATGGTGCAGAAGGGGAAAAAGGTCGGTCCTGCTGGTTACGCCTCCGGCCGATTCAGCGGATACAGCGCAGCGCGCGTAAGCCATAGGGCCATCTCCTCAGCCGTCTCTTGCATTTGATGGTTCAGCCAATAGTAGATGAGCCCCATCATCCCGCCGGAGGAGAAGGAAGCCTGGAGCGCGTCTGTGGTGAAAGCGAGCAGTTCGCTCTTGATCACCTGGTCCAGCTGGACAGGGAAATCCTTGACATTCATCATGATGGTGTAGAATGCCGCATGCTGACGGATATGCTCAAACAAGGCCACGGCTGAAGAAATCGGTTTACCGGATTCCTCATATTCCTTCCTGGCCGACTCATGGGTATAGGAAGGATTGCGCATCGCGCTGCGAAGCGCCGTAAGAATGCCGGATGCAGTTTGGTTCAGCAGGTCATCCTTGTCGTAATAATGAAGATAGAAGGTCGAACGGTTCACGCCCGCTTTTTCCACAATGTTGCGGATGGTGATCGAAGCGTAGTCCTTTTCCGCCATAAGGCTGATTAAAGCCTCGGATAGGTAGTGCTGGGTGTAGGTGACTCGTTTGTTCATATATCTAATATCCTCCAAATGATATTGAAAACGCTGTAAAATAGACATTTTCGGCCAGATTGACGTTTGATCGCCAAATTGGACGGGCGCTATAATGATTATAGACAATGTGTTGTCTAATTCAAAGGTTGGAGGTAGGTTGGTCATGAAGCTACAAGACAAAGTAACGGTTATTACAGGTGCCGGATCAGGAATGGGAAAGGAAATGGCTCTTTTATTCGCTAAGGAAGGCGCCAAACTGGTTCTCGCTGATATCTCCCAGGCCTCTCTTGACCAAGTCGTTGCGGAAATTCAGCAGCAGGGCGGTACCGCAGTTGGGGTCATCGCGAATGTTGCCAAGGAAGAAGATGTGCAGAACATGATCGATACCGCAGTGAATCAGTACGGATCGCTGGACGTTCTGGTCAACAATGCGGGAATTATGGATAAAATGGTGGCAGCGGCCGAAGTGACCGACGAACTGTGGGAGCGTGTCTTCGCCGTCAATACGACAGGCCCGATGCGGGCAATCCGCAAAGCGCTTCCCATTATGGTCAAGCAGGGAAAAGGCGTCATCGTCAATACGGCATCCGTCGGCGGATTGTTTGGCTCCCGGGCTGGGGCAGCTTATACGGCGTCCAAGCATGCCGTGATTGGTTTGACCAAAAATGTCGGCTACCAGTACGCGAAGCTCGGCATTCGCTGCAACGCGATCGCCCCGGGCGGGGTGGAGACCAACATTATGTCAGATACGCCTAGTATGGATATGAACGCGCTTGGCGTGCAGCAAGCGATGGCCGGCATGGGCGTGAATCCAAGAACCGGCAAGCCGGATGAAATCGCGAAGGTCGCTTTGTTCCTCGCCTCGGACGATTCCAGCTTTGTAAACGGTACGGTCATTACAGCGGACGCCGGCTGGACGGCTTATTAATCCCGCTTCGTCCCGGATGGTTCGATTCATCCGCTAAATGTATACTTTCTGATTTCCTATTAAAAAAGCGCCGTCGTCCGTGCCTTTGCGGCACCACGATCGGCGCTGTTCTGCTTTCTTATTGCTGACTACCTGTGTCATCGGCTTGCGGCTCCAGGAATTGCGTCCCCCGAGAACCGGATCGCTGGAAACCTTTTGCGGCTTCCCGGAATCGATCGTCTTCATTCTTTTCATCTGTAGATTCCTCCATCGTTATCATGTTCGCCCGGAAACGGGTGTCTAACTTCACGGCAAATCAAAGCTTCCGGCGTTCAACTGATTATAGCATAAACGGACTTTCTGCTTAGCACAAGATGCTGCGGTACAAAAATTTTCCTGAAAAATCCAAAGTGGAGGCCAATTCTCTAACGTCCCATGTTATAATCAAAATGGTTTATATTGGTATAACAGGGAGGAAGAAGGATGGACGAACAACAACATGCCGCGGGCATGCCAAAAAATCAGGCAAAGGAGAGGAGCTTAAGAAACACATCTGTAGCCAAAAAGGTGCTTGCAGGCACACTTGGACTCAGTCTGCTGCAGGTGCCCTTGTTGGCATCAGCGGATACAGCCAGCGGGACTTCCGTTGTGAAGGATTCCGTAGTATCAGCGTCCCAGGACAGCGGCTCCACAGCCTCGAAGGGACTCAATCCGGCCGACGCCAAAATTACGAAAGCCCAAGCGGAATCGCGTATTAGGTCTTTGTTTCCTGAATTGAAAGATGCAAAGCTGAACGGAGTAACCTATGGTGAGCAGAACGTGTACCCATCCAACACGAAGAAGGTATGGGAGCAGAATTGGACGATTCAACAGGGGAACCACTCGATGGGCTTCAGTACCGAAGTGGATGCGATTACAGGAGATATTCTCAGTTATAGTTATCCATATATGTACCCGTTAGACGATTCCAACACAGCCTATTACCCGCCGGCGGTTTCCGAGCAGGAAGCTCAGAAAATCGCCGAGGCGTTTATACCCAAAGCGGCTCCTTCCATTAAAGCAGGTACGATGAAACCGTCAAACCAGTATCTCTATTCTTCCAGCAAGGCTTTGTTCGGACCGGTTCAGTATTCATTTTCTTACACGGTTGACGTCAATGGGATTCCTGCCGACAACGAGTATGTGAGCCTGGACGTGGATGGCAACGGAAATATCGTCCGCTTTAACCGTAATACTTACCAGGGAAATTATCCGGCGGCGAAAGCAGCCATCAGCAAGGACGATGCTGAGAAGAGACTTGAGCAGGGCTTGTCCGTAACGCTAGCGTACATACCGTCTACCTCGCTGTACGATACGTCTGCCAACCGGGAATGGAAGATCGGCTATGTTCCAGACCGGACATTGGAGCCGATGGATGCCAATTCCGGAAAGCGGATCGATACCATTTTTGGTAAGGATTTGGAAGGCCCAAGCCAAGCGGTTAGCTATACCGCTTTAAAGGCTTCCGGTAAAGTATTCACCCCGAACAAAGGCGGACAACTGACTTCGGACGAAGTGCTGCAGCGGCTTCAAGGCATTGCCCCGGGCCCGGATTACCAGATCCAATCAAATCTCAGCAATTATTGGGGCGGCACCGGTAAGCAAGTTTGGAGCTTGAACTGGAACAAAAGAACTGCCGGAATAAACCGCGATGACAGCAAGTACGCGTACGTGGACGCCGACACAGGGCAGCTGCTGAGCTACCATGAGTTTCAGTATCCGGATGCCGAACCGGCTAAAGCTACCGCTCCGTCCGTGACAGAAGCCCAGGCACAAGCGAAAGCCATTGAGCTGGTGCTGGCCCATTATCCGAATGCTGCCGAAGTTTTGAAGCTGTCAGATGCCAAAACATTGAATCCGGCATCGAAGACGGTTTACCAATTTGTGTTCCAGCGTTTCTACAAGGACTTGCCTGTTAACGGAATGACGGTGAGCGTCTCCATCGACGGCAGCGGCAAGTTGGTAAGCTACAATGCGGATACCTACCTGTCGGATAAAGATATCAAAGCGTTGGACAATCTGACAGCAAAAGTTGAAGCGAAAGACGCACAGCAGCGCCTGCTGGACGATCTCAGCGTGGAGCTGCGGTACATCAGCAGCGGCGGCTACACAGTGGATAACACGTACGTGGAGCCGGCTGTTCGATTGGCGTATGTTCCAACGCTGAACGGAGACCGGAACGTAGGATATATCGATGGGGTTACAGGGAAAACCGAAGCATCAAGTCTGCTGCCCGTTTCGAACAAGGACAAGAGCGCTGCGCTTCCGAGCGATGCGGCAAACCACGCGGCAAGCAAGGATTTGGCGACGCTGCTCGAATACCGCGTGTTGTCGCCTGGTGAAGATGGCTTGCTCCATCCCGATGCGGAGCTGACTTTGGGGGACTGGATCCAAATGATGGCAAAAGGGGTTTACCCGGATCAAAACTATTATGGGGGCCAGTATCAACCAGTCTTCACCGACGTTCCAGCCGACAGTCCGATCGCGGGAGCGGTACAGCTATTCACGGATAAAGGCTGGCTGAAAGACTTGAAATCCTCGGAGCTGCATCCGGAGCAGAAGCTGACCCGTGAAGCGGTGGCCACCAGCCTGACCACGGCTCTGCATTACAACCGCCTGTCCAAGTTCTTCCAGCAGGATGCACAGGCGTTGTCCCTCTCCGACGCGAATACGATCCAGGACAAAGGCGCTGTTGCGCTTATGTTGAAGCTCGGACTGATGGACGCCGCGGGGGGTAAATTCGACCCGGCGAAGCCGGTCACCAAGGCTGAAGCGGCGACCATTATGGTCCGCTTGGCACATCTCCAAAGCAAAGTGGATACCCCGCTTAACCAAAGACGATACTAGTCGTTTTACGTGATCGAGCCTGGGATTGCCATTACCCGGGTTGCCTCTTGAACAACAGCCGCAGTCTCCGGACTGCGGCTGTCTGTATGTTAAGGCTTATTTAACATAACTTTTAACGGCAGGGGCTTCATATTTACTCATCATGTCCAGCAATACAGACACATTTGGCTCAATGATGGCCATAGATTGGTACTGCGGCTGCATGAACTGTTCCCGTACCATATGCTCAAACAGGGAGATCATCGGATCGTAATAACGATTCACGTTCAGCATGCCAATGGGCTTGCGGTGAATGCCGATCTGGGCCCACGTGAACGCCTCGAAAAACTCCTCCATCGTGCCCGGTCCACCCGGAAGCACGAGGAATGCGTCGGCGAGCTCCGCCATTTTAAACTTCCGGTCATGCATCGTGCCGACCACGTGAAGCTCGGTCAACCCTTGATGCGAAATTTCCCGGTCTACCAGCACCTGTGGAATGACGCCGATGGTCTGCCCGCCTTCAGCAATGACCGTATCGGCCAGTACGCCCATGATCCCTACGCTGGATCCCCCATAAACCAGGGTTAACCCGCGGCGTACCATTTCTTTGCCCAGCTCGACTGCCGCTTCCCGATACGCCGGCGACGCACCGTAACTTGATCCGCAATACACAGCTAAATGTTTCATAACATAACTCCCTTCCTACGAGCCTTCTCTGTTTAGGTCTTTTTCATTATAAATGATTTTCCGGACCCATGGTCGTGAAAATCTCCTGCGTTAGGTTAAGCCAAAGTAAAAAACGCTACCCCAAAGTTCGTGCTCAAGTCACGGTTTATTGGATGGAAAAGGGGGAATATTAAGGGAGAATCACCACCCGAACGCGGACTCATTTACCAATATCTATGACAAGGCGGAACGACCATGATATCCTTTGTCTTGACCTTGAAACGGCTGCTGACCGGACTGTTTCATGCGTTTAAACTGAAAAATTTCCAGGTTTTCTTTGTCTTAATTGTTCTGTTGCTGGTTTCTGGCACGATTTTTTATACTACGGAAGAAAACTTAGCTATCATAGACGCACTGTATTTCTGTATCACGACGCTGAGTACGGTAGGTCATCCGGACTTCATGCCCAAGACGGGACTCGGCAAAATTTTTACGATGATTTACATCGTTGTGGGCACCGGCGTCTTTATGGGGCTGCTCAGTTATGTCGCTTACGGGGTCGTTCAAAGCAATCAAAAGGACGGCGATATTGATACGGAACGTGACCGTTTTAAGAAGAAGGCTAAGCATAAATAATATGAAGCAGGCGAAAATCTCCGCGGGATTCCGCGGTTTTTTTGTACGATTAACGTCACGAATGAGGAAGTCCGGGTACGAAGCACTATGTTATAATTTACGGGAAGGTTGAACATGCAGTCATCTTGGAAGCAGGAGTGAAGCGTCTTGAAAACAGTCGTCATTATCGGCGGGGGGATTACGGGGTTGTCGGCCGCGTATTATTTGCGCCGGACCTTAAATCAATACAGCGGGCAGACGGAGCCGGCGAACATCATTCTCGTTGAAGCGGAACAGACGCTGGGCGGAAAAATGCGGACCGTATACGACGGCGGTTTTACGATGGAATCCGGCGCCGATTCGATCGTGACCCGGAAAACGAATGTGGCTCCGCTGATTCAGGAACTGAACCTGGCGGATCAGGTCGTCTATAATGCGACGGGAATTTCCTACATCTATACGGACGGCAGGCTGAAGCAGATACCGAAGGATGCCGTTTTTGGGATTCCGACCAGCATCGAATCGCTTGCCACAACCGAGCTGGTATCCGCGGAGGGCAAGGTGGAAGCCCTGAAAGACCTGTATACCCCCAATGAGCATTTCACAAAAAATGATTCGGTCGGTGCGTTTCTGGAAGCCTTTCTTGGAAAGGAGTTCGTGGAGAAGCAGATCGCGCCCGTCTTGTCAGGCGTTTATTCAGGTAAACTGAGCGATTTGACGATCGCATCAACGCTGCCTTACTTGATCGATTATAAAAACGAATACGGAAGCCTGATCAAAGGACTTTCCGAAAATCGCGCAAAATTTCAAAGCGGCGGGCAAAAAAAGTTCATGTCCTTCCAAAACGGTGTTTCAGCGTTGATTGATGCCTTAGAGCAGCAGCTGACCGGAACGGAGATCGTGAAGGGGGTACGGGCCGAATCCGTGGCTAAGGATGGAAGCCGTTATGCGGTGACGCTGGCAGACGGCCGCGTGATTGATGCTGACTATGTGGTGCTCGGCACGATGCACTATGCGGCGCAGCAGCTGCTTGCGGATCCGGTATTGGACCAGGATTTCAACCAGCTGAAGAACAGCTCCATGATCAGCGTATACGTCGGCTTCGATCTTCCGGATGCCGAGCTGCCTGCAGACGGCACGGGCTTTATTACGGCCGATGGCAGCGACATTACGTGCAATGCTTGCACATGGACAAGCCGGAAATGGGAGCATACCTCCCGTGAACGTAAGCTGCTCGTCAGACTCTTTTACAAAAGCAGCAATCCACGCTACGATGAGCTGGTTCAGTTAAGCGAGGGAGAGCTGCTGAACGTTGCGCTGGAAGATATCCGTAAGAGCCTGGGGATTACTGGCGAGCCGGTCACCCACGAGGTCACGAAGTGGCATAATGTGATGCCGAATTATCATATCAAGCACCACAGCATCGTCAAGGAGCTTGAACAGAAAATGGCCGAGCGGTTCCCGAACATCTATCTTGCCGGATGTTCCTATTATGGTGTCGGCATTCCGGATTGTATTGCTAACGGCGAGCAAACGGCATATAAAATCGCTGCACAACTGTAGGCTTAAAAACGATCAAAAAGCGAATACAAGCGAATAGTGCGAGTATGCTAAACAGCCGCCCGAAAGGGCGGCTGTTTTAACGATAGACATGCATCCCATTCCATTTTCCCTGCCAAAGTGATGACTAGGATTCAGCTTTAGCATTGCCCTTCACATCGGAGGCTTGGAAAACGATACGATGCTTGAGCATTATCCCGCCTGGCCCGATAATATATTTAGCGAGACTTTGGCAGAAACGGGGGAGAAGCTTGCATGTTAGAAGCTATCGACGAAGCAGTGAGCATCAATTCGCTCATATGGTTGTTTCTTGCTGCATTTATGATTCACGATTTTGAAGAAATCATTACGGTGGAAGGCTGGATGAGGCGAAATTATGATCAGGTCAGCCGGATCGTCCCTGACCGCGCGGGCCGGATCCTCAAAGATTTCTCTAATATCACCGGTTCCCAGTTTGCAGTAGCCGTATTTTTCGAGTTTATCTTATTCATCCCTTTTACATATTTGGCCGCCGAGCATCGTTGGATGCTTCTGTTTACAGGCTTTAATACGATTATGCTTATCCATGTATTTACGCATGTGGGGCAGAGTATATACCTTCGGAGATATACACCTGGTGTGGTGACCGCGGTGTTGGTTACACTTCCGTATTCAATGTACTTATTTTACCGCCTGCTGGATGCAGGCTTGGTATATGGCTCAGACCTCGCCTGGAGCATCCCCGTTGGTGCTGCTACCGTGCTGCCTGTCGTGTGGATCGGTCATCGGTGTGCGCGGCGGATTGCGCCGAACAGGTAAGGGGGATGGATGACTTTGTTAGGGTATTTTGACCTGAGCATGTTTCGATCTGGCTTATCCGTTCTCTTGCAGCAAAAAAGGAGCCCTAAGGCTCCTGCCGGAGATCAGTTTCGAATGCCGTTCACCGGTGTCATCTGAAGGAAATAAAACTTTCCTTTTTTATTAATCTTTCCGGTAATGGTGGCTGCGCCTTTCTTTGTAAAGATGTATTCGTTCTTCTTGATTTGCACCGAGTACCCTTTCATTTGAATTCCGAACACAGCCTTGGCTTTGGGCTTGATCGCGGACAGGGCCTGGTTTTTGCTGAGAACGGGCTTGGCAAAGGATTTGGCGAAGTCCTGGTCGTTCGTCCAATCCTGGCCGAGTAAATTTTGGATCTCCCAGACCTTACCGGTTTTTGCCCCGATGACGACGTGATTGTTATCATCATCGTCCCGGAAGTTCCAGACAAACTTCTTGTCCCCGGTTTTTTCGCGCAGCACATATTCGAACGGTTTGGTGAGGCTGATGCCCAGCGTTTTAAGGGACTGATTCGCTTTATTGGCAAGCTGTGCTTTGACGGAGGCTAATGAATAAGTCATGCTTGCCGATATTTGGTTCCCTTGATCCAGATCGATGTACAGGCTCTGGTTGTTCCCCCAGAGAACCCAATAATTTCGGGGAGCATTATCCTGGTAAGGGGAGTAAACACGCCAGATAGCTTCTGTTTTGAACTTGTGATCCCTGTCATAGGTTTTCAAGAAGGCAGCCGTTTTATTGGCCAGGGCTGCACCGATAACCGCATTGGTATTCGAAGATTTATAGATGATGCTGGTTGATTCCACCCGTTTCTTTGCCGGATTATACTGCTGGTTAAACTCGGCATCGATTTGACCGCTGAGTTTTCCGTAAATAAACAGGGGCTGGCCGTTAGCATCCTTATCCACGCTCGTAAATTCGATCTTGGTGCTGCCTGAGAGTTTGTTCAGAACTTTTGTCAATTGAGCTTCAACTGCAGGATCCAAGCTTACGGATGATGCTTCGATTTTCGCTTCAGCAGTCATGGATTGGGGGGCCGCATAGATCGGGGCAGCAGACAGCAGCAGCGAAAGGGCGGCGGCCGATAACGTGATCGAACTCCATTTTTTCATTTGTTGTTTTCCCTCCTGTGTCTTGTATCCAAATGGTTTTGGTATTCATGCACTAGACGTCGTTAAATATGAAAATGTTTCAAGATATGGATTTTTTTATAAAGATTTATTGAATTTATAGCTTAAATCAAGGGGAGAAGCTGCTTCGCATAAAAGGAAAGTTCGCTTTCCGATTCTAAATCGCGTAGGAGCGCAAGCTGCAGAAAACGTCTCGGCTGGTTCTTTGTATTTTGTCAAATCCAAATCACGCTTTATGCGGCCGGTCCATCTTAATAATGGTGCTTGAAAAGGAGAGAAAACAACTTGCTGGATATGGTAGTGGAAGTCAAAAAAGCCCAAGAGGGCGATCTCGATACTTTTGTCAAGCTTATACGCCAACTGGAATCACGGCTGTACGGCTTGGCCAAGTCTATTGTGAAGCGTGATGAGGATTGTGCGGATGCAATCCAGGAAACGCTGCTTAAGACATATAAGTCGTTAAATACGTTGAAGAAGCCCGAATTTTTCAATACTTGGATCATCCGGATTTTGATCAACGAATGCAATCAAGTGCTGCGGCTCCGAAAACGAACCATCGTGATGGGTGAGCTTCCCGAAACGAACTACCCTCTAGCTGCTCTTGGCGCAGATCATCAAACGAGCGACCTGCAGGAGGCTGTTGACCGGTTAAACGATACGCTAAGACTGGTTGTGCATTTGTTTTATTATCAGGACCTGTCGGTCAAGCAAATCGCGGAAATCCTTGATATTTCGGAAGGCGCCGTCAGGGCAAGGCTGCATCGGGCAAGGGGCGTGCTTGCGGATTGGATGAAATCAATGAGAATGCACTTTGCAGGGATTTGAAAAACGATAATAATCACTCAGAAACGGTTAGAATAGATCTTTATACAGAAGCATCGTATGGATAAAATAAATGATCCATGCCAGGAAAGGAACATGTTGATATGCCTGCAACATCCGTCGGAGTCATCATCACGAACCGTACCGTATTCCTCGCCTGCCATTCCACGGGCAATACGTTTTACGATCTGCCAAAAGGTATGCCAGAGGAGGGAGAGACACCGGAGCAGACCGCATGCCGGGAAGTCCGGGAAGAAAGCGGACTTAACATTCTACCGGATCAAATCAAGGATTTAGGCGTGTTCCCGTATACCCGAGCCAAAAACCTTCATCTATTTTTATGGGAAACGGAATTTCTCCCTCCGATAGAGGAAATGGCCTGTACCTCTATGTTTATTGACCGATACAGCGGTCAGGCGAAGCCGGAGATAGACGGTTATGAATACATCGGTTTCGATCAAGCCGATAACATGATGACCGCGAATATGGCACGCGTAATCCGTGATGCGGAGCGGCGTATCCGGGAAATGACCTGAGTTTAATCCAGACAACGAAGTCGCCTCTGGCAGGCGGCTTTTTTGCTGCGTGTTCACGTCCTCTGCGCAGCTTTCTGGAGTAATGGTAACACCCGGTTCTATCAAGTTATTGACAATTGTCAGGCTGGGTTTACTATAAACATGGAAGGAAAAAATTAGGTATTTCGTATACCGGCAGGGGGTCTGGATGAAATTGTTAACGGTTACTTATCAAGAAATTGAACCTAAGCTGCAAACGGGGGATATTTTGCTGGCACACGGCGTCGCCAAAGGCAGTCAGCGGATCGAAGAGCTGGAGCATTGTCCATGGTCGCACGTGGCGATGGTGGTTCGGGCGCCGGACGGTGAAGCGCTGCTGTGGGAATCCACGTCACTGGATAATCTGGAGGATACTTGGCTGCATGTCAAGAAATCCGGTCCCCAACTCGTTAAGCTTCGTGACCGCTTGTCTACGGACGTCGGGAACCATTATGACTCGATTTTCGCGATCCGGCAGCTTCATGCTGATCGTACACCGGAGATGCAGGCTATGCTCGATCGCTTCATTGAAGAAGTGCATGGTGCATTTTTTCCCGACAAGAAAAGAATGTATTGGGAAATTATAGAGGGAAAGTTCGGGATAACTTCTTCTTTCCGCGACTTCTTTTGCAGCAAATTGTTAGCTGAAACGTATATTCAGCTCAAACTGCTGTCCTCCACTAAAGCGCCTAACAGTTACGAACCTAGAGATTTCACATCGAAGCATCGTTTGTCATTGCTTGGGGACGCCAGACTCGGCGACGAAATTTACTTGGACGCCTCTTCGTTTCGTGCATGAGTTGGCGTCGCCGCATCAGGGCTGCCGTATTTGCTGTGCTGGTCTTCACTGCAGCCTGGAATCCGGCGGTAATCTCCGCTTCGTCTTCGCTGACTGTGAAGAACGGCGAAATGCAGCTCTCCGGATGGGACTTTAGAAGCGACGGATCCATCGAACTGAACGGGACTTGGGAATTTTACTGGAAGCAGCTCCTCTGGCCGGATGATTTGCAGAGCACAACGTCACCGGAGGTCAGCGGATATGTGGAAGTCCCCGGCTACTGGACGAATCACAGGCTGAACGGATCACCGCTTCCGGCGGACGGCTATGCAACGTACTGTATGGTGATTCGCGGGCTTCACCCGTCGGACGATGTGGCCATTAAACTGCGGAATATGTATTCTTCTTACGCTTTGTGGGTGAATGACGAACTGGAGGCTTCATCCGGACAACCCGGAACGACGCCCGAAAACACATCTCCAAAATATGGTGCCTCCATCGTCGTACCGGTTAAACCCAGCCCGGAAGGGAGCTTGACACTGCTGATCCAGGTGTCCAATTTCACTTATCCCAAGGGAGGAATCAACAATTCTCTCGAGCTGGGAGATGCCCAGCAGCTTCAAAAGGAGAGGTCAGGAGAGCTGGTTCAGGACAGCCTGGTCATCGGGGCGCTGCTTGTCATGGGAGTCTACCATCTGTTCTTGTATGGATTCAGGCGAAAAGATGTTACCCCGCTGTATTTCGGGTTGTTCTGCATGTGCATCGCCTTTCGAACGATGCTGGTCGGTTCGAGATACATTCTGGAGATCCTTCCCGGTTTTTCGTGGGAATGGTTCGCCAAAGCTTCCTATTTAACGGTTTACGTGGGCGAGTTTTTCTTGATCTCATTTATTTATTATTTGTTTCCTCAATATTTGTCGCGTTCCGTTCGACGCGTTACACAAATGTTCACCCTCATCTTGACTTTGCTTGTGCTTACCACGGATATACGGATTTACGATTATTCGCTGCTGCCCTTTGAGATTTATTCGATTGGCCTCGTGCTGTACGCCATTTATGCTTCTTACCGGATCGCCCGTCAGCGCCAGGAAGGGTCTCTGCTGCTCATCCTCGGGTTTAGTTTGATCTTCGTGACCGCACTGAATGATACGCTGAACAGGAAAGGCATTCTGGATACCCCGGCACTGCTGCAATTTGGCGTACTTAGCTTTGTTTTTATGCAATCCCTGCTTATATCCAAAAAATTTTCCCGTGCTTTCTCCCAGGTCGAGAGCTTATCAGAGCGCTTGTTGACGCTGGATAAGCTGAAAGATGAATTTCTGGCCAAAACATCCCATGAACTCCGGACACCGCTGCACGGCATTATCGGACTGGCGGATTCGCTGATCGACGGAAGCTCCGGCAAGCTCCCTCTGCCCGTGATCGAGCTGCTGCGGCTCATGAAAATCAGCGGGCAAAGGCTGGCCCATCTGGTGAACGACATCCTGGATTTCTCCAAGCTCAAACACCAGGAGATTACTTTGCACAAAGTGACGGTGGATTTGCGCCTTGCCGTCGACCTGACCCTTCAAGTCCTTAAGCCTCTGGCAGTAAACAAGGGACTCCATATGGAAAATAAGCTGCCGGATGATCTATATGTAATAGCGGACGAGAACAGGCTCCAGCAAATATTGCATAACTTGATCGGCAATGCCATTGCGTATACGGAATCCGGAACCGTCACGATCACGGGACGCAAGTCGCACGGTCAAGCCAAAATTCAGATCAAGGATTCGGGAATCGGCATTGCTGAGTCGGACTTGTCCCGCATTTTCGAATCGTTTGAGCAGGTCCATCCCATGAACGGTCCTCAGCAGGGCGGAACCGGAATTGGGCTATCTATTACGAAGAAGCTGATTGAACTGCATGAAGGCGAGATTGAAGTGGTGTCCAAATTGGGCGAGGGCTCAACGTTCAGCTTTACGCTTCCGCTGGCGATGCCGCAAACGCCGCGGATACAGCCGAGGACGGCGCTCCCATCACAGGACACCGTGGTGCAGGATCGGCATACGGATTGGAGCATGATCCGGACAACCGCGGAACCCGCGGAAGCCCAGATACATCTGCCTTCAGTGCTTATCGTCGATGACGACCCGATCAACGTCCAGGTGCTGCTGCAATTTCTCGGAGGGAAATATGCGCTTAAGTCAACGGGAAGCGGGCAAGAAGCCGTGGAATGGATCAGGAACGGCTACAAGCCGGACATCGCTCTGCTGGATGTGATGATGCCGTTTGTGTCGGGGCTTCAGGTGGGCCAAGAGATACGCCGGCATTACAATTCCGGGGAGCTGCCGATGATTTTCCTCAGCGCCAAGAGTCAAATGACCGACCTCGTTGCAGGCTTTGAGCATGGCGGCAACGATTATCTTGTGAAGCCGGTGGACAAACAGGAGCTGCTGGCCAGGCTGGAATTGCATCTGCAGCTGGTCCGCTGGAACCAGACCCTGGAGCGCGAGGTTGAAGCAAGAACGATTGAGCTGGAGCATTCGCTTGAGGAGCGGGCAAGAGCGATGTCCGAAGTCTCGGTCCTCGTCGAGCGCAACCGGATTGCCGGTGAAATCCACGATCATGTGGGGCATATTCTTACGGCGAGCATCGTTCAGCTTCAAGCCGGTCTGAAAATGTTGTCCATGAGCGCCCCTGAATCGGTCGACAAGCTGAATCTAGCATCAGAATTGGTTCGCAAAGGGCTCCATGAAATGAGGAAATCGGTACATATGCTGGGCGAGGAAGCAGCGGCCGCATCTTCGTTCCAGGATTCCCTGCTGCAGATCATAGAAGATTCGGAAAAATACGCTGAGGTGACACTGGAGCACATCATTGAAATCACGGATGGCCGTCTGGACCCGCAAGCGGAAAAGCTGATCCGCCATGCGCTGCAGGAAGGAATCACGAACGGCATCAGGCATGGCCGGTGTACGCATTTTCGGTTCGAGCTGGTGGAAGAGGACGGCTCGGTCCGGTTCACACTGGTGAACAACGGCTTGCCATTTGCATCGGATCGGCTTGGTTTCGGTCTGACCATGATGCGGCAAACGATCCGTCGAAGAGGTGGAACCTTCCGGATCGGCACGAATGAAGGTGCAGGCTGCCTATTGGTGCTCACACTGCCAAGTAGAAGGGAGGATCAATGATGTCAAAACTAACGATACTTATCGCAGAAGATCAGACGCTTGTGCGGGAAGGCCTTGAGACCATCCTTAATCTGGAATCCGATATAGAGGTTGTAGCGACAACCGACAACGGCCAAACCGCCTATGAGCTTACTAAGAGCTTGAGGCCGCAGCTTGTGTTGATGGACATCGAAATGCCGGTGATGAACGGGATTACGGCGACCCGGCTGATTAAGGAGTCGAGCCCGGAAACGATTGTTCTGATTTTAACGACGTTTACCAATGAAGATTATATTATTGAGGGTCTTGCCAGCGGAGCGTCCGGCTACCTGCTCAAAGATTTTTCATCCGACAAACTGATTCACTCATTGAAAGAGGCGGTTCGGGGCGAGCTGATGCTGCCCTCCAAGCTGGCCGCCAAGTTTGCTGCCCGTATGCGCACAGCAGCAGCCCCCAGGCAGCCTGGAATCGATTATGGGCTGACCCCGAGGGAGCTTGAGATCGCCAAGCTGATTACGGCACATAAGAACAACCGGGAAATTGCCGATACGCTGTACATCACCGAAGGGACGGTGAAAAACTACATCAGCGTGATTTATGAGAAAATCGGGACGAATGACCGGACCAAGGCCATCCTGCTGCTGAAGCATGCCTTGGAGGCTGTAAACTAAATGAAAATGAACTTCTCACCAGCACCGTTTCCTCTTCAAAGGAAGCGGTGTTTTTTATCTCCATAAGTATATCGGTGAACCAGAATCTCGAACAGTTACTTTCGTCATATCCAGGTCATATGACAAAATGTACACTTCAGTCACTTATCGACAGCAAGGAATGCCCGTTATGATGGAGGCGTTGAGAGCATAACCGAATCGAAGGAGGAATTTAAAAGTGACGACGGTGAACACCCATTTAAACGGAACGGACGCTGGTTCAATCTTTGATCCAAATACGACGGATCCGGATAAGCTGAAAATGCAGGCGGACGCTATGCTGTTCTTATCTGACCTGCAGGTCAACCAGGTGCTGAAGCAGCAGTGGACTTCGCTCTTGGCCAATATCAAATCGAAAATCGACGCGAATCCCCCGGCCGGCAGCGACAAAGAGACCGTATATAAGGAAAAGCTCAAAATCATCAACAACTTTTTGGCGCAAAAAGGGTATGAAACCACTTCAGTGTATGTGCTTGAGCTAACCCGTACCGATTTTTACGAAGACCATTTGAAGGAAAGCGAACCGAATGCGGAGTCCGACCGTTTCGTCCAGGACATCCTGGCGAAGACCGCGCTTCTGGCCGGCTGGCAGGATGCGATGCAAAAGGCAACGGATACCGATACGTCGGCGCCGGATCAATTCCTGGCTCAGCACGGCTATACATGTACCGCGAAGCAGGTCAACGCTTCTTTTAAAGCGATGCGGAATGTAGACATGAAGTTCTGGACAGGTATTTATGGCAATACGGTTATGACCACATCCGACGGCAAAACGGATACGGGACCCGTAGTCATTATTTACGACAGCCTCGACGGGATCTCGATTGGCAGCGATATGCTGGATAAAGACTTGAATAAAGTCACTTACAAGGACGGCGTACTCAGCTGGACGAAGGATGACTTTACGGTGAATCATTCGGGTCAGCTGACATTCAGTCAGGTTACCCGGTCAGCCAAAGACGATAAAGATGCATACGTCGGCAATGAGTTTTTCGGTACGATTACGTATTCCAACAGCGACGGCACCGAAAAGAAGGAAAGCATATTTGGACGGATCGGCAAGCCGCCGGAAGGTTCTTCGGGCAGTCACGACGGAAATCGGAAATCGTGCCCTACTCCGCCATCCGTACAGCTGTCCGTCGTTGATAAAGCGATGAAATACCTCGGTTACTTTATGGCTGCGGTGTTCGTCGTGGATTTCATCGCCTCTGTGCCTAAGCGGTTTAAGGCCATATCGGAATTCGTAGAAAAAATCAAAAAGCCGAACGAACCGAATAAACCGGAAGTCGAGAAGAAGCTCGACAGCACCAAAGAGGAAATCAAGGAATCCAGTGATCCGAAAGCACTCGAGGAGAACGGTTCGTTTGTGGACAATATCGACAATGTGCAGCCGGAAAATTTCAACAATGAGCAGGGACTCGACTTCATTAATAACGAGCAGCTGCCGCCGGCAAGCGATGTTCAGGCGATGGAGCAAGGCATTGAAAACATGAACGAAAACGGAGAAATCAATCAAAACGAGGAAAATGTTCAAGAGGATCCAAATCCGGTTGACGATAAAATTCAAGGCAATGAGGAAAACGAATTTGAGGGCTTAGCTGAGCTGTTTGGGGAGGCGTAATGGTGATGAGCAATAATGCGGTGGCGCAGGACCAGGCACGTTTTTGGCAATTGTTCGTTCAAGCGATATCCGGGCATCTGCCGGGCAGCGATCCAAAAAATTTCATAGCGGCGGCCGGACGGGTGGACTCCCATCTGGGCAGCGAGACTGAAGTTGTCGCTCTGACGGACGCCTATAATGTAGGCAATACGATCCCTTCCTGGGGATTAACGTGGAGCGGCGCGTTTAATAATAAGCTGTTCGATATTTACCAGCAATGGGTCCGGGATATCGTCCCTGCCGGCAGCGGCGATTCGGGAAGCGGCGGCTCGTCTTCCGGCGGGGGATCGGCCGATCCACTGGACACGCAAATCGAAGACCTCCGGTCGAAAATCGCGCTCCTCAGCAGCGACGTTTCCAAAATCAACCAAGGCATCTATTCGGACTGGCTGAACGAAGTTTGTGCGGAGCTCGACTCAACGGGAAAAGCGTGCAGCGTGTATTTTACCAACCCGCCGGATCCGACCTGGGCTAACTTCCGTACCCAGCAAATGGGAACCGAAGATTATAAGGCAAAGGTAGAGTCGCTGCAAACGACATACGGCGCCCTGCTTGGCGGAATGACTGAACAGCTGAACGCTCTGCTGCTGAAAAAGTTCGGACCCGGCTACCAGGAGCTGGCCGATGCGACCGAAGCGGTCGCACTCGCCGATCCTTTTGAGCCTCATTCAGCGGATGAGCTGCAAAAAACGGCTCAGTTCCAAATGACGATCAAGGAGAACGATACGACAGCAAGTGTTCCCCGGTTTAAAACGAGCGAGCTTAAAGACGTCCGGGAATGGCTTATCAAGCAAAATAACATCGCTACGAAGAACGGAGGTCCGCTGTTCGCAGAGCAGGCAAACGTACAAATCGCATTAAATGATCAGCAGCAGACCGAAAGGGACAGCTCATGGAAATTCAGTGCCAACGTGGGCATCCCCATCGACTGGTTCTGGCTTGGCGGAAGCACCAATGATTCCAGATCCACACAGTTTAAAGAGGATTATTCTTACGATATTCTGATCACGTATCAAGATGTGATTACCGTGAATATCAACCCGGGGGATTGGTTCTTCGAAGGACTGCTGTCCACGTATAAGGATTACACCGACTGGCCGCAGGGCAGCGTGTTTGCAGGTAAACCGCTCTGGGGCGAATCCGGACTCATGAATATTGTCGTCAAGGGAGTCGTCCTAGGATACGCGCCTTACTTGAGATTCTCATCTAAAGACTGGACCAACACAACGACGCAAACCCAATGGTCCGCCAAAGCAACGTTTGGCATCGGCCCGTTCAACTTCGAGTCGGCGTCCGCTTCCGGTTCCGACTACAGCTCGATGACGACCCAGCTCCAGGACGGTTTCGAAGTTCGCGATACGAGCGGAATTCCGAAAATCATTGGTTTAATTGTGGATACCCCCAATGGATGATCCATCCACTCCGATACATGCTCCTTTAGCTTCATCCCCGATGCTGGATTCAGCCCCTATGGCCGTTCAGCAGCCGTCTTCCCAAGAGGCGGCTGCTCCCCAGCCAACTAAGGAGCCTCTATGGCTGATCAATGTCGATGCGGCGTTTAAGGTCGGCTGTCTTGTGGCATTGCTGCTGATCTTGTGGTATTTGGCACGCCTTGTCTTTTTTCAGGCGCTGTCGGAAGGAGAGATTTATTTTCTGACCATGACGCTGTGCGGGTCCGTAGGAGGTGTAACCAGCTTCCTGCTGGTTAAAAACACGGATACCGACACCGGGATGCACTTTAGGGACAACAAGTCGTTCTACCTGCTGGTCACCGCGGTGTTCTGCGGAAATATTGCTTCCTTTTCCGTACCGCTGCTGCTGAATTTCATTCAATTGGAGAATGTGATCAGCACGCAGGTACCGCAAATATTTGTATTCATCGGGGTGTGCCTGATCGCAAGTACGTTTTCCGCACGGATCATAAGCAGCATTTCATCCCGGATCATTAAGCTGAATGAAAATTCAACGGTCAACATCAATAATGATAAGCAGGGGTAAAAAAGTGATAGGAGAGTGCTGGCATGCTGCGGCGCTCTTCTTTTTTTGTCTGCCGTCAACATCACAGCGGATTCTAATCGGTTTTTAATCTTGTTCTTTTATAGTGAAGTCAATTCTCTATGAAAGGTGCAGCCCATGAAAACAAAAAAGGTTTGGATCCCTGCAATCATAGCAGCTGCTGCTGCCGTCCTGCTCTTAGCTTACTATTTCTATATTTCTTCTTTTCACAGTAATGGTGATCACCTCTTGGCATCCCCGGAAGGACGTGGGTTGAGCGTGCATTCACACGGAGAACAGCGGCCTGAAGGTGGCGCGGAAATTTTTAAGTTCCTGGGAACGCTCGCCGTGTTCCTCGGTGCGGCTAGTTTCTCTTGGGTCTGGTTTAAAAAGAAAATGAAATCGCCTTCGAAGCTGGTGCGAAAAACCGGAAAATTGCTGTACGGCGTGCACAAGCTTTTGGGTTGGATAATTCTAACGCTCGTCACGGCTCACGGTTTATATTTTTTGATAACCAAGCCAGATGATCATAAAATATTTACCGGTCTTTCCGCATTCACGATCTTATTGATGATCGCCGGTTACGGCTTCTTCATAAAAAGAATTCGTAACAAGAGGATGCGCGTGGTGCATCGTTATCTCGGCATTCTGTGGGCTCCAGTGCTGCTTCTGCATGCCGGCGGATCATCCATCGTTGCAATCATTGCAACGCTTGCAGTATGGACAGTGATACGAATGCTGGAAAGATAGCCGCGGTCATCGTCGTAGAACCATACACTGAAGATGTAAAAGCAGCCGTTTATTCGTTTAAATTTTAGTGGTGGAAACATCCGATTAAAGATATCATGATGGATATAAATCATAGAATGGGGCTATCTCGGATGCGGATTGATATGAGCAAAAATGGGTTTAACGAGGGATTATATCCATGAATATTCCGGAACTTCCTGTATTATCTACTAAACTATACATCCCGCAGCCACGAACGAGGCTCGTCGCTAGGCCGCGTCTGATTGAGCGGCTGAAGGCGGGGATGGGGCGCAAGTTGACCTTAATCTCTGCTTCCGCCGGCTTTGGCAAGACGACACTGATCAGCGAATGGGCTGCCGGTTATGAACGGCCTGTCGCTTGGGTGTCTTTAGACGAAAGGGATAAGGATAGTCTGCGTCTGCTTGCGCTCCTAGTCGCTGCTTTGCAGACAATAGAGCAGCATTTCGGAGAAACCGTAATGCGTGCAATCCAATCCCAACCGCCACCGGAAGCCGAATCGATGCTCACAATGCTGCTGAATGAAATTTCAACAATGCCGTTTGAATTCGTCCTTGTGCTGGACGATTATCATGCTGTAGGAGACAGGCAGATCGATCATACCATCGCGTTTCTGGTCGAGCATTTACCGCCGCAAATGCACCTGGTGATCGCGACTCGGGAGAACCCGCAGCTTTCCCTCAGCAGGCTTCGCGCCGGCGGCCATTTAACCGAATTGCGCGACTCGGACCTGCGCTTTACTGCAGGCGAAGCAGCCGAGTTTCTCAATCAGGTGATGGGGCTGCATCTGTCAGCAGAGGATATTGACGCGCTGGATCATCGTACCGAGGGCTGGATCGCGGGGCTGCAGCTCGCGGCTCTATCGATGCAGGGACGTAATGACATTCCCGCTTTTATCCGTTCCTTCGCCGGAGACAACCGGTACATCGTCGACTATCTGGTCGAGGAGGTTCTTCAGCGTCAGCCGGCCGATGTCCGTAATTTCCTGCTTCAAACCTCGATTCTGGATCGGCTGCATGGCCCGCTGTGCGATGCCGTTACCGGCCAGAACGAAGGGGGAGCTCGGCTTCAATCGCTGGAGCAGGGCAGCTTCTTTATCGTGCCCCTGGATGACAGGCGGCAGTGGTATCGCTATCACCATCTTTTTGGTGAAGTGCTGTCCATACATTTAAGAACGGATCAGCCTGACCTCATTCCTGAACTGCATCGGCGTGCGAGTGAGTGGTACGGACGGCACGGCTCCTACGCCGAAGCAATAGGGCATGCGTTGGCCGCCAAAGACTTCCCTCGAGCGGCAGATCTGATCGAGCAGGCTTGGGCAGCCATGCGCAGGAGCAGGCAGGAATCCGCAGTGCTCGGGTGGATTCAGGCGCTGCCCAAGGAAATCATTCGCCATAGGCCCGTTCTCAGCGTTGAATATGCATGGGCGTTACTTGCCGTCGGCCAGGTCGAAGGGGCAGAGGAACGGTTACGCGATGCCGAAAGGTGGCTGGAGAATTCCTCATTGGATAGGACGCCGGAAACTTCAGCAACCGATATGTGTTACGTAGACGAGGAGGAATTTCGTCGCCTTCCGGGCACCATTGCCGGATACCGCGCCGCTTATGCCCAGGCCATGGGGGATATCCCCGCCGCCATTACATATTCGAAGAGAGTACTTGAACTCGTTCCGGCGGACGATCATCTTCGGCGCGGCGCGGCAGCCGCGCTCCTTGGTCTTGCGGCATGGACGAGCGGTGATCTTCAGGAGGCGTACCGGATGTTCAGTGAGGGAATGGCGAATGTCCGGCGGGCAGGGAACATCTCGGACGCGATCGGGGGCTCCATCGCTCTGGCCGATATAAACATAGCGTTGGGGCGGCTTCGCCAGGCCATGGATATCTTTCAGAATGGATTACTGCTTGCTGCGGAGATGGGTACTCCTGAAATGCGGGGCACAGCGGACATGTACGTCGGAATGAGCGAGCTAAGCCGGGAGCAGGGGGACTTGGACGCCGCCATGCAGCATCTGCACAGAAGCCAGGAGTTGGGTGAGCAAATGGGACTGCCCCAATATCCGTACCGCTGGCGGGTAGCTATGGCGCGTATTCGGCAATCGCAAGGAGACTTGGATGGCGCGCTTGAACTGCTTCAAGAGGCTGAGCAGCGGTATGTCGGTGATTTTTTTCCAAACGTGCGTCCGGTGTCGGCCTTGAAAGCACGCGTGTGGCTGGCTCTGAATAGATGGAGCGAGGCTGCCGAGTGGGTACACGAACAGGGGCTCTCCACAGCGGATGACCTGCACTATCTGCGCGAATTTGAGCACATAACCCTCGCCCTGGTACTTTTGCACCCGCATCCAAGTAACCTTGCACCAATTCAGGAAACGTTGGGATTCCTGGAACGCCTGTCCCAAGCAGCGGCAGACAGCGGAAGGACGGGGAGTCAAATCGAAATTTTGATCCTTCAAGCCCTTGCTCATCATAGCCAAGGTGACATGTCCTCCGCACTTGCATCGCTGGAACGAGCACTGACACTTGCAGAGCCGGAAAGGTACGTTCGGATTTTTGCAGACGAGGGCCAACCGATGGCCGCATTGCTGGAAGCAGCTTGGAATGGAGGGATCTGTCCAAACTATGTCCGGCTTCTTCTGCTATCCATTGGCAAGGAGGGGAGCGGATCGGCTGCGAAAAAGGCAGTTGGAGAGCCGCTGAGCGAACGGGAGCGGGACGTGCTGCGTCTGCTCAAAACCGATTTGAGCGGGCCTGAAATCGCACGAGAGCTCCATGTCTCGCTGAATACACTGCGAACTCATACCAAAAATATTTACGACAAGCTTGAGGTGAACAATCGTCGGGCAGCCGTTAGGCGCGCCGAAGAGCTTGATGACTTGTGACATCGCGATTTCCTTATAGCTTCGGACCTGGAAGGAGGAATAAGCCCAGGATCGGGGCTCTTTTTTATGCCGCTTACTTCGAATGAATGTACAGTGACCAATTAAAATCACCACATCTGGTGATGCCGTCTCACCACATGATCTTGTATCTTCAATTTAGGAACGGAGCTGCACGATGAAAGGAGACTGACCACGACATGAAATGGAAAGGAAATTAAGGGAGGCGGTTGAATGAACGAAACACATGATATACGAGATAACCCAAATGAGCCTGAACGGTATGAAATTCGGTTTCAGGGATATCTCGGCGACCGGTGGGCTGACGGGTTCGAGGGACTTCGTCTCAATCAAGAGCCAGACGGAACATCCATTTTGACCGGACCCGTGGCCGATCAACCCGCCTTATACGGCTTGCTTAGAAGATTCCGCGATCTCAACCTGCGGCTGATTTCAGTCATCCGGCTAGAACCACACCCGAAATCACCATCAGAGATTAATAGGACACAAGAAGGCTGTCAGTAAATATACCAGAGTGAACAGAACTTGCTAATCGTCGACAAGAATAAAAACAAAGAGGAGAAAACGATATGAACATAACAGCTTATCGCGTCATTCGTTGGAGCGGTTTATCCGCCATCTTGGCGGGCATTCTTTTTATCGTCATCCAGGCAATTCATCCGCCTGAAATTCTATCATCCGTTACCACAAAGGCCTGGGCCATCGTCCATTACATGACTCTCGCGATGTCTCTACTCGGACTGCTCGGCATAACCGGAATTTATACAAGGCAAGTCCATGTAGCCGGGTGGACCGGATTGGCCGGTTTTCTCCTGTTTGGTCTCTTTTGGACAGCTACAACGGCTTTCACCTTTGTAGAAGCTTTTGTTTTACCGGTTATCGCTGCGGATGCACCGAGTTTCGTGGAGGGGTACTTAGGGATTTTTGCCGGATCATCAGCCGTGTCCAACCTCGGGCTCCTGCCCGGAGTAGCACCTGTAGGTGGTGGGTTGTATGTGCTCGGCGGTCTGCTGCTTGGCATAGCTACGTTCCGCGCCGGGATCCTCCCGCGCTGGACAGCTGTTCTGTTGGCTTGCGCCGCTGTGTCGACACTGGCTTCATCACTGCTTCCACACCCGCTGGATCGGGTATTGGCGGTTCCGATGGGAATCGCTCTCGCAGGTATGGGTTATGCGGTTTGGTCAGAACGGAGTCTGGAAGCAGCGCAGGGACAGGTCCGAAACCAACACAGGGGGCGGAAAAATGAGAGCCGTCGTGTATGAACAATACGGACCGCCAAATGTGCTTCAGCTCAAGGAAATGACCAAGCCTGCCCCTAAAGCAGGCGACATATTAATCAAGGTCTATGCTACAACCGCTGCAGCAGGAGATTGGCGATTACGCAGGGCGGACCCTTTTCTGGCAAGACTGTTCAACGGATTGTGGAGACCGAAGCGCATCCGGATTCTCGGATTTGAACTGGCCGGTGTGGTCGAATCCACGGGATCAAGTGTTACCCGCTTCAAGCCAGGGGATGCCGTCTACGCAGCCTGTGGCAGCAGCTTTGGTGCATATTCGGAATACAAATGCCTGCCCGAGGCGGGGAGCGTGGCGCTAAAGCCGGCGAATATGACGTTTGAAGAGGCGGCTGCCGTTCCGGTTGGCGCCCTCACAGCGCTCCAGTTTCTTAGAGCAGGGAAAATAAAAAGCGGCATGCGCGTACTCGTATATGGTGCTTCAGGCAGCGTCGGCACGTATGCCGTGCAGCTGGCAAAGCACTTTGGAGCGGAAGTCACCGGAGTATGCAGCGCTTCGAATGCAGAGCTGGTGACGTCAATTGGAGCCGATCGGGTTGTGGATTATACGAAACAGCAGCTGCCTAATGACGGCCCGCCTTACGATATTATTTTCGACACGGTGGGAAAAAGCCCCTTTAAAGCATGCGTCAAGCTTTTGGCACCCAACGGTGTCTACCTTCGGGCTTATCATGTGAACCCGGTGATCATCGTTCGCGGGCTGTGGGCCAGCTTGACGAGCAGCAAGAAGGTGATTGGCGGAAATATGAAGGAAAACGCGAAAGACTTGGCCTTTCTGAAGGAACGGATCGAAGCGGGTCAGCTCCGGGCGGTTATCGACCGTCGTTATCGGCTGGAGCAAGCCGCCGAGGCACATGCCTATGTTGAGCAAGGCCACAAGAAAGGCAACGTAGTTCTAACCGTCTGTGAGGATTGAGACGCCCGTTAATAACGCATCACTTGACGTGAACGCCACGAAGTTCCCGAAACTGCTCTGGCGTAATGCCTTCGTTTTTGCGGAAACGCTGAATAAAGTACGTACTGCTGGCAAATCCGACTGTCTCCGCGACCTTTTTCACGGTCCAACCGGTTGATATCAGCAGGGATTTGGATTGTAGAATACGGCATTCGTTCAAAAACTCGATCGGCGTTTTGCCGAACAAACCGTGAAACTGCCTGCTGAAATGGGAGGGACTGTACTCTGCCTGGCTCGCCATTTGCTCGAGCGTAAGAGGCTGATGGCTGTGAGTTCGAATCCACTGCGCCGTCTCCATCAGCTTGGTGCGCATCCCCGGCTGAGGACGTTCTTCCGAGCCGTCTACGTACATGATGAACTCGGCAAGCATTTCGTACAGCATCGCGGACAACCGTGCTTCGCCTTCCTGCAGCGGGTGAAGGCCGGTGGCCAGGAGATCCGACCACAGCCGATCAAGCCGGTCCGCGCCCTCCCACGAAAATACCCATGCCTCCCGTTCACCTCTCCCTTGGAGTAACGTACTAAGACCAGGAGCCGTAAAATGAACCCACCGGATATCCCAAGGCTCGTCTTGATCGGCATAATACCGCTGGGGAACACCGGGGCCGCATAGAAAGCCGGTACCTTGGCCAAGTTCCAGTATGGTTTCACCGACTTGAATGTATCCTTTCCCACCGCGTACGATATGCCAGTTATAGGTGGAGAGTCCGTGCGTCCGGTTTTCACTGTGTGATGGCTCATCTGCATAATGTCCGAACGACTCGGGATAACAAATGAGGTTCGTGAATCGCGGGCTCGGAATGAAGTAATTGATTCTCATATCTCAGCTTCCTTTTTAGCATAATTGTTATACTATAGTATCAAAATCTTACGATTTCAGCCTCATATGATTAATAATATAATGGGTTCAAGAAGATGTTATCAAGCAAAATAATGATACATATTGGAGGAGATGCCCATGTATTTCGGCGTGGATTATTACCCTGAGCATTGGCCCGAAGAACGTTGGGCCGTTGATGCCCGAATGATGCGGGAAGCGAATATCAACATTGTCCGGCTGGCGGAATTCGCCTGGGCCAAACTGGAGCCGGAGGAAGGACGGTACGACTTTGCGTGGCTCGACCATGCCATTGAGGTGCTGGCCAAGGAAGGGATCAAGATCATTTTGGGAACACCGACGGCGGCGGCTCCCAAGTGGCTGATGGACAAATATCCGGATATGTACCCCGTCGATGTTCACGGCTTAACTAAAGGTTTTGGTACACGGAGGCATTATTGCGTTAATCATCCGGTGTATCAGAAGTATTCCGCAAGCATTGCCCGGGTCATGGCCGAGCATTACAAAGACAATGAGCACATCGTTGCTTGGCAGATCGATAACGAATTCGGCGGTCCGTGCTACTGCCAGAGCGATCTGCATGCTTTTCGGATCTGGCTCCGCGAAAAGTACGGCACTGTCGACAAGCTGAACGAAGAGTGGGGAACCGTGTTCTGGAGCCATACTTACCGCAGCTGGGAAGAAATTATGCTTCCTACGTATGCCGCAAGCGACGGCTTCAGCCAGGGCGGTTCCGGCGGATTGATGTCCACCCCATATAACCATAATCCCGGCATGCAGCTCGATTACCGCCGATTCTATTCCGACTCGACGGCCGCCTATCAGCGGCTTCAAATCGAAGAGATTCGTGCATGCACCTCCCTGCCGATCACCCATAACTTGATGGGTCATTTCAGCGAGATCGATTACTTCGACTTAGGCAAGGATCTTGACTTTATCTCTTGGGATAACTATCCGAATAATATGTGGGGCAAATCTTCGCCTCTGACCGTCGCCATGGCCCATGATCTGATGCGCGGCATCAAAAATCAAAACTACTGGATGATGGAACAGCAGAGCGGTCCGTGCGGCTGGCACTCGTTGGGCGATACGCCCGAGCCGGGACAACTTCGTTTATGGACCTATCAGGCGATCGCGCATGGAGCGGATGCCATGGTCTATTTCCGCTGGCGGGCCTGCACGGTCGGCATCGAACAGTATTGGCACGGCATCCTTGATCATGACGGCATCGGCCGGAGAAGGTACCGGGAGATCACCGCGATCGGACATGAACTCAAAGAACTGTCACCCCTGTTCGTAGGGGCCGCCAATAACAATACCGTAGCCCTCATTAAAAGCTATGATCAAGTGTGGAGCCACCGCGCTCAGCCTCATAACCGGAATTTCAGTTATGAAGCTCTGCTGGCAGGCTACTACGATGCAGTTGCCGGGCAGCATGTCGGCGTAGACGTGGTCAGCGTGGAGAATGACTTTACGCCTTACAAGCTTGTTCTGATGCCGGCATTTAATTTGACGACGGAGGAGATCGCAGACAAATGTGAGGCATATGTGGCAGGCGGCGGTGCGCTGCTCATCACGTTCCGGTCGGGAACACGTACCTGGAATAACCGGATGACGACTTTGGCCCTGCCGGGCTTGTTCCGGAGACTGGCAGGCGTTGAACTGGAAGAGTATGACTCGGTTAATTTCGGCCGGACCGTATCCGTGAGCGGAGAGTTCGGGGACGGCACCGCTTCCATGTGGTGCGATGTGCTTAAGCTGGAAGGGGCTGAGAGCCTCGCGGATTATGAGAGTCATTATTACAGCGGAACACCGGCAGTTACTGTTCACACCTATGGTAAAGGGAAGGTTTATTACGTCGGGTGCGACCTGGATGACCGGGCGATGGAGAGCTTGATGAAGCTGGTTCTGGAAAGGGAGGACGCTGTCCCATCCTTGTCCCAAAAATATGATGGAGTCGAGGCAGTTGAAAGAGAAAAGGATGGCAAAAGCTACTTAATGCTGCTGAATCACCGCAGTGAATCCGTCGATGTAGAACTGGGGGGCACGTATATAGATGCCCTGAGCAAGCAAACCATTGAAGGCCGCATTCTCCTGGAACCATACGCCGTTCATGTGCTTTTAAACCAAGGGATCTAGAGTGTGATTCGTAAAGGAACATAACCAATTTCTTCGCTGACCCCATTCTGAATAATTTCGGGTGAATCCTCCATAATAGGGAAGTACATCCAAGAGAAAATGGAGGAAAAGCATATGCTCGAAAACCTGGAAAGCAACTATGACTGCAGCAATGCCGGGGAGGATTTGCATCAGTTGAAGCAGGAGCTCGCCTCGCTCCGGGGCATGGGCAAGGAAGACCCCAAGACGCAGGAAGACATTAACCGCCTCGAGAATCAGATCGCATTTATTATGAACAAATGTGACATTAATCATTAGTTTGGCAGCAGCACCCCTAAATCCGGTATGTACCTATACCGAGTCGCGGGGTGCTTTTTTCATGGATTAAGCCATCGGTAAATACATCGTTTGCGGCATCCGGCATTGCCGTGATTAAAGACGGTCGTTCCTATTAGGGATGATCGTCTTTTCGTATAGAGGAAATGATTCCCTTACTAAAGTGTAAGGCATATGTAAGGCTTTCTCTATTCAAATCACTTTCCATTTAGCTTACATTAGCGAGGTGCGACGGAAGACAGCAAGATGAGGAGTGATGCAGAATGAATCAGGATGATACGACAATCATCGCACTTTGCATCTATGCCGTTCAGATTCCGCTCAGTTCCTTTTGGCTCAAACGGTTTCGTATGGGGCCTATGGAATGGCTATGGCGTCTGCTGACTTACGGTAAACGGATAACCATCAAAAAATAAGTAAATCGCAATCGACTCATGAAGCCAGGCAGATGTCAATGAACTAGGGAGAGAAAAAGAATGAACGCATTGAAATCATGGATCAAAATGGGCTTGTTATTACTTGCAGCCGTTATGACCATCAGCAGTATCGCTCCAGGAATCGTGTGGGCGGAGTCAAACGATAAGATCCATAAGATCGAACAGTATGTTAAAAACCAGCAAAGCATCAGTAAAATACCCGGAATCTCTTTGGTGATTGTCGAGAAAGGGACGGTATATCAAAAAGGCTTTGGATACGCGAACGTAAAGACGAAAACTCCCGTAACTTCCGATACCTTATTTGAAATCGGTTCGACGACCAAAGCTTTTACGGGTTTAGCGATTTTGCAGCTGGAGAAGCAAGGGCTGCTGCATCGGACGGATGATGTTCAAAAATACATCCCATGGTTAGAGTTAACTTATCACGGTGTGCCGCAAAAGATAACGATTAACCAGCTGCTGCATCATACCAGCGGCATCGCCTCCAATACGATCACCCGGATCCCTGAAAGCAAAGCGGACAACGCGCTTGAGCTGACGGTAAAAACATTGCGGGGCCAGACGCTGAACCGAAAGCCGGGAAGTTCCTTTGAATACGCAACGATCAATTACGACGTGCTGGGCCTAATTATCGAAGGGGTCTCCAACATGCCCTATGATCAGTACATGAAGCAGCACATTTTAGATCGGATCGGCATGACTAGCTCGTTCGTGGGTGTATCGTCGACTCAACCAGACCATATGGCTTCCGGCTATAAAATCGGATGGATGAAACATAGGCCATTCACACCTCCGATTTACCGGGGCAACACCCCTGCGGGTTATATCGTCAGCAATGCGAATGATATCGCGAAATGGATCAAGCTCCAGCTAAAGAGCGCTCCCGAACAGGTCATCGATCCCAAACTGATTCAGGAGTCGCACAATCCGGACAAGTCGGTAAATCCTTTTGACCAGAATACGTATTATGCCAACGGATGGGCGGTCATGAGCAAAAGCAAGGAAAATGTTATTTTTCATGCCGGTGAGAATCCGTCATTTACGTCGTATTTTATTTTGCAGCCGGATCAACAGCTGGGTGTGGCGATTCTCGCCAATATGAACACGAGCTATACAACGGCAATTGGACAAGGCGTGATGGACTTGTGGAAAGGGCAGTCTCCGGCGGTGAATCATACCGACAGCTATCAACTGCTGGATCGAATCGTGAGTATCCTCGAAATCATCGTCATTTTATTCGGTGTATTATGGATTGTCCTGTCAGCCCGAATCGTTAGAAAGCTAGCCGTTAAACAACGCAGGAGAAGCCCTTTAACCGGAAAAAGAAAGCTGCTGCTGCTCATCCATATTTGTATGGTTGCTGCCGTTCTAATATTTATAAGCATGCTGCCGACCCTCCTGCTCGGAGGATTACCTTGGGCATTCATTCAAGTATGGGCGCCGACGTCTATTCCTGTTTTTCTGTATAGCGTCATCACGGCTTGCATCCTTTATTTTATCTACGGATTGCTTCTACTCTTCACAAAAAAATGAAAAACCAATAGGGCTGGATTATAATAAATAATCATGTCGAATTACAAAAAATCAAGCAGTGAGGGAAGCAAATGACGATCGACGAAATCATTGAATACTGTCTGTCCTACCCGGCCTGTTATGAAGACCATCCGTTTGGAGCAGAATGGACTGTAATCCGCCATAAAGGGAACAAAAAGAGCTTTGCGCTGATTTTCCATCACAACGATCACTTGTGCGTCAATTTGAAATGCGAACCGAGCCGGTCCGATTTTTTGCGCAGTATGTTCCAAGAAGTGACGCCGGCGTATCACATGAATAAGGAGCACTGGAATACGGTGATCTTGGATGGGGACCTCCAGGATGATGATATCCATGAGATGGTAAAGCACAGCTATGAATTGACGAAGCCCAAGATCCGATTGAGAAAGGCTAAACAATGAAGTGCGATGCATGAACGCCGTCAGGAATTGTTCCGTGATAGAGGCTGTTTCTTTTCACGAATGAACAGGGCCCTGGAATGACAACATAAGGAAGTGGTATACAACTCACTTTTCCAGAGGAGGATATCTGTCATGGCTCACCAGAAAAGAAGAAATGAAGCAGCCTGGAAGTCACGCAAGCAAGAACAGCATCCCCATGGCAAAATCAAATCGCTGAAGGAATTGTCCAGCGAATATGATGAGGAGCATACTGCGAAGTAGGGAAGAGGAGACTGACGGGCTGATGTCCGGCAGTCTTCCTTTTTTGTCCGCGATGGCAATAAGGCACTAACGTGCCATTGCTCAAAATGTGAAAGTCACTTCACATTTCCATTCTTTACAAGTTGGAGAAAGTGTATTATATTTGTTTGTGCAAACATTAAATTGAACTTTGAATCGAGGCAGCGACATGTTGGACACTTATTTTAAAGAATGCTTGTATTTCACAGCCAATCGCCTCAGCAGGATTATTACCAAGATGGCCGAAGATGAGTTTGCACCAAGTGGACTAAACCCAACCTCTGCATTTCTGATGCTGACGGTGCTGGAGAAGGACGGCATTTCCCAGAAAGAAATCGGCCAAAGCCTCCATCTTAAGCCTTCCACCATTACGCGGCTCATCGAGAGCCTTCAAGCCAAAGGACTTCTCAGCAGCCGCCAGGACGGCCGAATGTCCTTGATTTACGCAACAGACCGGGGAAGAGAGATGGAGAGCCAAATCCACGAATGTTGGCAAAAGCTGCGGCAGCGTTATAACACGATATTAAACAGCCAGGACGATGAACTCTCGCTTCAGCTGAACGAGGTAAGCAACCGCTTGGAAAGTGCCGAATGAAATGAGCATTCGGTTTTTCAATCGCACAACGTTTGCTTGTGCAACTAAATAAAATATTGGAGGAGATTGAATGAATCAGCCGGTTCTTATCGTAGGCGGTACGGGGAAAACAGGGCGTCGGGTATCAGAGAAGCTGCTGCAAAAGGGAATACCGGTCCGTTCCGGATCACGTTCCGCTGAGCAGCCCTTTGATTGGAGCGATTCGTCCACATGGGAGCCTGTACTGCAAGGGACAAGGGCAGCGTATATTACCTATTATCCGGACTTGGCCGTTCCGGGTGCTGCTCAAGCGATCGGTTCGTTCGCGAGATTGGCCGTAGAAACCGGCGTGCGCCGATTAGTTCTTTTGTCCGGCCGAGGTGAGGAGGAAGCTCAGCGGAGCGAACTTGCGCTGCAGAATTCCGGCGCCGACTGGACGATCCTCCGCTGCAGCTGGTTTTGCCAGAATTTCAGCGAGAGCTTCCTGTATGACATGGTACAAGCGGGAGTGGTAGCACTGCCGGCAGGAAGCGTGAGAGAACCGTTCATTGATGCAGACGATATTGCAGATGCAGTCGTCTCGGCTTTGACAGATGACCGGCATATCGGGCAGCGGTATGAATTGACGGGTCCGCAGGCAATTACTTTTGCGGAAGCTACGTCCTTGATCGCTCAAGCCTGTCAGCGGAATATTCGGTATGTCGAGCTTACTTCCGAACAATTCCTATCCATGCTTACACAACAACAAGTACCTGATGAGTATATAACACTGCTGTCTTATTTGTTCTCCACCGTGCTGGATGGCCGAAACGAGATTCCGGCGGATGGCGTGGAGCAAATACTAGGAAGAAAGCCAAGGGATTTCTTCGACTTTGCACGGCAGGCGGCTACAGACGGAGCTTGGGGTTAAAACAATAATTTAGCAAAGCGGTCGATCAAATCGTAGGAGGAAATAACTGTGGTGAATTTTTTATATTATCTGACCTTCGCATCTACGTTAGGATCCGGATTGCTGGCCGGCGTATTTTTCACCTTTTCGGCATTCGTGATGACATCGCTTTCCCGGCTTCCTGCAGAGCAGGGCATTTCTGCCATGCAGTCGTTCAATTCGACGATATTGCAATCGTTATTTATGCTCGTCTTTATGGGGACCACCATCCTAAGCGTCGTTTTGGGCGTTGCTTCGTTCTTCAAATCGGGCAACCATAGCGCGGTCTATGTAATCATTGGCAGCTTGTTTATTTTTGTCGGAGTGTTTCTGGTTACGGCCATCTTCAATGTTCCGCTTAATAATTCTCTAGCAGCTGTAAGTCCGGGGGCTGCCGAGGGAGCGCAAGTATGGAGCGAGTATATTGCTGGCTGGTTACCCTGGAATCATGTAAGAACGTTTTCCTCCATCGCAGCGCTGATTTCCTTTATGATCGCTATTCGTAAATGGTAATCATGTTACGTCACTGCAATTCCGGGATAATAGAGGTTAAACAACAGTTCATTCAGTTTGGTGCCAAATTGCATTAATGCATTTAATCATGTATAATATAAGAAATTCATACATCGGAACACCGGAGGAGCCTGTCACGACAGGCTCTTTCTGCGTTCTTATAGGAGAGCCCTGTCGTTGACGGGCTCTTTTTGTGCCTTTTTCCGGATATGGATGGTGGAGTTCAAGACTGGTCACAATATTCATACTCGAAGGAGGCGGTTAAATGTTGGAAATGATGCTATACTTGGCTATTATTTTGCTCGCTACCAAACTGCTTGGGGACTTGTTCGTCAGGCTAGGGCAGCCTGCTGTTCTTGGAAAGCTGCTTGCCGGCATTCTTGTCGGTCCCGCTGTGCTTGGCTGGATTCATCCGAATGAATTTATATCCATATTCTCTGAAATCGGCGTACTGCTGTTGATGTTTATGGCGGGTCTGGAAACCGATTTGGAACAGCTGCGAAAAAATTGGAAGTCGGCGTTCGCCGTAGCGGTTGGAGGCATTATACTGCCGTTTATCGGCGGCTATGGAGCAGCAACTGTTTTTGGCCTGAGCAATAACCAGGGACTTTTCCTGGGCTTGTTGCTGTGTGCCACTTCGGTTAGCATATCCGTTCAGACTCTGAAAGAAATGGACCGGCTGAACACAAAGGAAGGCACGACGATCTTGGGTGCGGCGGTTGTGGATGATGTCATCGTCGTCGTCCTGCTGGCTGTGATGATGAGCTTGCTTGGCACCGGTCACGACATCTCCCTTGGCCTGCTCATCGGCAAAAAGCTGCTGTTTTTTGTCGTTGCTATCGTTGTCGGTTGGCTGGCCGTCCCTTGGTTCTTGAAGTTTTTTGCACCTCTGCGCGTAACAGAAGCCGTCATCAGCGGAGCGCTTATCGTGTGCTTTGCCTTATCGTATTTTGCCGATCTCATGGGGGTAGCCGCTATTATTGGCGCTTTTGCAGCGGGCATTGCCGTGTCCCGGACTCCGTTCAAGCATGACGTCGAGGACCGCTTGGAGCCGGTGGCTTATTCCGTTTTCGTTCCGGTGTTTTTTGTCAGCATCGGTCTTAACATTACGTTTGAAGGTGCTGGTAATCAACTTCTGTTCATGGGCGTTATTACGATTGTTGCGATCCTGACCAAACTGCTCGGAGGCGGGCTGGGCGCCAAGCTCACCGGGTTTAACGGCCGCTCATCGCTCGCGATCGGGTCGGGAATGATTTCTCGCGGAGAGGTAGCTCTCATTATAGCGGCAACGGGTCTGGAGTCCGGACTGCTGCTGCAGAAATACTTCACCTCCGTTGTTATTGTCGTGATATTGACGACGCTTGTCACGCCGCCGCTGTTGAAGACGTTATTTTCGGGCGAAAAAAAGAGTGGAAACCAAGCGTCAAGGGAGAACGGGTAATTGGAACCTGCAGCAGATGGAAGATAACTTTGGAGGTCCCCTAAAGAACTTGATAAGGCTTTAAATTTGGTCAAAAAAAACGATCCCCGCTTGTTGAGCGGGGATCGTTGCGGTTGGAATCAGGATGACCTGCAGCCAATAGCTTATTTGATGAGCTGAAGCAGCTGATAATATCTTATTCATATCGTGCTGGCCGTTCAGTCAGGCTGCTATTACTATAATCTTAGAAAATCATTGTCAGATTTCCGACTTTTCCCCGGTATTATCATCCTTCGCTCCGGTTTTCCACGTTCAAGGAAGCCGGTATTCTTAAACATGTAAGCACTTCCATTCTGGAAGGCAGCGGCGGGAATCGGTGTTCATCCTGTAGACCGCCGTTCTTGCAACGAATGAATTGGCGCAACTGGTAAATTCGCAGCGGCAAGTGTTCAACCGGAGAGGTAAATGCGGATTGCCGGGGCAGTAAGAAGGATGGAGGAGGGACGATGGAAATCGTTACTGCGGGAATTCCCGTTAGAACGGAGAAGCCGCGAAGGCGGCTGCTAATGAAGATATGGAAATACAAATGGCTGTACGCCTTGCTGTTGCCTGCACTGGCCTGGGTCATTGTGTTCGATTACTTGCCTTTGTACGGCATCAGCATCGCGTTCATGGACTACAACGTCATCCAAGGATTCGGGGCCAGTAAGTGGGTTGGTTTCGCACATTTCCGGGAGCTGTTTGCGTCGGAGATGTTCCTGAACGCTTTTCGCAACACACTGCTCATCAGCCTGTACAAGATGATCAGCGGATTTATCTGTCCCATTTTGTTAGCGCTGTCGCTAAATGAAATTCGGACCAAGTGGTTCAAGAAGACGCTGCAGACGGCCGTCTATCTGCCGCGTTTCATGTCCTGGGTTGTCTACGGCGGCATCATTACGCTGCTGCTTTCACCGGAGACCGGCGTGATTAACAAAATCGTCGAATGGTTTGGCGGCAAACCCGTATATCTGCTCGTCGAGCCTGCGTATTTCCGGATCATTCTCGTCGTCACCGATGCCATGAAAGAAATGGGCTGGGCAGCGATCATTTATTTGGCCGCCATCGCCGGGCTGAATCCCGAAGTGTACGAAGCCGCGGTGATGGACGGAGCGACGAGGTTCCAACGCATCATCCACATCACGCTCCCGGGCATATCGAGCACGATTATCGTCATTTTCATCCTAAGGGTCGGCTATCTGATGAGTGCCGGCTTGGACCAGGTGCTCAACCTGTACAACCCGATGGTGTTCGAAGTTGGCGACATTCTCGACACCTACATCTATCGGGTAGGCATCGAGCAGTTCAGCCTCAGTCTCGCGGCGGCGGCAGACGTCATCAAGGGAATCATCGGCTTCGCCATGGTGCTGATTGCCAATCAGATCGCGAAGCGAATCAATGATTCCGGTATTTTCTGACAAAGGAGAATCCGAATCGTGAAGCTCACTCGAGGCGAATCCATTTTTATCGCTACCAACTATTTCGTACTGTCGCTCATTACGCTCATTATCATGATTCCGTTCTGGTATGTTCTATGCGTGTCCGTAACGCCATACTCGATCTTCAGCGAAAAGAACGGGCTGGTGCTGTTTCCGACATCGCTCAGCTTCGATTATTTCGCCTACTTGCTCAAGAAGGGATCTCTCATCTATAACGCTTATGGGGTGACGATCCGTAATACAGCCGCCGGTGTCCTGCTTGCGCTTCTGCTCACAGCTGCGGCTGCTTACTCCCTGGCGGAGAAGAAGCTGCCCGGGCGGCGGATCATTATGCTGATCTTCGTGTTCACGATGTTGTTCAAGGGCGGTTTAATTCCGACATATATCACGATCAAAAATTTAGGTCTGCTGAACACGGACTACGTACTGATCTTGGTCATGGCCTTTAGTGCCTTTAATATGATCATTATGAAATCCTTCTTCGAAGGTATTCCAGACAGTCTTAAGGAATCTGCTGCAATTGACGGGGCATCCGAGATCAGGACGCTGCGTTCGATCGTCCTCCCGATGTCGATGCCGGTCATTGCCTCGATTGGCTTGCTCTACATGGTGACGTACTGGAACGATTTCTTCAATGCGCTTCTGTATGTCACGGACTGGCACAAAGCGCCGGTGCAGCTCGTATTGCGCACCATCATCGCGAGTTCCAGCCTGCCGCCTGAATTGCTCGAAGCGGCAGGGAGAACGCCGCCGCCCACGATCGGAATCCAGATGGCGGCCATTGTCATCGTAGCGCTGCCGATGATGGTTCTGTATCCGTTCATTCAGAAGTATTTTGAACAGGGCATGCTGATCGGTTCAGTTAAAGGGTAATCAACCATTTAAGTGAAATTACAGGGGGATGTCTGTATATGTCAAAGACAGTTAAACATTGGGGTTACGGCGTACTCGCCGCCTTACTTTTGGGAACGCTTACGCTGTCGGGATGCGGCAGCAACAACGATGGAGGCGGGAGCGCAAGCCCCGAGCCGGGAAATCCGTCAGGTACGTCTGAAGCGACTGCGGAACATTCGCCTTACGAGCTGAAGTGGCTGAAGGCACAGGATATTTCACTGCCATATGACCCTTCTAAGGACGCGGTGAAACAAGCGATTGAGGCCAAGCTGAATATTAAGATCATCCCGGAGATGGTCGATGTCCAGCAATACAAAACGAAGCTGAATCTGAAGATGGCGAGCAGCGACATTCCGGACGTGACGAAGATCGATTTTGCCGATGACTTTCAGAAATACGCGCAGCAAGGCGCTTTCGTTGATCTGACCGACCTCATTAACGAAAAGGACACGCCGAATATTATGAAGGAAGTACCGCCGGATGTGTTCGAGCAGGCGAAGGTAAACGGCCGCATCTACGGGATTCCGTATCAGGGCGGGCCGGGGGCGGGGTATCGCTGGGACTTGGTCATGCGTAAGGACTACATGGAGCAGGCAGGCGTTTCCGTACCAAAGACGCTTGACGAATATTATAACCTGCTGAAAAAGGTCAAGGAGCAGCATCCGGATGTCATTCCGCTCGGGGGTTATACGTCCCAGATCGGACAGGTAAAATTCGCAAACAATTCCTTCGACAACGTGTTCGGCGCGTTCGGTGTCACACCCGGTTTTTTCACAGAGAAGGATGGGAAATTCAGCAACTATGACATCGATCCCCGGATGCGGGACGCGCTGCTGTTTCTCCAGAAGATGTACAAGGAAGGGCTCATCGACAAGGAGTTTTCGACGATTAAGGAAGAGCAGCTGCGGGCAAAAATTTTCAGCGGCAAGGTGTTCTCCTGGATGGGCTGGTGGTCGACGGCCAGCGATTACGACACGCAGATCGAGACCAATGAGCTGATCAAGAGCGGCAAACTGGCCAAGGACGGTTCACTCCCGAATCAGGCTGATCAGCCCTTCAAATACTTGACTTTGACCGGGTCACTGCTAGGGACGGACGGTACGGCCGTTGCGCCAATGGGGGCACCGTTCTCGCAGATGAATGCCATTAGCGCAAAAACAAAAGACCCGAAGCGCGTACTGTCGATCATCGAGGATTCGCTATCCGAGGAGAACCAGATGTTGACCGTCTGGGGCATTGAAGGCGAGGACTATTCCCTCGTAGACGAGAAGCTTAAGACGAACACGACCCTCGTCGATCCGAAGACACAGCAGGATCCGAAAGGCAATTTCAGAGGCACGCAGAGCTATCTATTCGCTCCAGGACTGAAGGGCTGGCCGCATTACCTTGAGTCGCTGCCGCTGCGGTTCTCCGAAGCACTCGGCGTTGCGATCAACAATGAGCATCAAATCAACGACGCTTCCAATTACCTTGAATCGCCGACGAAAATCGCCAAGCTGACAGAGCTGGATACGATGCGTGACTCGGTATTCACTCAAATCATTATGGGTGCCGACATCAAGAAGTTCGACGAATTCGTAGAGAAGTGGAAGTCGCAAGGGGGCGATCAAATTCTGAGCGAACTAGAAGCTTCCTATCAGAAAAAAGCAGGCAAGTAAAAACGTGAACGTCAGCAGCCTTCCTGGTGTAATCCGGCCATGCCGGAAGCATTGGGGAGGTGCTTTGCCGTTTGAATAGAGAACGTCTCGGTTTCAGAGGAACGCAGCGGGTGAAAGCCGCCAGCATCTCACGATATTGCAGGAGATTTAGGCGGAGAGAGGGAAGAAGCTAAATAAAGCGTTCGCCTCCACGATGATTATAGATTGTGATTTACTTGGAGGTTTAAGGAAAACAATTTGGCAAGGGAGGGTTTGGTGATGGTCACGAAAAAGCGCCACACCAGCTTGCTGGCCCGAATCAGTCTGCCGGTCTTTGCGCTGGTCGTGACGGTCATCGCCCTGTTCGCCGCTTCGGCAAGCTACATTCTCATCCGGGTGCAAAATGAACACACGCGTCAGATGGCGGAACAATCAATGAAGTTCGTACACCGCAATCTAGAATATCAGCTGGACACAATGAACAATATGGCCGCCTTTCTGCTGTCCAACCAATCGATCGAAAATTTGCTCGAGACGGAGCATTCAGCGCCCTACGAAGCGGTCAACGACTTCTTCACCCTGCAGACGAATTTGCAGAATCTGTCTCTCTTGTCACTGCTGAATGATGCCAATTCCGGCAGTATCGTTCAACAGACATATGTCGTCGCCGTCGCGTTGGAGCCGGAGAGCGGCCTATACACCCTCGCGACCGACCATTTCGACCCGGTGACCGGCATTTACAAATCGACGGACCTGCAGAACGAGAGCTGGTATCGTGATCTGATCTCCGGAGGGCGTCGCAACGTCTGGTGGGGACAGAAGGCCGGACGCTCGGGGACTGCGATGATCTATTCGGCGACCAAGAAAATTAGCACCAAGGACGGCCGCGTGATCGGCACCGTCATGATCGGGGCGGATACTGGAAGCATCCGGAGCCTGTTCGAGAACGCTGCGTTGACATCAGGCTTTCACCTTTTGGTGGATGAAGAAGGCCGCGTCATTTACAGCGAACGGTATGCATTTCTCGAACCGGCCGGCGGGCTTCCGTTCGTTCGATCGGCCAACTGCGATGGAAGCTCGGCCGATGCGAAAGTCGAAGGGACGGTGCACCGTGTCACGTGTGTAAAGATGGACAATGGCTGGAAGCTTTTGACCGCCGTCCCAAAGAGCCACTTCGGAAGATACACGTTTGCCATCTCGGCGATCGGCGCTTTGGCTGCGATCGCAGCCGTACTGATCGCGGGACTGTGGCTGCGGCGTATCGTCATACGGGTAACCGTTCCGATTACCCGGCTCGTTAACGCTGTTCAGCGTCCCGAAGTGCTTGCATTCCGTGAGCAGCTGCCCAAATTGAAGTCAGGCATTCACGAGGTCGAGACGCTGAACGAGAAATTCGCGTCCATGCTGGTTACGCTACACGGCCTGATTGAGAAGAGTTTTGAGGAGGAGATTGAGCGCCGCCAGCTACAGTTGGAACTGCTGAATGCCCAGATCAACCCTCATTTTCTATACAATACACTCGATCTGATCAATTGCCGTGCCATTTTGACAGGAGACCGGGAGACGAGCGCGATCGTGCGTTCGCTTGCCAATGTGTTCCGATTCGGTTTGAACCGGGGCCGAACGTGGATCTCCTTGGACAATGAGATCAAGCAGGTAGAGGCCTATTTACACATCCAGCAAATGATGCACGACGATCTGCTCGCCGAGTTTCATATCGCTTCCGATCTGCAGGACATCGTCATTCCTCACTTTATTCTGCAGCCGCTTGCGGAGAATGCCATCGTTCACGGCTTTGCCGGGCGAACGGACGATTGCCGTATCGCGATTACCGCACAGGCGGAAGGGACTACGCTTATTCTGCGTGTCAAAGACAACGGAAAGGGCTGCAACATAGAGGAGCGCAATCGTGTGCTGCGGGAGCAGGAGTCGGGGGAACACGGATTAACGTCAAACTCATCTGCCGAGAACGGTTATGGAACGCTGAACGTGCATCGGCGGATACAACTGCAATGCGGACCAGGCTATGGGCTGCGCTACGTGCCCGTGGACGAAGGAACATGCGTTGAAGTTGTACTCCCGCTGCGTTCCCATGTTCAAATCGACCCTGAGGAGGAATCGCCTGATGTATAAACTGCTGATCGCCGAGGACGTCAAACTCGTCCGGGAGACGCTGTCACGCTCCATCGACTGGGAGCGGCTCGGCATTGAACTCGTCGGAGCCGCCAAGAACGGAGAGGAAGCGCTCGAATGGCTGAAGCGCGATCCTCCGGATCTGCTGCTTACCGATATCGGCATGCCGAAGGGGAATGGCCTGGAGCTGATTGAGGCGTTCCGGGCCAGCAAGCCGGACATGAGGTGCATCATCCTGTCGGGGCTGAACGAATTCGAGTACGCGCGGCAGGCGATCAAGCTGCAGGTGCAGGAATACATCATGAAGCCGATCGATCCGGAGGAGATCGAGCAAGTATTCACCAGAATCGTTGCAGAGCTGCACAAGGAACGGGAGGAACAGCGCGGTGTCGAGCTTATGGAACAAAGGCTTAGGGATCGCCTGCCTAATTTGGCCCAGACGCTGCCAATGGCTGAGTGGTCCGGCAGCCTCAAGAAGAATAAGCTCGTCGAACAAGCGATTCAGGCCATTCGTGAAAATTATTCGCGGAAGGATCTGTCGCTTCGGGACGTTGCAAGTGGGGTTGGCCTTAGCGAGAAGTATGTAAACGCGCTGGTCAAGGAAGTGACCGGCATGACGATCAACCATTGGATCGTCAAACTGCGTATGGAAGAGGCGGCCCGGCTGCTGAAAGACCCCGCGAATCGGATTTACGAGGTATGTGACCGGATCGGTTATGTTGACCAGGACCATTTTCGCGAAACGTTTAAGAAGCAGTTTGGACTTACCCCTACAGACTATCGAAACAACTACATATAAAGGAGCGATCAGGGAATGCAAATGGAGCAAACGGACCTGAAGGCTGCGGCGGACCGCGTCTACCGCTATCTGATGTTCAGCAGCCCGGAGAGCTGGGGCGGACACGAATGGGCTGAATGGGCGATGGAACGGAACCGCTGGGATTGGAATCCGGGGGTCGGTTTAATCGCGGCAGCCGATTATGGAGCCTTCTGCGGAGCGGAAGGGATGATACAGGCAGTGGAGGTCTGGACGGAGCAAAACATTGGCGGGTCCGAGAAGATAAAGGTCATTAACTCACTCGCACCCTACGCGATATTCCCTTTACTCTTCCGACAGACCGGTAACCGCTTCTACAAGGACAAGGCAGAGGAGATGGCGCTTTGGTTAATCAAGGAGGCGCCCCGGACAAGGAATGGTGCGTTTGAGCATACCGTAACCGAGAGTGCCACGTTTAGCGAGCAGGTATGGGCGGACACCGTCTTCATGGCCATCCTCTTCTTGGCCCGGACGGCCAGGTTAACAGGGAGTAAAGTGCTTGCGGAAGAAGCGATGAACCAGACGCTGCTGCACCTTCAGACGCTGCAGGACGAGGAGACGGGGATGCTATTCCACGGTTGGAACGGCGAGACGGGGGATTGGATGTCCGCCGCACGGTGGAATCGGGCTAACGCCTGGATCGCCGTTGGCGTGCCCATGACTGCAGAAGAGGCGGGCGAACTATGCGGCGACATGAAGCTGATCAGCGAGCTCCGCGAACGCTATTCGCGATTAGCCGAGGCGCTCGTCCGCTGTCAAAATGAGAGCGGCTTGTGGCCGACGGTCTTGGACCGCCCCCACTTTTATGAGGAGACGTCGGGTTCCGCCGGCATCGCCTGCGGATTGTACAAAGCGGCACGCGCCGGATGGATTCCTGCGGAATTGGCACTTACCAGCGCTGATCGCGCAGTCGCCGCCGTTCTCACCCAAGTTCGTGAGGATGGCGCTGTCCTTGGCGTCTCGGGAGGTACGCCAGTGCTGGGTAGCGTCGAGGCTTACGATCATGTCCCGACTTTTCCAACGCTTTACGGCCAGGGGCTCGTTCTGCTGCTGTTTGTGGAGAAGCTGCGAATGATCGCTTCAGCATGACGATGTCGCATGATGGATACATTAATGACGCGAATAGGGGCATCTGGTTGACCTGCAGACCTTGCCCAAAAAATGAGGCTTGTTGGAACAGACCAGCTTACTGACATAGGGTTTACCATTGTAAAACCGGAAAGGAGTATTGAATATGGCACGCGTACTATTTATTAATGCCGGATCCGAAGGGCATATCAATCCGACGATTGGCGTTGTTCAGGAGCTGACCTCGCGCGGGGAAGAGGTTGTGTACTTTTGCATCGAAGCTTTTCGGGAGAGGTTAGAGAAAGCGGGAGCGGTCGTTAGAACTTTTGACGACCAGAAATTTATCAAAGCCTTTATCTCCGGCGGAAGAAACTATTTGCTGGAAAGGGTCAACGGTCTCTTGCTGACGGCTGATGTCGTGATCCCCAGCGTTCTTGAACAGATCCAGGGAGAGCATTTTGACTATATCATCCATGACTCCATGTTCGGCTGCGGACGTTTGCTGGCGGTGATCCTTAAACTTCCCGCCATCAGCTCTTGCAGTACTTTTGCAGAGTCCAAACCATCTTTCGACCATATGATGGAACAATTTTTTAACGATGTCCCTGAAGAGATCACTAAACCGATCAACGATAAGTATCAAAGCCTGACGGCCATGATCCAGCAAAAATACGGCGTCGAGATCCATTCTCCTTACGAGGCGTTTTGTAACCCTGCATCACTTACGATTGTCTATACAGCAAGGGAGTTCCAACCGGGAGGGGATACATTCGATCCGTCGTATAAATTTGTGGGTCCATCCATCACTTCGCGGTCCATGGAAGATGACTTTTACCTTTCCGAAATCCAGGGGAAAAGCCCGATCTACATTTCACTGGGCACCGTCATGAATCAGGCGCTGGATTTCTATAAGCTTTGTTTTGAGGCATTTGGAAGTTCCGATCATACGATTGTCTTGTCGATCGGGAGTAAAACCCCGATATCCGATTTAGGAGACATCCCGGATCATTTCATCGTCAAAAGTTACGTTCCGCAAACCGAAGTACTGCAGTACGCCCAACTATTCATTACTCACGGCGGGATGAACAGTGCCCATGAAGGCCTTTACTTCGGGGTACCGCTCATTGTCCTCCCGCTCAGCGCGGATCAGCCGGTCATCGCGGGGCAAGTCGCCCGGACCGGTGCGGGCATGACCTTAGATATGCAGAGCTTAACGGCCCACCAGCTGCGGGAAGCGGCAGACCTAGTATTAAGCCGCGCTACTTTCAAGGAAGCAGCCGCAAGGATGGGCGATTCCTTTCGCAAATCAGGTGGTTACCGGCAAGCGGTCGATCATATTTTCGAATTCAGAGATCGGCATTCGAACTAAGGCGGAAGATCTCCGTTTATCCGCTGCTGAAGAAGAGTGGCAAAATGAGATCGTACAGCAAAAGGTCCCGGAACTATTCCGGGACCTTTGTTGTTTCCGTAGTCAAACTTCTCTTCAGCCGGACCAAAGCATCGACGTTCCGCGTCGTTATGGAGGCGACCCCCATACTTGCGAACCGTTCCATCCATGTCTCCTCATTGACGGTCCACACGAAAACCGGAAGCGAGCGGGCTGCAGCCTGTTCCAACAGTTCCTCCCTGACCAGCTGGTACGGAACATTGAGGCCGATGCAAGCTGCGGCAGCTGCATCCTCACAGGTACGACGGACCGCATCCGTATACTCTTGAGTTAGAAAAAGCTCCGTGTCGACATTGAGCAGCTTCCTAAGCTCCGGATGCGTTTGCTGCACAAGCATGGCCCGGGCGGGTCCGCAGCCTGTCAGCAAGACTTGGTCCACCATCTTGTAGTGATGAATGAGCGCCGCAGCCGCTTCGACGCTGTCATCGGTTTTGAGATCCAGATTCGCGGTGATACCGGCAGCCTGGACCCTGGCCAGCATCTCATCCAGCCTTGCGATCGTCATCGTCCCGGATTTGCCGGCGTAGTCTACGCTGAGAACCAGCTCCTGCAGTTCTGCCATATTCATTTTCGAAATATGAATGAGCCTGCCGTCCTCCGTCCGCCATTCATCATCATGGGCAAGCACGGCGATCCCGTCTCTGGTGACCCGGACGTCTTCTTCAATAATGTCGGCACCAAGCCGGATGCCGGTCTCGATCGAGGATAGCGTATTATCGAGCGTATCCATACAGCCGCTGTGTGCCGTGATCAGTGGAAATGGTGTAGTCATTGAGGGTTATCACACCTCCCGGTTAATTAAAATAAATCGGGTTGGTAAAAGCGATCATTGTGCGGATCCCGCGGATTGTTCCCCACAGCTCCGCTCGTACCCACCGCAATCCTTCGCGTGAAAGCGTCACATTGCAGCCCTTGCTATCTGCAGCATAGGGGAGTTCCGATACCATACCAAGATTGCTGTGAAAGCGCAAGGTATAGATTTGTTCCGGCAGCTCCCAATGCTCTTTCCGTGCCTCGAAATCGGCAGCTGCCTGCAGTTCGATCGTGTGATCCGGCGAAGTTCCCTCTGGGACGGCATCCCCTATGCCGTAAAGTTGGCCGCCGAAATGGACGCCAAGATCGAGCCGCGGACCAAGGGTGACGGAGGCTCTTCCAGCGGAAAGGGCGGCGACCGCCTTGTCGGTGATCGAGCCTTCATGCTCTTCCATAAGCAGGTACGTGACGGACAGCGGTTCATCCGTCTGTTCCTGGCGGTGCCAATCCCGGCCGGAAGTCGCCGCGATCCGGAAGCCTTCGTTCAGCTTGTCGGTCCAGAGGCGAAATGCGCGGGCGTTGTTATTTTTCAGCGGGGCAAAGGTCGTGGACCACACTTCGATATAATCAAGGTCATTCCAGTCACGGAGCTCGAATTCCCAATAGCAGCCGGTGCACATGGGACTGCCGGGGCGAAAGGGGTGGGCCATGCCGGCGATACCGCCTTGCTCGTGCACCCGGGCGAGTCCAGCATGAATGTCACCAGGACCTACCGGACGCCAATCGATATAGTCCTTCACGCCTAGCGTCACCATATGTCCGAAAAAGGTGGTCCATTCCATGCCTTGAATGATGTTCATGCCCGTCTGCTGCTCAACCGTCTCTTTATTCCATAAGCCGGACATCGTGTTGTGGTCCGTCAGGGCGATGCAGTCAAAACCAAGCGCTTTTGCGCCGGCAGCCAATTCTTCCAGGCTCTGACTTCCATCACTGTGAAAGGTATGAGTATGAAGCTCACAAGCCATCCAGTTCATCCACGGTCCTCCTCATGCCAGATTTGCAGCGAGTAGCGGCAGTCGTCCGTCACGATGGCATGCAGGCTCAGGGTAACCGTCCACATGCCGGCCTGCAGTGCCCCTTTGCTCAGTCCGGGAGACGATTCAAGCCCGGAAATAAACAGATGCTGCTCCGGATCATGGCGGTGGGCGGCCCCGCGGTGACCGGACGGATCGTCAACGGACAGCGTGATCAAATTTTTCAGCGGAAGGTAGGACTGCCACTTGGACTTGGCCTGTTCCCTGAGTTCATCTTCAACATATCGGTCAAGGCCCTGCTCAATCAGCGTTTTCGCCTTGGCGCCATCCTCTAGATTTTTCGGACTATAGGAAAAGTCGATTTTCATCCGCCCTCCGGATTCGGCCAGAAAAAAACGGTAAGCGATATGCGTCTTGGAGCACTCCGGCGTTACAGCTCCCTGTACGTTAACGAGTAAAGTATTCATGATGAACGCACGCTTTCTTCTTTGATCATGGAGCGGATATAGAAATATCCGACAAAAGAGCAAAGCAGGAAGGTAAAGAAAGCCGTAGCCGCCGCCAGCTGGCGGTCCTGAAACACACTGAAAATTTGCTCCATGGACACGCCCAGCATTTGCGGCGCATTCGGTCCAATCAGAAAGGGAGCGGTGAAGGAACCGATCACGCCCATAAATACAAAGGTAAGGGCGACGAGCAGCGTCTTGAACGTCAGCGGCAGAATGAGCCGGAAAAAGATTCTCATCCGTCCGGCCCCCACATCCTTTGCGCTTTCAATGACTGCATCGGGTACGCCCGACAAGGCTGAGCCCAGCAGCATCGTCGTAAACGGAATATTAAACCAAAGATTCGCGAGAATGATGCCTTTCATGTCAAATATAATCCTTGGAAAGCTGTCCGTGCCCAAATGGTACAGGATCCTTGCCATCCAGCCATGGTTGCCGAGAAGCTGAATCAGGCCGTACGTCGCAATGACCGATGGGATAAAAATCGGTATCATGTAGGTGCGCCGGATCCACCGTACCGCAAAGCCGTTATTGAACCGCATATACACAGCCAGTGAATAGCTGATAAGCAAAACCAGGATGGAGGAAACAATGGTAATTTCCAAGGTGAAAATAATGTTGGAGCGCATCAATTTGTCCGTGAACAAATAGGTGTAATTGGATAAATCATACCCGCCGTTATCATTCTTCAAGCTTTCGCGGAGTGAACTAATGATCGGGATGACGACAATCAGCACCAGCACGAGAAAGGAGGGAAGGACCATGGAAATGCCCAGGATCCCTCTTTTGAATGATTTACTCATTGTGCAGCCACTTCGCTTTGCCAGCGTTTGTTGATGTCTTTGTCCAAATCGCCGATGTTGAACGAACGGAATCCTTCGGAAGCGCCTTTAAAGGAATCCTGAACCTCTTGAGACATGTTCGTCAGCTTTATGCCCGGGAAGCCGTGCATTTTATCGACGACGACATTCTGGGCTTCAGGCGACAGCACAAAATCAAGGAATTTGTACACAGCGTCTTTCTTCTCGGATAATTTCGGAACCATCAAGTAAGTCGGTCCGCCGTTAAATCCAGGCGTGATTTGTGTGATTTTTGTCGTTTCCGGGAGCTGTCCTTTGTCCAGCTGATCCAGCACCATGTCGGACCAGGCCGGAATCATGTCGACTTCTCCGCTCGTCAGCAGATCAAGCGTACCTTGGTTTTTCTTCGGATAGATGCCCTTGCCGTACATGTATTTGCCCAGATCCTTCAAGAGGGAGAACCCTTGATCCCACTGGCTTTCAATGCTGGGATCCGTGTTGTGAATCGCGTCTTCGGGCAAAAATTTGTAGATGCTGGTCGTGACGAAGGAACTTCCTGCACCACCTGTCGACGGATCGTTGTAGGCAAACCGCTCCGGATGGCTGCGGATCCACTCATATACGTCGTCCAGCGTTTTCGGCACATCCTTGACGGTTTCGCTGTTATAGGCAAGGACAACCGCCGAGGAGCGGTAAGGGATCGCGAGGTTAGACACATCGTTCAGCGTGTTTTGGTCCACGTTGTTCAAATTCGGAATATGGTCCGTGCTTAAATTGTCCCATAAATCGTCCTTTTGCCCTTTGGTCACTACCCCGAGGCCATCTTCAAAGAGGTCAATATCACCCGAGCCTTTGCCGGATTGCTTCGCGGCAAGAATGCGGTCATAGGTCGGCTGCGCTCCGGTACCCGACGGCACGTACACAGCTTTAACCTTGATGTCGGGATTCTTTTCTTCGAACATCGGAATCAAATTTTTCCACAAATCGTCCACGTTCTGTGATCCGGAATAATAAAACGAAAATTCGACCTGTTTGCTTGACGTACCCGTACCTTCAGCAGCCGAACTCGCGCCGCCGTCCTTGCTGCTGCCGCAGCCGGACAGCAGAGAAGCCGCGAGGACAAAAGAAGTAACAAATGCAAATGCCGATTTCTTATTCAACATGGAAGTAAACCCTCCTATAGGTTTGTAAAGTTGGTTGATTCCGATTACGCCTTACGGATACGCGATAACCTTCGCAAACTGAACGGATACGGACTGCCCGTTAGACAGTTCATTGATTTGATCGCGCGCCTGGAAGGCGCGGATGGTGCCATAACCTTGTACATCGACGGAAACTTCGGCATAATGCCCGAGGATCATGATTTGCTTGACTGTGCCCGGCAGACCGCTGCCGCCGGCCAGATCCAGAATAATATCTTCCGGCCGTACGGCAACCGTGACATTGCCCGTGAGACGGGAGGGGTTCGGGAAGCGGATAGAACCAACCGTAATTTGATCTGCGTCAATCACCCCCTTTACGAAGTTCATTTTCCCGATGAACTGGGCCACATAGAGCGACTTCGGCGCATCGTAGATCTCCTGAGGGGAGGCGATTTGTTCAATGTTGCCGTGATTCATAACGACAATCCGGTCCGAAATCGATAATGCTTCTTCCTGATCGTGGGTGACAAAAACCATGGTCAGGCCGGTATTGGCCTGGATTTCCCGCAGTTCCTCGCGCATCTCGTGCCGGAGCTTCGCATCCAGTGCCGAGAAAGGCTCATCGAGCAGCAGGACGGCGGGATTCAGCAGGAGCGACCTGGCAACGGCAATCCGCTGCTGCTGGCCTCCGGACAATTGAGCAGGGAATTTACTGCCGGCTCCCGGAAGACGAACCAGTTCCAGCACGTCCTGAATCGCTTTTTCCCTGTCCTTCTTTTTGATTTTGCGGATTTTCAAGCCAAACGCGAGGTTATCATGGACCGACATATGCGGCCACAAATTGTAGCCTTGAAATACCATGGAAGTAGGCCGTTTCTCCGGCGGAACCTTGACCACGCTTTTTCCTTCGATCAAGATGTCTCCCGAGTCCGGCTCCAGAAAACCGCCGATGCTGCGAAGCACGGTTGTTTTTCCGCATCCGGAAGGCCCGAGCAGTGTGATCAATTCTCCTTTCTGCACGTCCAGCGAGATATCCGATACTCCGTCGCCGGTTTTATAGCGTTTGGACAGGTTTTGAATCGATAACTGAATGTTCATAGGGACCTCCTTAATACATCTATCGCGATCTATTTATTTGATCTGGAAACCGCTCGCCAGCACGTCCGCACTGACGAAACGCTGGGCAGCCACCAGCAGGATTATGGAAGGCGCCGTTAAAATGATAGAGAACACCGCGCCGGCATACGCCGGATAATCGCTGATAATCGAATACATGACGATCGGCATCGTTTTGAAATCGGGAATACCGACCAGGAAGGTGCCCTGTGCTTCATCGAGGGAATTCAAAAAGGTGAAGATCGAAGCCACCAGAATCCCGGGCAGGGCCATCGGCAGCGTAATGCTGCGGAACACGCGGAAAGGGCTGGCGCCGACGTCTCTCGCAGATTCTTCCTGCGCCGTATGAACGTTCCGGAACGCGGAAGTCGGGATCCACGTCATGAACATCAGCACATTAATAATGTGGATCAGGATGACCCCCGCCAGCGTGTTCATCAGACCAAACTTATAGAACAGCACGGCGATCGACACGTACAGGCCCATTTTGGGGAAAGCATGGGTGAGGAGGAAGGAGAACAGGAAAAACCGGCTTAACGGAAAACGAATCCGGGCAAATGCGTACGCCGCCGGGATGCAGAGCACGATCGATATGCCCGTCACCAGCGCTGCGATCACAAAGGAAAGCCCGATGGATTTGGCGATGTCCTGCTGCTGAAAGACGAAGGTCCACCATTTGAGCGACCAAACGGAGGGAAGCAGATCGGGATAATTCCATTTGCCTGTGAAGGCCAGGATCGCCAAATTGAGCAGCGGCCCCATAAAAAAGATGACAAACACGACAAGGGCAACAAATTCAAAGATTTTTTTTGGTCCGATGGCTTTGAAATACCAGCGCATGGATCAATCTCCTTTCGTTTTTACTAATATGGATTTAAGTAGATTGACGAATAATCAGTTCGGGCACCAGCTCAATATCCAGCTCGTTAACCGGCTGCTGGTCAATCAGCTTGTCCAGGAGGGTGCAGGCGGTTCTGCCCATCGCTTCCGTGTCCACCTTGATGGTCGTTAGGGAAGGTGTATAAATGGAGGCGACGTCGATGCCATCAAAACCGATGACAGCCACTTGGTGCGGAATGCGGACCGATTGCTCAATCAAAAATTTCATCGCACCGAGCGCAATCATGTCATTCGTCGCAAAGAGGGCCGTATACCCTCCTGACTTGAAATCAGGCCAATGCTGCCGCATCATTTCGTATCCTTGCTCAAAGGTAGAGGCCTGCGGGTAGGCAAGCGATGTTGGATCGAGAGGAGATCCAATACCATTCAAATAATCGCGAAAGCCGTGCAGCCTTAAATAATGGCTCCGGTGGGTCTGCGGTCCGGCCAACACGAAGATTCGCCTGTGCCCTAGACCGGTCAAATATTCGGCTGCCATCATGCCTCCGTCCTGATCCCGGTTAACGACATGTACCACATTGTCGACATCGGTAGATCCGTTCACCATGACGTAAGGAATGCCGAAGTTGTGAATATAATCGATCACATTTTGCTGCAGCCGGCTGATCAGAATGAGTCCGTCCACGCGTTTCTCCAGCATAAAATCGGCGGATCGAAGCGACATCTCATGATCCGTCGTCACAAAGACGGAATAGTTCATGCTGGCTGCGGTCGCCAGAATGGCATCCACAATTTTGCCGTAAAACGGGTGGGAGGCAATCGGGTATTCCCTGCGGTAAATCAGAACTCCGATGTTGTGCGTCCGCTGGGATACCATGGCCCTGGCTACAGCGTTCGGCTTATATTGCAGTTCTTCAATGACTTTAAGCACCGCGTCCCTTGTTTCCGGGTGGATATACCCTTTTCCCGAAATGACTCTGGATACGGTTGACTTGGACACCCCGGCTAACTGGGCAATTTCCCGGATCGTATGACTCATGTCTAACCCCGCTTTCTGAATGTGAGACCGTTCCCACATCCCAAGATTAACTCGTGAATGTAAGCCGCGTATGAAACGAATTGGCGATCATTATAAAAGCCAATCTCGATGAAAGCCTTTTAATAATCCATATTTAGGGAAAATGACATTAGAACCGCTTCGTTAAGCTTTACATCCGGAAGGAGCAGCATCGTGCCTGGAACGCTTCAAGGCCCAATACATGAATGCTTAAGCTCATTTCGGTTCGATCCCGAACGAGAGAAGTTGGCTAAACGTGGATTTTGTAAAAATGTCGAATTGTAAAACATTCGTAAAATGGATTTCTGCTGTCGTGGAACCCATTCGATCGAACCAAAACCGTCGAAAACGGAACATTCAAAGAGAAGCCAGGGGCTTCCCTTCTATGAATTTTTAGACCAAGTTCGCATTTGAGATGGTGAAATGAAGGTGATATGAAGGGGAGTCTACTTTGAAAATAAGCATGCCCGGGTAAGAGGGAGAATGAAGGAACGATAGCAGGGGAAGGGGAGATGAAGACGGGTTGTATAATGCTGCGAAAAGAGAGAGGGGAAGCATATAAATCTATCGGATCTCATTGTGGTAGGAGGCGACTTGATGGTTTGTTACCAGGTGCAGTCCTCTGCCGACTGTAGGGAGTCTTGAAGAAAGTGCTTTGCGTCGTCCAATTTTTTCTGTAATTCTTCAATTTCATTCATTTTCTCTTCGATGATTTCCAACTGTTGTTCTCGCGCAAGTTCTTTTCGGGAAAGGATATCCTTAATCTCATGAATCGAAAAGCCGGCTGAGAGTAATGATTTTAGACTCATCATGAATGGGATTATTTTTTCGTCATAGGTTCGGTAATTATTTTCATCTCTTACCATGTAGGTCTCCGGGATAATTCCCTTTTTTTCATAGTATCGGAGGGTTGAAATCGGCAAATCCACAATTTTGGAAACGTCGCTAATCTTCATCGAAATCATGCCAAATCCTTTCTTGCTATGAACTATAGTTCATAGTTTATGCTTTCCTCATGATAACTTAATGAATTTCAAAGGGTCAAATGAGTTATCAGAATACACATTAAAAAAGAGGAGAGATATCCATATGACCACTACGATGAAAAACAATGATTTTACCCATATCATGAAAGGGAGACGTTCGATTCGTGCCTATGACCCCGCTTTTAAAATATCCAGAGAAGAACTTAAAGAGATCATTGAAGAAGCTGCCACAGCCCCATCTTCAGCAAATTTGCAGCCTTGGCGCATCGTTGTCGTTGAAAGCGAAGAAGGGAAAAATACGTTGCGGCCTTTGATCCGCTTCAATACCCAGCAAAATGACACATCTTCTGCCATGCTGCTGATCTTTGGGGACATGAAATCTTATGAGTATGCGGAAGAGATTTTCAATACGGCGGTGGAACAGGGGAAAATGCCGCAGGAAGTCCGGGATCGGCAATTGGAAAGCATTCTTACGATCTATCCTACGCTTCCTAAAGAAGTTGTAAATGACATTGTAAAAGTGGATAGTGGATTGCTGGCCATGCAGCTCATGCTCACCGCCAGAGCTCATGGTTATGATACCAATCCTATCGGTGGATTTGAGACTGATCAAATCGCAGCTGCTTTCGGATTAGATCCGGAGAGATATACTCCGGTACTCATTCTTGCCATAGGTAAAGCGGAAGAAGAAGGTTATGAGTCCGTTCGTTTGAGCGCTGATAAGATCACCTTTTGGAAATAAGTAGTTTATGTTTTGCCGTAAAATGAACAAAGGCCTGGGTTACGAATCCAGGTCTTTGTTTGTTAATATGTATGAGAACGGATGGAAATCTGACCCAGATAACATGGATGGAGGTGAATTTCATGATGATTCGGGAGCAGTGCACCTGCCCGCTGGAAGTCGTTCATGACATCATCAAAGGGAAATGGAAAACGATGATCATTTATCAATTGAAAGACGGAAATACGTCCCTGGCCCAACTGGAACGGGATATTGACCAGATTACCCAAAAGATGCTGCTGCAGCATCTTAAAGAACTGATTTCCAGCGGGATCGTAGATAAAATCAAAACGGAAGGGTACCCGCTGCATGTAGAATATTTTCTGACGGTGCGGGGAAGAAGGCTGTTGGATGCGGTACTCATTATGCAGGAGATCGGAATTGATTATATGGTGGAACGGGGACAGACGGAGCTTCTGGACCGCAAAGGCATCCCATACCCACAAAAAAGTGGGTAATTCACCATTCATGATACCGATATTATAATGCGGTAAGAAACTACTCTTACAAATTAAAGGAGATCATGACCCATGAATACCGCATTCATAATGGTAGACATTCAGAAGGATTATTTTAAAGGGGGCCGAAACGAGTTATTCCGTCCCGACAAGGCACTAACCCATGCACAGGAAGCTTTAACTCTGTTCCGGGACAAGAAGTTACCGATCGTTCATATTCAGTGTATCCTTTTCGATGACAACGCCACATTTTTTCTTCCCGGTACGGAAGGGATTCAACCGCATGAAGGCATCTTACCCGAGCCTGGCGAAAAAGTGATTGTAAAGCATACGCCGGACAGCTTTTTCCAAACGGAGTTACAGCAGTATCTTGAATCGCTGAATGTAACCCGGTTAGTCATTTGCGGCATGATGAGCCACATTTGTATCGACTCTACCGTAAGATCCGCTAACCGCTTGGGTTATGAAGTTCTCGTGCTTGATGAAGCGTGCACAACCAGAGATTTACTCTGGGATGGTGCCGTGATTCCTGCACAAACTGTTCATAATACGTTTATGGCATCCTTGGACGGCACTTTTGCTCAAGTGATCCCAACCAGCAGTCTCTACGAGCGGATCTAAGCTTCATACATAGACTTTAATTAGTCGACACGTTGTATAATTAAGATTTAAAGGGTTACCCAAAATATCCTCTATTAACGTACCCATGGTCCAAAAGCTTAAAAAAGCGCGGTCCATGGGTGTTTTTCTGTGCCCATTTTTCCCGAATGGTCCGTCGGTTTCTAAAAATTGTAAGAAAATCTATATATCATGTTTAATTTGCGAAGTGTTATGTAACCGCTGTCATTTTATAATTTTCACAGAAAGGAGGAAAGGAAAAAGAGAAGGACTAGCCGTGTTGAGCACAGCAGAGCCAAGAGAATCCAATGGCAGACGGTTGTAAGGTGCAAAAAAACATGAGGAGGCAGTTTATGTTGAAACGGAGTAAAAAATGGTTAACGGTCGTTCTTGCAGCTTCCATGAGTCTTGGGTTATTTGCAGCTACCTCAAATGCAGCCACGACGGACTATTGGCAAAATTGGACCGATGGCGGGGGCACGGTTAATGCCGTCAACGGATCCGGCGGAAATTACAGCGTGACCTGGCAAAATTCCGGGAACTTTGTTGTCGGCAAGGGCTGGAATACCGGATCGCCTAACCGGACGATTAACTATAATGCCGGCGTCTGGGCGCCGTCCGGAAATGGATATTTGACGCTCTATGGATGGACGAGAAACTCCCTCATTGAATATTACGTCGTGGACAGCTGGGGAACTTACCGGCCTACCGGAACCTACAAAGGAACGGTGACGAGTGATGGGGGCACCTATGATATGTATACGACCATGCGGTATAACGCGCCATCCATTGATGGCACACAAACCTTCCAGCAGTTCTGGAGTGTCCGGCAATCGAAAAGAGCGACCGGGGTCAATTCTTCCATCACGTTCAGCAATCACGTCAACGCATGGAAGAACGCAGGCATGAATTTAGGCAGCAGCTGGGCTTATCAGGTATTGGCAACAGAGGGATACCAGAGCAGCGGAAGCTCTAACGTAACCGTGTGGTAATCAGCATGAAGCTGCTTATCATAAGTCATACACATTAATCAATCCAGACATGTTGAAGGCCGTTTGCCATCAGACGAACGGTCTTCGACGTTGACGGATATTGGCATCGGTCCGCCGCGGTCTGTCTTTTTCCTATTCGTCCTAAAGGAGAAATCCCTATGAGAAAGCTATGGGTTTGTATTTTACTCGCAGCTATGTTTTTGGCCAGCGCTTGTTCACAAGAAGAAACGGGCAAGCAGGAAGATATGGTGTACGTTAAAGGCGGGACTTTTAAGAGCAATGGCTCCAACTATACTGAAACAAGCATGACCCTTTCAGACTTTTATATCGGCAAATACGAGGTTACACAAGCGGAGTGGGCCAACGTCATGGGTGGCAACCCCTCAGCATTCAAAGGCGATCAGCTGCCGGTAGAGATGATAAGCTGGTATGACGCCGTGGAGTATTGCAACAAAAGAAGTATCCAGGAGGGCTTAAAACCGTTTTACAACATAGACAAGGATCATAAAGATCCGAACAACATAAACGAAAACGATCAAATAAAATGGACCGTAACGGTCAATCAAGGCGCGAACGGTTACCGGCTGCCTACAGAAGCAGAGTGGGAATATGCCGCAAGCGGAGGTCTGGAGGGCAAAGGTTTCAAATACAGCGGAAGCAATAAAGCCGAGGATGTCGCATGGTATTGGAGAAACGCCGGGGATAAATATTTAGCAGGGAATTGGAACTGGCCGGTCATCGAGAGCAACCACAACCGGACGAAACCGGTCGGTACCCGGAAATCCAACGAGCTGGGTCTTTACGATATGTCCGGCAATGTAAGGGAATGGTGCTGGGACTGGTATGGCGACGGCACGGTTCGTCAAGGCGGTTCCTTCCGGGTTGTGAAGGGGGGCGGCTGGATCGGGGATATCAGCAACACTGAGGTTTCATTTCGAGGCAAATTCGATCCCAACGGATTCGGCCCCGATCAGGGATTTCGTGTCGTCCGCGGGAAATAGGAGGGAAAGCCCTCTTTTTTTGTTGAGGAGCCAACCGCCAAATTCTCCGAAGCATTCGTCATGGAATAGATCATTCGGACCTGGGCACGTGTCATGCGTCCCCCGCATATGATATGCATGTCATGGGATTCAAACGACAAACCAAAAAGAATTGAGGGAGATCCAACATGAACAACTCCATGCGTGCAGTGTGGCCCAGGGAGTTACGTGACCCGAGCGGGACCCGCTTCGATTCCGACAAGGAAAAGAAAGACGCAGCCGTCTCTCGGGATCCGGACCGGGGATTGACGATGGTCATCGATAAAGGCCTCGGCAGAAATACGTTCGCAGATGTGATCGAAACCGCCTCACCTTACATCGACTGCATCAAATTTGGATTTGGGACGGCCCCGCTGTATAGGACGGATATGCTTCTGTATAAAATCGGCCTTGCCAAACAGCACGGCATATCCGTAATGACAGGCGGCACTTTGCTGGAAATTGCCGTTCAGCAGGATATCGTGCCTGCGTTCTTTGATACGGTGTGTAATCTTGGTTTTAATGCGCTCGAAGTATCCGACGGTACGATCGAACTGTCCCGCCAAAAACGCACGGAGCTGATCCAGGAAGGAAAGAAGCGCGGACTTCGGGTCTTTTCCGAATTTGGAAAGAAGCTGTCCGGTTCCTTGATTGATGCCGCTATTCTTGCCGATACCGTGGAATTGGATCTGGCTGCAGGCGCCGAATATGTTACGGTCGAAGCCCGCGAGTCGGGGGTCAGTGTCGGCATTTTCGATAAACACGGGGAATGCAGGGAAGATGTGGTGGACGACATCCTCAAATTCGTTCCGGATCATCGGACACTGATTTGGGAGGCGCCCCTTAAAAACCAACAGGCCATGCTCCTGCGCAAATTCGGATCCAATGTTCACCTGGGGAATATCGCTCCGACCGAAGTTATGGCACTCGAGACGCTCCGGCGCGGACTTCGCCAAGACACGTTTGAATTCGGCCTCAAGGAGAAAACGCCGGATGAATTTTGTTATATGATTTAACAATTACTGCGGCCGCGTAAATCGCGGCTTGTTTTTTTGTGATGACATCCCTAAATCCCATTAAGACCATAAAAAATAATGAACAATCTCGACAAATCTGTCCAGTATTAAACAAATCCCGTATATTTAACAATTGCATGTTCGTTTATAGGAATTATAATGGAAGTCGACGATTAGCGCTTACATAACAATCCGAAACGGAGGCCTGATTTATGGATTACATGAAGCTCGGTAATACGGGTATGGATGTCTCGCGGATATGCCTTGGTTGTATGAGCTTCGGCGAAGTGCAGCCGGGAGGGCATCAATGGGTGCTTGATGAGGAGCAAAGCCGACTGATCATTAAAAGGGCTCTCGAGCTCGGGATCAACTTTTTTGATACAGCGAATGTCTATTCCGGGGGAACCAGCGAAGAGATCACTGGACGCGCATTAAAGGATTATGCGAATCGGGACGAGATTGTCCTCGCCACCAAGGTCTGGGGGCGCATGCATCCAGGCCCCAACGGTGGGGGGCTCTCCCGGAAGGCGATTATGAGCGAAATCGATAAAAGCCTGAAAAGACTAGGCACCGACTATGTAGATCTCTACATTATCCACCGCTGGGATTACAACACGCCGATTGAAGAAACGATGGAAGCCCTGCATGATGTAGTGAAGGCCGGAAAGGCAAGATATATCGGTGCTTCCGCCATGTACGCTTGGCAGTTTCAAAAGGCGCTGCATACGGCAGAGAAGCATGGCTGGACGCGCTTTGTCTCCATGCAAAATCACCTGAACCTCATTTATCGCGAAGAAGAACGGGAGATGATGCCGCTGTGCAAGGATCAAAAAATAGCGGTGACCCCTTACAGTCCTTTAGCATCGGGTAGGCTGATCCGCGATTGGTCGGAAACGACGCACAGATCGGAGACCGATCAAGTCCAAAAATCAAAGTACGATGCGACGGCGGCTGTAGACCGGCTGGTCGTTGAGCGAGTGGCCTCGATTGCAGAGAAACGCGGTGTACCCCGTATCCATATCGCGCTAGCCTGGCTGCTGCAAAAGGAATCGGTAGCTGCTCCAATCATAGGGGTGACGAAGATCGGCCAGGTTGAAGATGCTGTAGGAGCACTATCCGTAAAATTAACTCCGGAAGAAATTGCATATCTGGAAGAACCGTATGTTCCGCATCCGGTTGTCGGAGCGCAGTAAAAAAACGAAAAGGCAGCTCACTTGCTGAGCTGTCTTTTTTTGTGTGGATTAGCGGGTTTCGGCGGACATCCAACTAGTTGCTATTCGATCCCGTTAAATAAGTATAAGATAGTATTTTCTGATGAAGGGATGGTAGGACATGAAGAAATGGTTGTGCCTGATATTAACAGGAGTTGCAGCTTGTAGTATCGGAGCAAGTGTCCTTGCAGATTCCGCCCCCACAACTGCAGCGGGGCCGAAGGGCGATGTAGCGAAAATGTACAGAGTCAAGCATGAAATGAAATTTGATCTCCAAGGGAAAAAGGCGACGCTTGACGGGAAGGTTATATCTGCGGATAAGCCGATCCTGAAAGGGGGGCGGGTATATGTTCCACTCCGTACCCTTCGGCAGTCTGGTGCGGCGGACACCGTGACCTGGAATGCCTATAAACGGGAGGTACAAGTTGTAGTCCATCCTGAGCTGCTGTCTACATTCAGCCGGCTAACCTTCCGAATCGGCTCGGAGGACGTATACCGTCCGGACGGAAAGCCGATCGGTGAAAAAATTCCGGCACCGTTTCTATCTTCGGGAAAGGCTTATGTACCGATTCGGGCGTTATCCTGGCTTGGATTGGCGGTCTCAACCGTGAATGACACAGTGAGATGGAACTGGAGCGATAAAGTTATCGAGGTGCTGAATCCGGAATGGGAGACGGATCAAGACAGCACCACGTTTACCATGCTGTATCAGAAGGATATGTACACTCCGCAGTACATGTTCTCATACGGTGAAGCGGGTTGGTTAGGAGGCACAGGCAAGCTCACGCAAAAGGATATATCCATGGATGGACGGTTGTATAACCGTATTCAGTTTACAGTAAATTTGCGCCCAGGTTCCAATCCCGTGATGCTCACAGCAAATTCGGCAGGAAGCAAGGTAGTTACAGTGAGGAGGAATGTAACAAATCTTGCCTCGCTGCCAGTCACGATCGTGGGAGAAGGGAAAGAAAACATTGCCTTCACCAGTCCGACTCAAGGCTATATTCTAGCGGAACCGAATCAAAAGATAGATATGTCAGGAGATATCCTGCAGCATAACGACCTGTATGATAAGCTGACCGTGAGTGTCGAACAGTATCAACAATCAAGCGAGGAAGTGTATCAGCAATATGAAAAGGTGAAAAGCATTGAGCTGCCCATTAAGGACCAAGCATTCGCAGGTTCGTTTACTTTAAGCGAGAAGGGCAGCTACCTGATCAGAGTACTCAGTCCTGCGTATATTTCTTCCGTAGAATCCAGGCAAATGATGACACAATGGGCTGAGTTCGTGGTCGATGTGGAATAGTGAGCCGACATATACCAAGGGACGCGGCATCCTTTTGCACGATTCATAGACTTTCTTCGGGCAATGAATGGTACAATACGAATGGAATAATAGAAATGATCACGAACGGAAGGATGTTAGCCATGAGCGAATCGAATCAGGAATATATCGTCATCTCGGCTGCAAGGGAAAACAATCTCAAAAACGTTTCCCTGCAAATACCCAAACGGAAAATTTCGATTTTCACCGGGGTATCCGGATCCGGCAAGTCATCGATCGTTTTCGATACGATTGCCGCAGAATCTACGCGATTGTTGAATGAGAATTTCAGCATGTTTGTACGGACGTTCCTGCCCAAATATCCGCAGCCGGATGCGGATGCGATCGAAAACCTGAGCATGGCTGTCATAGTCGATCAGAAGCGGCTGGGCGGAGGGTCCCACTCCACAATGGGAACCATTACCGATATTTCACCCATACTCCGGCTGCTTTTCTCCAGAGTGGGTCAGCCTTATGTCGGAGGGGCGAACATGTTCTCGTTTAACGATCCGCAAGGCATGTGTCCCGAATGTAACGGAATTGGCCGCAGCCTCGGCGTCGACATGAGCAAAGCGGTGGACATGTCCAAGTCGCTCCGGGAAGGGGCCATTATGCTGCCGGGATATACGGTGGACGGATGGGAATGGAACATGCTCATCCAGTCGGGCTCCTTTGACCCGGATAAGAAGCTCAGCGACTATTCGGATGAAGACTTGGATCAGCTGCTGTATGGCAAGGCAAGGAAAGTGAAGATGGATTTCGCAGGTAAGGCAACCAATATTACCGTCGAAGGCGTCATTGAGAAGTTCACCAACAAATATATCAAACAGGACGTGAAAACGAAGTCCGAACGCACGCAGCAGACCGTTGCTCCTTTCATGACCGAGGGGCCCTGCTCCAGCTGTCACGGCGCAAGACTTAGTCAGGCGGCGCTGGGCTGCAAAATTAATGGACACAACATTGCAGAGCTGTCTTCCATGGAAGTCGGACATCTCATTCGCGTAATTCGCGAGATTGACGATGCCGCGGCAGCGCCGATGGTCAAGTCGCTGACGGAACGGCTGCAGCATCTGGTGGATATCGGCCTTGATTACTTGACGCTGGACCGTGAGACAGATACTTTATCCGGCGGAGAGTCGCAGCGCGTCAAAATGGTGAAGCACTTGAGCGGGAGCCTGGTGGATGTCACTTATATTTTTGACGAGCCCAGTGTCGGACTTCATCCTCGCGATGTGCACCGGTTAAATGAACTGCTTCAGAAGCTGCGCGACAAAGGCAACACCGTCCTGGTAGTTGAGCATGATCCCGATGTCATCAAAGTAGCGGATCATATCGTCGACGTCGGTCCCCATGCCGGCAGCCGCGGAGGAACCATCGTCTATGAAGGAAGCTACCCCGGTCTGTTGGAATCCGGCACATTGACGGGTACTCATATGAAGCGTCAGCTCCTGCTCAAGCAAGATTGCAGGCAGCCATCCGGCAAGCTGTCCATCCGGAATGCCAATCTGCATAACTTGCAGAACGTAAATGTCGATATACCAACCGGGGTTCTGAACGTTATAACCGGCGTCGCCGGCTCTGGGAAAAGTACCCTCATTAACGATGTATTTCTCAGTCAGCATCCGGACGCCATCGTCATCGACCAATCGGCAATCGGCGTGTCGACACGCTCAAACCCTGCAACCTACACAGGCATATTGGATGATGTGCGCAAGGCGTTTGCTTCCGCGAACAAGGTGAGTCCAAGCTTGTTCAGCTTTAACTCCAAGGGGGCCTGCGAAAATTGCCAAGGGCTGGGCGTGGTGTACTTGGATCTTTCGTTTTTCGAGAGCGTGAAGCTGCCATGCGAAGTCTGCGGAGGGAAACGGTTTAAGGGAGAAGTGCTCGAATACAAGCTGAATGGCAAGTCCATAGCCGAAGTGCTTGAGATGACGGTTGAGCAGGCATTGGAATTTTTCCAGATCAAAGAGGTTGTCCGCAAGCTCCAGGCCATGAACGATGTGGGACTGAACTATATTACCCTCGGCCAGCCGCTCAGCACGCTCTCTGGCGGGGAATGCCAGCGTATCAAACTGGCTAGCGAGCTGCATAAGAAAGGCAGCATCTACGTGATGGACGAGCCGACGACCGGCCTGCATATGTCGGATATCGGCCACCTGCTTGGGATCATGAACCGCCTGGTGGATGCCGGAAACACGGTGATCGTCATTGAGCATAACCTGGAAGTGATCAGCCAGGCGGACTGGATCATCGATATGGGACCGGACGGAGGCAGCAAGGGCGGACAGGTGGTGTTCGAAGGCACGCCACAAGAGATTATCCATGCGGAGCAGTCGATCACGGGAAAATACTTGAGGTAACCATCCAATAAACAAACGACGGCTTGATCATAAGGTATTCAAATAACATCACAGCAATGAGGAGGTGGCAATCGATGTTAAGTGAGAACAACGAAAATAAATTAAAGCGGATCATCCATGAACAGCAATTCGGACATGCATTGGATTATCTAATGGAGACCGTACGCCAAGGCATTCGTTTGAGCAAAAGTAGGGTAGAAGATTACAAGGCAGCCGGTTGCTCCAGGATCGGTGGTGATCCGGATCTCCCGGCTGATGTGGAATGGCCTGTGGATTCAAAGGGAACTCCCATGACGTTCCTGGCCCAGCTTAGGCTGCCTGAGCTGATGGATTATGATGAAGCTTCCCGCCTTCCGGCAAACGGCGCGCTTTATTTTTTCATTGGGATCGATGAACCGGCTTATGACATTGAGCATAAAGTGCTCTATTTGCAGGAGGAGCAGCTTCAAGCAGTGCAGCGGCGGCATGCGCCGGAAGTGACGGCACTCGAAGATGCATTTACGGGTTATCAGGTGTCGGCAAGGTCCACCCTGGAGCCGCCTAATTACGGTTATGTGGATTACGAGCAGGTGGAAGACGATGAGCATGATTACGAACATTACGAGGAGCTTTGCTTCGAGCTGACCGGATACAGCTCTATTGACCTGGCGACGATGTTCGGCTATCCCGAAACCCAGCATGGCGATTGCGAATACGAAGCGGCACTGAAGCTGTTGACCGGCGAAAAATACAACTATTCCGAAACGGAGGCGCTGAAGCAGATCACCCGACACCTGAACGGTGATTCGGATCGGGCGCAGCAGGAAATCAGGGATACCCTGTTGCTGTTGGCACTAGATTCGGACGATGATGTAGGTTTTTGCTGGTGGGATGCCGGCGAACTGCAGTTTTTCATCCGGAAGGAAGATTTGCTGGCGGGTAATTTTGATCGTACATACTGCTCCCTTTATTCGAGTTAAAATAAATCCGTTGAGAGATCGCCATTCATTCTTCTGACACCCCAAAAAGATGACAAGCTGCTGTCAAGTTTTTGGTGATACACTCCAAACAGAATAAATTACTGGAGGTTGGAGCAAATGAATGAAAGCCAAGTTTCGGAAACGGTGAACCGCACGGTTACACCCTGGATCACGACGCAAAGCACCGGGAAGTTAATTGACTTTTTGACCAACGCTTTCGATGCACAGGAGCTCGGGCGGGTATACACTCCGGATGGAACCATTGGACATGCGGAAGTGCGTATCGGCGACTCGAAAATACTCATGTTCGATTCTGCTCCGGAGTGGCCGCCGTTTATCAGCTTTATTCGATTGTATGTGGACGATAGCGATGCGTTTTATGCGAGGGCGATCAAAGCTGGCGCGGTTTCTATGACAGAACCGACAACGATGGCATGGGGAGAACGAGGAGGCCGGGTGGTCGACCCCTTTGGGAATATATGGTGGATCACGTCAAAGGCAGAAGACGTTAGCTCGGAAGAAATGATCGAGCGCTCTCAGCAGCAGGCGTATATCGATGCAATGGAATATGCCCAGACAAGCTTTAATCCATTGATGGCAAACGTGAAAAAGGGCTGACGTCTTCAATCTGGGAACTGGAATTCGACATTCGAGAGTCAATCTAAATTAGCCGGAAGCAAGGAGCCGCCTGAGAAATCAGGGGGCTCTTTATCCTTAATCAAGAATGTCCAACAACTTCTATTTTAACAAGACGCAATCTTTCCCATGAAGAGACTTCCTCCGCACTCATTTCAACGGTATACTTTTGGAAGAATACGGTTTGGAAGGAGTACCTCATCTTGGCAAAATGGGATAATATGCTGTCCATCCTTTGGATGCTTAAATCTAGAAAAAAGCTGACGGCCGCGCAAATAGCGGATCAATTGGAGATCAGCGTTCGGACGGTTTACCGCTATATCGATGCATTAAGCGCCAGTGGCGTTCCGATTGTTGCGGATTCAGGGCATGACGGAGGGTTCTATGTATTGGAGACCTTCAGGGAAACTCCTTTATTTTTTCGGTCGGTAGAACTCAAGGCGATCGTAGACGCATCGAAGTTCGCGAAGGGGGTCGGGTATCCGTATACGGATGAACTCGAGCAAGCCCTGGATAAAATCGAACACAGTTTGAATGAAGAACAAATGCTGGATCTGCAGCGTCTGACGAGCGGCTTCAGTGTCATCTCTTCCGCGTCCCATCCGGGTATTGTTCCTATGCTCCGGCAGTTGGAGCAGGCCATTTTGGACGGACAGACGCTTCACATCGCTTACCGTAAAGAAAACTCCGATTCGGCCAAAGAGCGGAGTATCGATCCCTATGGGTTGACCTTACGCAGAAACGAATGGTATCTTATCGCATACTGCCACCAATCTTCCGAAATTCGGACTTTCCGTGTGGACCGGATCGAGAGTGTATACCGGACTGAAGCCTTTTTCACCACGCCGGAGAACTTCTCGACAGAGGACTATTTCCGCGAACAATCGCACAAGGAACGAGAAGCGGAAGGACCGATGGCGTTAATCCGAATTGAAGGAGATACGAGGAGTCTGGATGCGATATGCAGCCACTGGCATATGCATCACTATTTGACGGAACGTACCGACGCCGAAGCGCGGTTCCTCATCGACATCCCAACGATTGACAAGTATCTTCCGAGATATCTGCTTACCTTTGGAACAAGCATCCGGGTGTTGGAGCCGATCGCGTTGAAAAATCAAATCAAAGCAATGGCCTGTCAAATCGCCGAACTGTATGCGGATGATGAAAATTGAACTTCACTGACGGGGGCTGTCAGTGAAGATGCCTATAATGAATGTAAACCATGAATCTTGAAGGAGGAAGATGAATGTCTACATTCAGAATGGAGCATAAAAACCCGGAGGGGTTATTCCAATCCAAAGCGTTCAGTCAGGCGATTACTGTAAGCGGAAAGGCAAAAACGATTTATATCGGTGGGCAAAATGCCGTTAATGCGTCAGGCGAACTTGTTGGACCCGGCGATTTGGAAGTACAGACCAAGCAGGCGCTGCATAATATCGCAACGATTCTAGCATCTGAACATGCAAGTTTCGCCAATTTGGTTAAACTCAATATTTATTTAGTCAGCGGCAGCGATCCCCGAGTTGGTTACAAAGCATTTCAGGAGATAGCGGGTGAATTAGAACATCCTCCTTTGGTCACGGTTCTATTTGTTTCGGAATTTGCCCGCCCATCCGTTCTCCTTGAAATCGACGGTATTGCAGTCATTGAAGATAACGATTAAGCAGCGGATCAATCAGACTCCGGCTCCATTTCGTACTGGGTACGAAGGGGCCGGTTTTTTTGATTTTGCTTGGGTTTCAGGATCAATGGAACAGGGGCAGGAAAGCCCGAATGGAATCTGAAATGTTCTCAACTCCATTCAAGTTTAATACACCGCACCCGTTATATTGTGTGTTATAATGTACAAAAAGGATGGTATAACGCACGAATTGACCGGGCTGTGACCACACTTAGAGACGTATCGTTATTTTATTTTCCGGCTCAACAACGAACAACACAGAAAAGAATTGAGGATAAAAGACGTGTCAGAGAATGTTCAACACCATCAACAAGAAATCGAAGTGAAAGAAGACAGCTTGCTGCAGGGGATCAGAGACTGCATCCCCACACTGCTGGGTTACTTAAGCATTGGATTCGCCGCAGGTGTCGTAGGCAAAACCTCCGGTTTATCCGTCCTCGAAATTACCTTGATGTCCACCTTGATTTATGCCGGTTCGGCACAATTTATTATGGCGGGCATGATTGCGGCGCATGGGTCGGCGGCAGCGATCATTCTTACGGTATTCATCGTCAATTTGCGCCATCTGCTGCTCAGCGCTGCTATGTCGCCTTATTTCCGCCACCTGTCCGCATTCAAGACGATGTTAATCGGCACGCTGCTTACAGACGAAACTTTCGGGGTCGCCATGAATAAGGCGATGAAGCGCAGCTCCCTCAGTGAAAAATGGATGCACGGCCTCAATATTACCGCATATTTGAATTGGATCATCGCCACCATCGCGGGAGCGTTTTTCGGGAAGTGGATTACCGATCCTGAGAAATACGGCCTTGATTTTGCGCTGACCGCCATGTTTATCGGGCTCCTTGTCCTCCAGATGATCAGCAGAAAGATCATCCGGAAAGATCTTATCGTAGCCGTCTGCGCGGTTCTGATCGTGCTCGGAGCGGGCTCCTTTGTATCCGGGAGTGTGGCGGTTATTATAGCAACCATCGTGGCGGCTGCCATTGGAATGGTGGTGGAAAAATGGAAATAAGATGGGACATCCTGCTGGCGATCATGGGCGCCTCCGTCGTCACGCTTCTTCCGCGCGTTCTTCCGCTCGTGTTGCTGAGCCGTATGCAATTGCCTGAGTGGACCATGCGCTGGCTTAATTACGTACCTGTTGCCGTTATGGCGGCATTAATCGCGCAGGAGCTGTTCACGACGGACGGAAAGGTCCATATTTTACAGCATTACGTTGAAATTTTGGCCGCCATCCCTACCTTTGCGACAGCGATCCTGACGCGAAGCTTATTAGGAACGGTAGTGGTAGGCATTCTTTCCTTAATGGTACTCCGGTTTGTGCTGTAAGCGGATGACGGAATTGAAAATGATGGAAAATGTTCGTTTAGAAAAGTCGCAGAGAACCGGCGGTTATGCCGATGCTTTGCGACTTTTCTGTGTGTCTTAGTTCATTTGTTTTCCCTCGTCAGCAGAGGGACCATAGAGGCCCGGCACTGGAATGTCGAGAAGCCGTAAATAAACTCCGAGCTGCGCCCGATGGTGGACCATGTGGCTTAGTCCGAAGGTGCGGAGCGCGATAGCCCGCGGTTGGCGCAGGATGATATGGTCACCGTTTCGCAAGGTCCATTCCTCGCCAAGCATCTTCTCGTCGCATTCGGCTAACAGCTCTTCCAGCTTAACGATGTTGGAGTCGAATTCGTTCAGGATGTCTTCGCGACTTGCCAACGGTTCACGCCGAACCGGCACGGTCGAGAGATCGAGTTCCGGGTAAAGAAAAATCGCGACTTGCCAGTTCAGCAGGTTGATCAGATGCGTGGCCAGCCCGCCGAGGGCCATCGATTTCACATGCGGCTTCCACGACATATGCTCGTCAGGCAATCGCTCCAGGACGCGCCGCGTTGTGGTCAGTTCCTGAAAGGCGTCCCCGACGATTAATTGTTTCATCATAATTTCACCCCCCTCCCTTATAAGGCAAGCATACAATAAACCCGGTCGAGTGGAAAGGCTTGTCTCTATCGTTCAGTATCGGATGACGGTGGAAACGTGCAGGAAGACAAAACTATACAACGTTAGCCGAAAAGGACAAGAACATATAAGTTTTCTTGCTGCTGAAATGTGGGTGTGTTTAAGTGATCAATGCTGTATAGTTTCGAAGATTAATAGGTATGCTCAGGTTGATCGGAGGCGTGCTGCAGTAAACAAGGTTTTTTCCTCAAATCTGGGATCAACCAGATGCACTGTGCGAGCAAAATCAAGATGATGACGTAATCCCATGCGGAAGTGCCGCGACCTTCATTCCCCAGAAACTGCATCAGGTTATGTATGAAATGAAACAGGATTAATGTGATGATGTTTCCGTTCTTGACCATCAGTAGAGCCAGAGCGGCACCTGTTAGGAGGGCATATGCAAGCTGCATGATTGTATCGGCGGTGCTCTGTCCGGAGAGCATATTCAGCACATGGGTGACCGAGAATAGGATGCTGGAAGTGATGACGGCAGCCATAATGCCCTTGCTTCTGAGGAGAATTTGCAGGATTAGTCCGCGATATATCGTTTCTTCGACAAAAGCAACCAGCAGCGTAAAAAAGAGGAAGAACAGCAGATCCTGAAGCGTAAAAGCCTTGAAGCCGTTAAAGGCGACCACGATAAGCACGGCAAGTTGGGGAAGGTAGTAGATCCAGCTGCGCTTTGGAATAGTCAGTAGAGAGCGGAAGCCATAGTGGCTCCATTTTCTCTTCATGGTGATATAAATGATAAGCACGATCGAGATCGGGATGAATGAAAGCAGAACGGGTGTCGTGTAGCTTAACTCATTGAGGGTGGCGTATGCCCCGGCTATGAAGACTGCGATCAGAAGCAGCAGCTCGATAAGAATCACACTGAGAACAGGACGTTTTTGCGAAAACGAGGTTCGTTCAAGGCTTGATTTGGTTGATGCTGTCATGGCAGTTCAGCTCCCTTTTTAATGTTATCTACGAATTGTTTCTCCATGTTAAAAAAAAGCATTCCGTACGAGAGAGCAGACACGCGGTAATAGTAGTTTTGAGAATTCGGAATTTCAGCCAGTTCGCCGGCTACAATCTGCTCAACAGCCTGAAGGCGGCCAATCTCCCGATTCAATTTAAATTCATACTCCTCCAAAAGGGCAGTCCGGGTGTCTTCATCCAGATAATCAAAGAAAAAGATTTTTAGCAGAAACTCATTGCGGCTCATCTCCAGTGGTCCAGCCAGCCAAACCATAAAATTCTCCTTGCCCTCCGGCATCAGGGAATATATTTTCTTCTTCTTACTGTTTCCGGGTTCTTCGGTCATGGATACCCACTGTTTCTCCGTCAGACGCTTAAGAGCGGGATAGAGGCTCCCGTAACTGGCTTTATAAAAAATGCCTACGGAATGATCGATCGTTTTCTTCATGTCATAGCCGCTCATGTCTCCTTCCATCAGCAGCCCTAAGATGATGTATTCAAGCAACGCGCTCACCTCATTAATGTATCGATTTGATATATCTATTTGATATATAATATACGAGTTCAGTGAGGGGAAGTCAATACCTATTTAAGAAATTTTTTGGAAAAATAAGCGATTTAAATACGACGAATTTTGACGTATTTAGAACTTATCATGGATAGTAGATCAACGAAAGGAGTTAATAAATGATATGAAACCTCTACATGGAAAAGTGGGTTTGGTAGCAGGAGCAACACGCGGTGCGGGAAGAGGAATAGCTGTCGAATTAGGTGCAGCCGGCGCCACCGTATATGTCACAGGAAGAACGACAAGGCAACAACGATCCGAATATAACCGTCCTGAAACGATTGAGGAAACAGCGGAACTGGTAACTGCAGCGGGAGGGCAAGGAATAGCAGTTCAAGTCGATCATCTCCAGCCTGAACAGGTCCAGGCCCTTATCGCTCGCATTGAGAAAGAACAGGGGAGATTAGATATACTGGTCAATGATGTATGGGGCGGTGAAAATTTGGCAGACTGGAATGTGCCCGTATGGGATCACTCCCTCGAACGTGGATTTCGCATGCTACGCCTTGGCATAGACACGCATTTGATTACAAGCCACTTTGCCCTGCCGTTGTTGATTAGAAATAAGAACGGGCTGGTGGTTGAAATGACGGACGGTACCGCTGAGTACAATCATAAAAATTACCGCATATCGATGTTTTATGATTTAGTTAAAACATCTGTCATTCGTATGGCACAGTCACTTGCGCATGAACTCGCACCTTATCAGTGTACCGCAGTAGCCATGACGCCGGGTTGGATGCGTTCTGAAATCATGCTTGATCATTTCGGCGTGGGGGAAGAAAACTGGCGTGATGCCACCGAAAAGGAACCCCATTTCATCATATCGGAATCTCCGCGTTATGTAGGCCGTGCGGTTGCAGCATTAGCTGGAGATCCGGAAGCTGGCCGGTGGAATGGGAAGTCCTTGTCAAGCGGCCAGCTCGCAAAAGTTTATGGTTTCACAGATCTCGATGGTTCGCAGCCAGATTGCTGGCGGTATCTTGTAGAGGTTCAGGAAGCAGGCAAACCTGCAGATGCATCTGGATATCGTTAGTCGCTGCTAGTTTGAAGTCAAGAAAAAGCAAACTTAAAGAGCCGCATACACTGCGGCTTTTTGTGCGTTTAACGGTATGACGGATCTCGGATACCCGACATACATTTGACCATTATCGGCTATCATGTCTGCTGCACAACATCGTTATTAGGTGGTGTGAACTTGACATCTCCTTCAAGCCCGTACTAATGTTATTTCAAGAGGTGGAATACATGAGCAAGAAGCAGGACATAATGGCGGCCACGCTGGATTTGATCCATGAAGAGGGGCTGCAGTCGGTGACCTTTTCGAAAATATTTAAGAAAGCCAATGTAGGTTCCGGCACGGTATATAATTATTTTGCCAATAAAGAAGAATTGGTGAATGCGGTTTACAAAGAAGCGCGGACACATATGGGGGAGTACCTCCTACAGGGTTATGACCCGGAAGCAAGCCTTTATGAGCGATTTAAATGCCTGCAGTTGAACAGGTTAAAGTTCGGCATCGATTCACCCAAAGAGTTTCTGTTTATCGACAGCTTTTCCTTTTCCCCGTATATTTCGCCGGAGCTGCGGAACATGGGCGATGCCCTCCATTCGAGCGACGTGGTCATTTCTTTGATTGTTGAAGGCCAGAAGCAGGGAATCATCAAAGAAATGGACCCCCATTTATACCATCAGCTCATTCATGGGATTATTTCTTCTATCCTGAAAGGGTACTACATTCAGAAATATCCGTTAGACGAGGTCCAGGTTCAGCAAGTGCTGGAAGCCTCTTGGAAAGCTATACTCGTGTAGAAACAGCCTTTTGGACGCCTATGAATGGTCCTAAAAAGGCTGTTTTTTTGTTATCTCGATTCCTCGGCCTAATGAATTTCTTATCTAATTTAACTTCACTACTCTCGTCTGTTATCCTCACTGCTCCTTTTGGGGCGTTAACCGCGTCGGTTTCAAAAAAATCTGTTGGCGATCTCAATATGCTGCTGAAGATTGGAATTATCGTTCCGTTTTGTAAACAGTTGACGATTAGATCTGTATACACAATGGAATACATGTTCCACAATTCTACAATTATTTGGCTCATTTCAATTTCTTTTCCGATTGGGGTTAAATATAATGCGAGAAATTTGCAGCTGTTTATTCTGTAAAATCCTAATGAAAAGCATGTTTACGGAACAAACCAGTCATCTAACTTGCGGAGTATAGATAGAGGTTAATTAGCTCGAACGGAATATATATTCCAAAATCCCTTGACTCAATGAGGCGGCTGAGTTATATTTGCTTTGGAACAAACATTCCAAACCTAGGTTGAGGAGGCATTTTTGATATGAGTAAAGTTTGGCTGATTACAGGCAGTTCCCGGGGATTTGGACGCAGTCTTGCAGAAGCAGTACTGGCAAAAGGAGATCAGCTGGTGGCAACAGCCCGCAATACAGAACAAATCGCTGATCTTGCAGCACGCTTTGGCAGCCAAGTCCACATCGTTGAGCTGGATGTAACCCGGTTCGAGCAGGCTGAGGCTGCCGTGAAAGCTGCCTTCGAAACGTTTGGGCGTTTGGATGTACTTGTGAATAATGCGGGTTACGGCAATATCTCTTCCATTGAACAAACTCCGATGGATGACTTCCGAGCTCAATTGGAAACGAACCTTTGGGGCGTCATTAACGTTACGAAAGCAGCGCTGCCGCACCTGAGAGAGCAGGGTCATGGACATATTGTCCAGTTCTCCTCGATCGGCGGCCGCATCGGCGCGCCCGGTCTAGGACCATACCAAACGGCAAAATGGGCGGTGGAGGGATTCTCCGAGGTCCTTTTCAAAGAAGTTGGACCGCTTGGGATAAAGGTTACGCTGATTGAGCCGGGCGGTTTTCGTACCGATTGGGCAGGTTCATCCATGAAGCATGTCGAGCCTATCGACGATTATAAGGACACGGTCGGCAATCATTTGAAGCATGCCCGCGAGACTACCGGCAAAGAGAACGGAGATCCGGATAAAGCTGCGCAAGCGATCATTTCCATTGTGAATGAGGATAACCCGCCGCTTCGCTTACTGCTCGGAAGCGATGCCGTTGCGATAGCGAACGCGGTGGATAAGGGCAAATTGGAAGAAACCAAGCGTTGGGAGAAACTTAGCCTGTCCACGGACTACCAGGCAAAAGAATTGGATCCTGAAGTTTCGCGTATGATTCAAGAGCTTCCGGAGTCATGATATAAGCAGATCCACTTATAACAACAAGGAGTTGACATCATGACTCAAATATCATTGAATAACCAGGTTCTGACACTGATCAATGTATTTACCGTTGAACCGGCCAATCAGGAACGGCTGATCGAACTGCTGACCGACGCAACGAATGTTTCCGTCCGGTACGCCCCAGGATTTATAACATGTATTCTCCATCGAGGTACGGATGGAACGAAGGTTACGATGTATTCCCAATGGAGAAGCGCAGAGGATTATCAAGCCATGCGAAATGACCCTAGGCCTCTTCCGTATCTGCAGGAAGCTTTGAAAATAGCGAAGTTTGAGCCGGGGATGTACGAAATCGTCACGACATTTGAAGCGGCGAGCGAATAAAAGAGGATTAGAAAGATACCGTGTATATCGCGGTATCTTTTTTTATGATCCATCAAGACCGCCACTCACTTGGATGCCGTATCCTATATGCTCAATAAACCTCTTGGCAGCGGGCGACAAATAGCGGTCTTTCCGCCACTTCAGCCCGACTTCCCAATCCCAGCCTTCCTCCTGTATGGGGATCCATACCAGCCCGTCTAACATCAGCCCTAATGTTTGTGGAAGCACTGACACGCCCAGACCCGCTTTAATAAAACCGGCCACGGTAATCAAATCTTCGGCGTCATATGTGGAAGCCAGTTCAAAATTCGTATGCTGAAATCGGGAGGTGATGGTCGCTTTAAGGCCGCAATTTCTCTTGAGTCCCACAAAAGGCTCACCTGATAATTCAAACAAGCTTAAGCTGGAGCGGCTTGCAAAGGGATGATCTGCGGAAACAACGATAAACAGCGGTAATTTGCGAATTACAATCCACTCATGATTGTCCAGCGTCGTTTCCCTCGAAGTGATCATCATGTCCGCCGTACCCTTATCCAAATACTCGTCGATATCCCCGTGATCTCCTTGGTACAGTTCAAAACGGACCTGGGGATGATGGACCTGGTAATCCCGAACCATAGAAGGGACCAAATCCACGCCCAGAATATTCAAATAGGAGATGTGAATCACACCAGTTTCGGGGTTGGACCACTCCTCAATTTCCTGTATGCCGTTTTGGATGTTGTTCAAGGCTGTCTCAACCCATCTGCCGAACATTTTTCCATAGCGATTTAATTCGACATTCCGGCCGTTTCGCTCGAAAAGGGGTACTCCCAGTTCGGTCTCCAGTTTGGCAATCGCGTGGCTTAAGGCTGGTTGCGTAATATTCAATGCCTTCGAAGCCATCGTCATATGCTGCAGCCGGGCAACGGTTAAAAAGTATTCGAGTTGTGTCAGCTCCATCTTGGCACCCGCTTATATAAAATTTATTCATGAATTTAATGAAAACTATAAATTAGACGCTGGGGTCCGTCAAGCTTACAATAAGGTTGTTCTCAGGGGACGTTCACTGTACCAAGCGGCGTTCTTGATTTCTAACCAACCCAATCATTTATGCTCAGGAGGAAACAACATGGCTGTAACTTATGCAAATCCAATGACGGAATATCAAGGCAAAAAAGTGCTGGTAACCGGAGGTACAAAAGGGATGGGGGAAGCTATCGCCAAAAGATTTGCATCGGCTGGTGCTGCGGTGATGACAACAGCGCGTTCTGTGCCAGCGGACCTGGCTGATCCGGAACGGTTCGTGGAGGCCGATTTATCCTCAAATGAAGGAACGATGAAGGTTATCGAAGCCGTTAAAGAGCGGTTCGGCACGATCGATATCGTCGTCAATAACGTAGGGGGGAGCAGCACACCTCCGGGAGGTTTTCTTGCGGCAAGTGACGAGCATTGGCTCGAAGCTTTAAACTTGAACCTTTTGGCTGCTGTACGCTTGGACCGGGGACTGCTCCCGTTGATGCTCGAAAAAAGAAAGGGGGTCATCATCCACATCTCATCCATCCAGCGGGTATTGCCCCTGGTTGAATCTACAATTCCTTATGCAGCTGCAAAGGCGGCGCTAAGCAACTACAGCAAAAGCCTTTCAAAAGAATTTTCTCCACAAGGCATCCGTGTAAACCGCGTTGCCCCTGGCTTTATTCAAACAGCTGCAGCAGACGCAATGATGGAGAATATCGCACAGGTAACAGGCAGCTTTGAAAGTGCGCTCCAATCAGTCATGGATGCATTGGGAGGAATCCCCCTTGGACGACCAGGACTGCCGGAAGAAGTTGGTGAACTTGTCGCTTTTCTGGCGTCAGATCGTGCCGCTTCCATTACGGGTGCTGAATATGTCATTGATGGAGGAACCGTCCCTACCGTCTAATTAGAAGGAATCAACGAAGCAATCAGATATGAAGCTGCACCTCTGTATAAAATCAGGTATTTTTTATCCATATTAAGACAGCCTGATGTTTCCAAACGTATAGAGGAGCAGATAAAAGTGAAAAACAAACAGCTTAAGGCTTTGCTTATAATGTTGACGCTTATTTTCAGCATGATTCAGATCGCATCACCTGCACAAGCCATGGTAGACGGGAAGAAGAATTCGGTTTGTATCAGCCCTAATATGGTGCAGCTGAAAACCGATATGCAAAAAGCTTGGATCGACCATACCATCTGGACGAGAAGTTATATAGTCAGCGCCATTTCGAACCGTCCGGATCAGCAGGACGTATTGGACCGGCTCCTGCGGAACCAGCAGGACATCGGAAATGTGATCAAACCCTATTACGGGGAAGCCGCCGGCAATAAGCTGGCTGAGATTCTAAGAGAACATATTCTCATTGCAGGGAAAATTGTAGCGGCAGCCAAAGCGGGAAATCAGGCGGATGTGCAAAAGCTGGAAGCGGATTGGCATCGAAACGCCGACGATATCGCCAAATTTCTGAGCACTGCGAATCCGAATTGGCCGTTTAAAACGCTACAGGATATGCTGTATACGCATCTTCAGCTGATCACGGAAATCGTCCTTGACTGCCTCAAGGAAGACTGGAAAGGGGATATCGCGGCGACCGACAAAAACGAGATTCATATGATTCATTTGGCGGACATCCTGACAGAAGGTATTGTTAAACAGTTTTCTGAGAAATTTTAAACAAACGCGATAGTCATCGCAGAGCAGGCTAGCTTTTCATAACCTCCGGTTAAGGAGGGTGTGGGAAGCTATTTTTTCTGTCGTGGATGTTTTCACATTTCGTTTGCTTTTGGTATGACTGGATGAAATGCGGCAGACCCGGGCTCGAAAGTCCTAGGCTGCCGCTTCTTTTTGCATGGGATTAACCGGGCTAGCCGTTCTGGTGTTATTGCCCAACAGAAAACTTTTCATGAAATTTCTCATCCAACAGCATAATTTCCGCTCTCTGACTGACGGCATGGTCCCCAAGCATGACATCAATGATAAAATCATTGCTCAGCATCTGGTGGTACATTGCGGTAAGTTCTTGTTCCGACAATTCCCCCATGGCCTTCGTTTCGCTCGGAATGATTTGGATTCCGGCTTGCTCGACCAAGCGAAGATTTTGTTTAATATCGGCCGCGATCCTGTTGAGCGTGCGTTCGCTTCTTGCTGTCTCCAGATCAACCACACCCTCGTCCGTAAAGAAATGCTTGTTGCCCACGGCAACCGCAGTATGCGAAACATGAAATGCATACATATCATGCTGGATCTCATAATGCAAACCCGCCGTTTCAAGGACTTTGGCCAGTTCTTTGACCCTTTCGGTCGTCTGTCCATTGATTTCGCCAAAAATGGTCCCTTGGTGTTTTTCCGTACCGAATTGGGCGTATAATACATCCTCTTTCATGTCTCCACCTGCCCCGGGAAATCCGGGGAGCAGCCGGTCGCCCACGATATCAAGCCAGGATTCATAACCGATGGTGTTGGTCAAAGTGACGATCGTTTGGCTCCGGTTATTTTTGATCGCAGACAGGGCGGATTCGGCTTGATCAAACCGTACAGGAACAAAGATAAAATCATAAATATCGTCGTCCTCAAGCTTCCCGATCGTCGTGATCGACATTTGTTTTATCGTGCCGTGATCGTTGTAGCGCAGCCCGTTCTTTTGAAGGGCTTCGAGCCGTTTTCCCCGAGCCAACAGAGTGACATCCAGACCCGATTGGGCAAACCGGAGCGCGTATATGCTGCCAACGATACCTGCGCCAAATACTAAAAGTCTCTTTTTTATCGTATTCAACAGTGATCTACCCTTTCCATGAATTAGTCAGAGATTGCTTAAGCAACATCTGTTGGGTAAGATGATAGTATGGCAAGCTAATGTTTTCAATCGGCAGATGGAGTGGAACGTTGCATAGACAACACATTTTGAAATTTGATGTTTTAACAGGAGGCTGAATATGGTAAATCAGCAGGATCCGAGGGTATTGCGCACACGCCAGTTAATCAGGGAAGCGTTTAGGGAGCTGCTCCGAAAGAAAGATTTTGATTCCATAACCATTAACGATATCGCACAAAGAGCAACGATTAACCGCGCCACCTTCTATGCGCATTATGAAGATAAATATGCTTTGCTGGAAGAAATCACAGAGCAGGCTTTTCGCGATCGAATTCCTGATCAAGTGCTGAATGCAAGCGACTTTACGGATGAAATCTGTGACGGGCTGATCATGATGACTTACCACTACATTATGGATTTTTATCAGATATGCAGAATGGATGCCAAACCGATTGCATCGCTCGTCGATGAGAAAATCAAGCAGCTGCTGCAGCAATCCATTGAACACATTTTACGGAGAGGGAATCTTCACCTCATGGAAGACAGCCATACGAAAATCATCTCGGCGATGACTGCCTCTGCGATTTATGGCGCTGCGCATTCTTGGTTAACGGTGGGAGAAAATGACCGAACCGATGTACTCGTGGAAATGGTTCGTCCTTATGTCATGAATGGCCTGGGTCTGCCGAAAGTGCCTTAAGGTTACGCTCTAAGCAATCTGATGTTGTATTTACTATTAATTAATTAAATCATTCGCACTTTTCATTTTGTTGCAAATGCAATAAAAATAATATAATATGGATCAAGAACGATTGATCAGTTGAAAAGGATGAGGAGCTGCCCGTATGAAAGAAATTCTGCGCGAAATCGGAATGATTGCCAGGGCGTTGGATTCAATCAGCAACATCGAATTTAAGGAATATGACCTGACGAAAGGGCAGTATTTGTATCTTGTCCGGATTTGCGAGAGCCCTGGGATCATTCAAGAAAAGCTAGCCGAAATGGTTAAGGTAGACCGGACAACCGCAGCCCGTGCCATACAAAAGCTTGAAACGAATGGCTTTATTGAGAAGAAGGCGGACGAGCATAACCGAAAGATCAAAAAACTTTTTCCGACGGAAAAAGGGCAATCGGTATATCCTTTTATCCAAAGAGAACATGATCATTCGAATCGGGTCGCGTTAGCGGGATTTTCGGAAGAAGAAACAGATACCATTTTTCAACTTCTGCAAAGGGTTAGAAAGAATATAGAAGTAGATTGGGAATACGTCAAAAAGGGGAACAAGAGGGGTTATTGATTTTAGATAAAGGAGCTTTCGACTAACATGACAGTACGCATAACAAAGTGCAGCCGTGAAGATTTACCGCGGCTCGGGGAAATCAGCATCGAAACATTTACGGATACATTTAAAAACCAGAATTCACCGGAGAATTTGAAAGCCTATTTGGAAAGGGCATTTAACGCCGAACAGTTGGAAAAAGAATTGGCTCATAGCTCTTCGGAGTTCTATTTCGTCTATTTCCATGATGAACTTGCCGGATTATTAAAGGTCAATATGAATGATGCTCAATCCGAACCAATGGGCGATGAGTCGCTTGAAATTGAGCGGATTTATATTCGAAGCCAGTTTCAAAGAAAAGGGCTTGGCCAATATTTAATCAACCAAGCGATGGAAATCGCCAAAATTCACAACAAAAAGAGACTGTGGCTCGGGGTTTGGGAAAAGAACGAGAAAGCCATACGATTTTACAAAAAAATAGGTTTTGTTCAAACCGGCGCGCACTCTTTTTATATGGGTGACGAAGAACAAACGGATTTTATTATGGTCAAAACGCTGGCTATATAGATTGAACTAAAGCTTTGCATTGACCTTCCTGTTGTAATCGCACAGTATGGCGGCCTATTAACATTGAATTTTTTTCGCCCACACGTTTGCAAATAGCCTTGGCCTAATGGCCAAGGCTATCCGAGGTCAATTATTCATTAGAGCAGGGAATGCTCTGCTTCCGGAATACTTTCTGCTTGGTCCGGCTGGTTCTCTCCAATCGGCCGTAAGTGACGGAACTGGATCGCGACCAAAACGATGATACCAAGCATGATGACTCCACTTATCGCTGCAATAGCGTGAAACCCGCCCATAAAAGCTTTGCTTGCCCCCTCGACGAGCGAAGTACCGGCTTCCACTGTGAGACTTTTTGCTGTCTCGATCGCCCCGGTCAAACTGTCGCGTGAGAGTTGTGCAGAGGATTCCGGGAGGTTGGCAGGGATCGAGCTCGTCACCTGGCTGCGATATACAACGGTGCCGATGCTGCCCAAAACGGCAATGCCCAGCGCAAACGCAAATTCTCCGCTAGTTTGCAGCATGGCGGCGGCCGATCCTGCCTTTGCCGGAGAGACCGAGCCGATCACCAGATCGCTGGACAGGCTGGGTAATGGAGCAGCACCCAGATTGAACAGCATATACCCGATGACAAGATAGGTGAGTCCGGATTCACTGCCCACCTGAGTGAGGAACAGACATCCTGTCGCGGAGATCAAAAGGCCTCCACCGATCAGGCAAGCCGGGCGCACCAGCCGTGCGGCCAGCGGTGAGAGTAACATCCCGGCCATGGAGGCGATGGCTCCGGGGAGCATAAATAACCCTGCTTCAAGCGGAGACAGTCCCTTTACGAATTGCAGATACTGCCCGATATAGAGCATCGTTGCTCCCGTAAATGTGATGCCGAACATGCCTCCCAGCGCGGAGCTGAATCCCCGGTTCGCAAATAGACGCAGATCCAGCAATGGACTGGTCAACCTTTTCTGCCTCGTAACGAAAAACACGCCAAAGACTAAGCCAGCGAATACAAACAGTAATGGTACAATTTGCAGGCCGTATTTGGCTATTTGTTTAAGTCCATAGATGACCGGCAAAATGGCAAGCAACGACAACAAAACACTTGTTACATCAAGAGGGCCGGTTTGGGGATGACGATATTCCGGCAGCAGAACGGGTCCGGTAAGGACCAAAATCAACATGATGGGCAAGGAAAGCAGGAATACCGAGCCCCACCAAAAATGGTTTAACAGCATGCCGCCGAAAACCGGACCAAGCGCCATGCCGCCCATGGAGCACATCATCCATATGCCGATGGCGAGAGAGCGCTGCTTGGGATTGCGGAACATGCTGCTGATTAAAGCTAAAGTCGAAGGCGCGACCGTTGCCCCGGCGATCCCCAGCAGCGCACGCGCTGCAATCAGAGTCCAGGCGTTTGGAGCAAAGGCGGCTAATATGGAAGCTGCCGCAAAAGAGATTCCGCCGATCATCAGCAGCTTCCTGCGGCCGATCCGGTCTCCCAGCGAGCCCATCGTGATTAGAAATCCGGAGAGCATAAATCCGTAGATGTCGATGATCCATAATTGCTGAGCGCTATCTGCGCCTAGGTCGGAACTGATATGCGGCAGCGCGAGAATCATCACGGAGAGATCAATCGAGACCAGAAGGGCAGGCAGAGCCAGTACGGCAAGTCCGATCCATTCCTTTAGGCCGGCTTTCAGCTCATTGCTGTACGATGTGCTGCTCATTTGGATCCCACTCCTCGCCTTGCATACTTAAAAAACGGTGTGCTGTGTTGAAGTTGCCGTTTCGTCATCATCATCGATCTCCCTTTTTAATTTTTTGCCGGCAATTGAATCTTAGGACATGACGCTGCGTAAGGTTCAAGGGGGAATTTTACATCTGAGTACCAGCTATGAGAAGGATCCGATGATGACAATACGTTCTGAGGTAACGCTACAAGTATTTTACTTGAATCACAACAACCAGGGGGACGAAAGGATTAGGCCCAGAACTACCTGATTTAGGACTATAATGACTTGAATGAGCTTGAATTCAGGTTAAACTAATAGAACGATCCATTATTTGCCGGAATTCCAATAAACAGCTGCTCTGTAATGTGGAGGTTGGCAGGTAGGAAACTGATTTCATTCATACAGACAACATAACATCAATTTTATGGAGGTGTCCGTGTATGAAGTGGAGGTTAACGGAAAGGATGGCTGTCATGGGCCAGACTTGGAGGAGCAGCAGACGACTGACCTTATTTATCGCTATTCTTCTCTGCGCATCCATGCTGATGCCCGTTGCAGCCAGTGCAGCATATTACAACACGTACTCCACCGTCGCTACGCTGGGCAATGCCAATGATTGCTACGCCGCTCAGGGATTTGCCGTGGGATCAACTTACGTCTATTCTGTAAAAGTCAATGGCGACAACAATAAAGCGGTCATTTATCGTACCAAAATGAGTGACGGTACCACAACGCTCATGACCAACGGGGATAACGGATCTACTTACGCTACGTATCTCGGTCATGCCAACGATATCGTTCTCAGCTCCAACGACGGCAATTATTATATGTTCATCGTCACCATGAACGCTGGCAGCATGAGTCTCGTGAAACTGAAATATGTAGGAACGACTTACTACAAAGTAGGTAATTACACCATTAAATACGATGGTGCAGACAAGGCGATGTCGGGTGTGAAAATTACGAGCAAAGACGCGAGCAACATAAACTTTTTATTCAAATCCGGACGAACCTTGTACAGAGGTTCACTGCCGCTAACCGCAACCAGTGGAACGATCAATGTAACGAATAGCTTCTCTCTGAATATTGAAGATGCCAAGGTCAACGGCAGCACGATTTCCAATATCACTTCGTATGCTTTCCAAGGCTTCGGTTATTATAACAACACCATCTATGTTCCGATGACATATAAAAACGTCAGCATTGTGCTCGTTTATCGCAATATTTCTACGGCTTCGGGCACTATTCAAGCGGATCCCAATCTATCGTTCCGCGTGACGTCTTCGGCATTTCCTGACCTGTTTGAGATCGAGGGCGTTGGAGTTGCGAACGGAGATAAATTATGGTTCAGCACCAACCGAAGAACCGCACCCGGCGATACGGCGCATGACGGCGTGCACTATTTTAACGATTTCAGCGCTTCCTGATGGGGAGCTGCCACCTATAGACCATTCTTCGTGAAAAAATAAAACCGCACATGGAGCTCTGCTCCCGTGCGGTTCTTTCGTTTGGCCTTACAAGGTGCTGAACACGATATTACGCAGCTTGCGCGTAATTGGCATCGTGCCGCCATCTTTTTTCTGGATCATAAACAAGATCGTCAGTCCGTCCCGTGGGCTGTTGCTGAAGTATGCCCCCAGCCAGCCGTCCCAGCCGTATTCGCCCGGGCTGCCGATAAATCCGGCTTTTCCGGGGTCGGTCATGATGCGCATCTGGTTGCCATAGCTGTGGCCGCGCATGGTGTGCCACGTATCGAAGCCTTTTTGCTGCCACTCGGTTAATGCCGCCGACGTCATATATTGAACCGTTCTTGGCTTTAACAGTTGAACACCGTTGAAGCTGCCTTGATTCATCAGCATCGTCGTGAACTTGGCAGCATCGTCAATCGTGGATGCCAGGCCGGCTCCGCCGGACTCGTATGCCGGATCACGGTCCAGCTGATGGGCGATGCCCAGGTGGCTGTGCGAGTACAGCTTTAAGCCGCCTTCGCTATCATCTTGATAGGTTTTCACAAGACGGTCTCTTTTTTCTTCAGGCAGCCAGAATCCGGTATCCTTCATGCCCAGCGGCTCGAATATTTCCTTTTTCAAAAATTGTCCGTACCGCATACCGCTCACCGCTTCTACAATCGCGCCAAGCACATCGGCCGACGTTCCGTACTGCCAATACGAGCCGGGCTCGAACGAAAGCGGGATCTGGCCCAGGCGGTTCGCGAACTCCAGTGTGCTCATCGGGTTATCACCGTTCAACCGGCTGCCCAGCTCCTGGAACAATGCATCCGTTTGCTGCCCGCCTTGGTTGGTTCCGCCGTATACTAATCCTGATGTCATATTCAATAAATCGTGAATGTTGACTTCGCGGCCGGCCGGAACCAGTTCGCCGTTTTTTTCAACCGGCTGGTTTTTGAAACCCGGAATGTAACGGCTTACAGGATCGAACAGATCGATAGCCCCACGCTCCAACAGCATCATGATGGAGGTGGAAGTCACCGGCTTCGTCATCGAATATAACCGGAAAATCGAATCCCTTGTTATCGGGCGCCCCGACTCAAGGTCAGCTAATCCGTCTTCATGGTAAAAAACTTCGTTCCCGTCCTTGAGTACCATGAAGTTCGCGCCGGCGATCTCCTTTTTATCAATACTTGCTTTCAGCGTATTTTTCAATAGGTTGGTGATGTTTGGTTCCAGCATGCCTCTGATGACTCCTTCTCGAATAAGTTCACTGCAACGATTGCGGATTTGAAACAACTTGCTATTGAAAATATTAAGCGCTTTTGGAGTGGTTGTATAGTGCCGAGTTCAAAGCAATCTGCAAAAAGGACCTGATTTTAAGTTCGGATGAAGTACCAGGGTATGAAAACAAGGCCAGGCGCTCATGTTATGGATGGAGGTGAGCGTCATGACTGGAAGAAACAACAAGCCGAAAAACGACGGCCCTGCATCTTCGCCAGAACGGCTGGATCAATTCGGAGAGAAGCTGGCTGAAACCGGGGGGAATCAACCGATGAATCCAGGCAAAAAGAGTGGAAAGAACTGCTGAGTGAAGTAGTACCGCAAAAAAACGGCTTCCGTAAACCGGAGCCGTTTTTTCTTTCCTGCATTTCGACTCACTAAATACATGACATCAGAGGTGACATGATTTTCGGGAAATGCAAAGGTTTCTATACAGGGCGCCTATAAGGCAGGTGCCGTTGCCAGGTCAATTGCCCCGACATAGGAATAAGCAGATGAGTACAGCTGACTCCATGATCGAGGATGGTGGACATATAATGACACAAAAGCGGAATACAGCCGGCACCCCATTGACCGGAGGAATCGTGGTGCCTGGCAATCCGTCTTATAATACGGCCAGAATGGAATACAATCGGCGCTTTTCCAAGTTCCCACGGATCATCGTATTTTGCCAACGAACGCAGGATGTTATCAACGCAGTGAAATGGGCTCGTGAGCGAGGCGTACGGTTTAGAGTCCGCAGCGGGAGGCACAGCTATGAAGGATTTTCGTCTGTTAATGGCGGGTTAATTATCGATGTGAGCGAAATGAATAACGTGAAGGTGGATCGCAAAAACATGGTAGCCCGAGTAGAAACAGGCAATCCGCTAGCCCGCGTATACAGAAAACTGTGGAACAAGCGGGTAGCCCTGCCGGGTGGAACGGCGCCAGATGTGGGCATTGCCGGACTTACCCTGGGAGGCGGAATCGGGCTGCTCTCGCGAAAGTATGGACTTACCTGCGATAACCTAAAACAGGTGAAGATGGTTGTGGCTTCAGGACGGCGCGGGGCGAAGCCGATTATCGTCAACGAGAAGAAACATTCCGATCTGCTCTGGGCATCACGAGGGGGCGGGGGAGGGAACTTTGGGATTGCTACCGAATATACGTTTCGGGTAAGGCCCATCCAGAACGTCTCTATCTACAGCATCACCTGGAAATGGCGCGATCTGGAGAAGGTATTTCCGGCTTGGCAGCGCTGGGCTCCTGCTATTACGAACCGCTTAACTTCAACCATCGAAGTCGCCGCGAAACAGGTGGGGACCATCGTGTCTACCGGACAGCTGCTGGGAAGCGCGGAAGAACTGCGGCGATTAATCCAACCTTTGCTGCAAACAGGAACTCCGGTGAAGGTGATGGTAAGGACAGTACCTTTTATCGAAGCGACCCAATTTTTTGCCCAAGGGGATCTCAACCTGGAGCCGAAATTTAAAATTACCGGGGCTTTCGGGTTTAAGCCGCTGCCTCGCGAAGGCGTGCGAGTGATTCGTGATTTTCTGTCCCATGCGCCTAATCAGCATGCTACTGTGTGGTGTCAAAGCTTAGGCGGGGCAGGAAGTGCGGTAAGCCGGATATCCCCGACTGCGACAGCCTATCCACATCGGAAGGCAGAGACGGTCTATGAGCTGTCGGCAAGATGGAGGAACGACGGCGAGCAGCAGCGGAATATCCAGTGGGTGACAAGGTTCCGCAAAGCGTTACGTCCCTTTGTCAAAGGGGATTATGTAAATTTCCCCGATCTGCAAATCAAAAACTGGCCCAAGGCGTATTATGGAGTGAATGTTAACAGACTGAAGCGGGTCAAGCGGAAATATGACCCCCATAATGTATTCCGTTTTGCCCAAAGTATCCCGGTGGGGAAGAAGTCACGGCAGTCAAACTGAACATACTCGCTAATGTTGAAACAAATAAAGATCGCTCCCCATCGTGAGAGGAACGATCTTTTTAATTTGTTGATCCGGATGAGATGCGCAAGGAGCGGTTCTACCACTCGGCTACGCTTCCGTCCTTGTGGCGCCACAGCGGATTTTGCCATTGATGGCCTATTTTCGCCATTTCGCGCACCTTTTCTTCGTTGATCTCGATCCCTAAGCCTGGACCGTCCGGTATTTTAACGTAACCGTTTTCATACTGGAAAACAGCGGGATCTATCAAATAATCAAGCAGATCATTTCCTTGATTGTAATGGATGCCTAAGCTCTGCTCCTGGATGAAGGCATTGTGGGCGGTCGCATCGACCTGTAAGCAGGCGGCCAGTGCAATCGGGCCTAATGGACAATGCGGAGCAGCCGCGATATCGTAGGCTTCCGCCATGCTGATGATTTTCTTGCATTCCGTGATGCCGCCGGCATGGGATAAATCAGGCTGAATGATATCCACGTAACCGCCGGACAGCAGATGCTTAAAATCCCATCTTGAGAACATCCGCTCTCCCGTCGCAATCGGTGTGGAGGTTAACGAGGCGATCTCTTTTAATGCTTCATTATTTTCAGGTAACACTGGTTCCTCTAAAAACATAGGTCGAAACACTTCGAGCTCTTTAGCCAGTACTTTTGCCATGGGCTTATGTACGCGGCCGTGAAAATCGATTCCAATTCCAATGTGGTTCCCGACAGCGGTCCGAATCGCCGCAACGTTTTCTAACACTTTCTCAACCTTGTCAAAGGAATCGATGTACTGCAATTCTTCGGTTGCATTCATTTTAACGGCTTGAAAACCTTTTTTCACACACTCCTGCGCCATTTGTGCCGTTTCACTTGGGCGATCCCCGCCGATCCAGGAATATACTTTCATCGAGTCCCGGCAAGCGCCGCCGATCAACTGATAGACAGGTGCATGATAGAACTTTCCTTTAATATCCCAAAGAGCCTGGTCTATGCCGGCAATCGCACTCATCAGGATCGGGCCGCCGCGGTAGAATCCAGCACGGTACATCACATTCCAATGATCTTCAATACGCAAAGGGTCCTTACCGATTAAATAAGTCATCAGCTCCTCGACCGCCGTTTTTACCGTTGCGGCTTTCCCTTCAATAACAGGCTCTCCCCAACCTGCAATGCCCTCATCCGTTTCGACTTTTAAAAATAACCAGCGTGGTGGTACAAGGAATAATTCATAACCTGTAATTTTCATTCGTAACCCACCTTATTCATATTTTTAATGAGCCGCAGTAACGATTGCTCTACTTAATCAGATCATCTCACCTCGCATCCGTCATGTCATTCCTGGAGAGTCGAAAACTACAATTTACGCTGTGATGAACTTGGCTGTATACCAAGAGTATACTAAAAAGTCCGCAAAAAGCGGTCTTTTTTTAATCAATCATTCGAACAAGAGGGAGCGCACTTGTAGACTCACGCCCCTGACTATGGTGAAAAAACTTCTACCTGCTTAATGCCCTCGCTGATATAAGCTGCGCGGTACTCTTTTGGCGGCGTTCCCGTTAACTGCTTGAACAGCTTAGAGAAATAATGAACCGACGAGAAGCCGTATTTCTCGGAAATTTCCGTGATGCTCAAATGGGAGAACCGCAGATCATCCTTGGCACGGTTAATCCGAAAATGGTTCATATATTGCGTGGGTGATAAGCCGGTGGCCTGATGAAATTTTTCGAAAAAATAGCCGCGGCTGATGTGAAGCTCCCGAAAATACACTTCCAGCGGCTTCACGCTGCCGGTCATCAGATCCTGATCCAGCCGTTCTAAAAGATGAAGCATTCGCGGATCGGGGATATTGTTCTCCTTGAGAGCGAAGGTGAGGAAGTACTCCATGAACTGCTGAAAATTGGATTGAATCTTCAGGCCTCGATAATAGGTTCGCTCGTTTATGTATTCATTGTTATTAAAAAAAGTCTCAAACCCGTCCATCCAGATCCGCAGCTTACTCACCGTCATCAATTCGGGAATCGGCACTGGGAACGCAGGCCCAATGAGCGACGGCTGCAGTTGAGAAAGGTCAAAACAGATCATGTTGGGCGTCGAGAAGGCTTCTCTGCGATCGATAAACGCCCAATCAAAATAGCAGCAATAATGAACCATTGGCTCTTCCCAATCTGCATACCAGTCGTGAAGCAAGCCCGGCGGCATATATACAAGAGAACCGGGAACGACCGGGTGGTCTTCTCCCCGAAAGCGAATGATGCCCTTACCCTCGCTGATCAGATAGAGCGATGAAGCGTAGCAAGTACGCGATAGGCTGTTCTGGCCTCTGGAAAATGGATATAGGCAGGCATGGTAGACGTAAGGATGAAGATTGGCAAAATCCATTACAGACCATCTCCTTTACTCCGAAAATAGGCATGACGATTGTATAAAAGATATACGTTTCTGTAAATACGCAGACCACAGAACTTGATACAATTTTTAAGAGATTTATCATTTAACCCTGAAGATGAAGGATGACGAATGCATAAAGTCTTAGGAGCGTGACAGGAATGGCGAAAATCAAAGAAATATTGTGTTTGCACCATAGTCACCTGGATATCGGCTACACGCATCCCCAGCCGTTACTGCTGGAGCTGCAGAAAGACTATATTGATGAAGCAATCCGGCTGTGTCTTCAATCGGAGCATGAGCCAGAGGACTCAAAATTCCGTTGGACCTGCGAGGCCACGTATCCCGTGATGCAATGGCTGGAGACAGCCGCCTCTGAGCAAATTTCCGATTTCCGCAGATTGCTGCACAATGGACAGATCAGTATTGCTGCACTTCCGATGCATACGACGCCGCTTGTACATACGGATCAGCTTGCACGAATGCTCCAGCCGGTTCGCGAGCTGCGGGAGCGATTTGGCGTTTCCATCAAAACGGCGATAAATCATGACGTCAACGGGCAGCCATGGCCGCTCAGCCAGGTTTTGCTCGATGCGGGAATCGAGTTTTATATCACAGGGATTAACGTGCATTTCGGGGGTATACCGCTGCCACGTCCTGCCGTGTTTAACTGGACAACCCCCGATAATCGGCAGCTGCTGACGTTCTTGGGCGAGCATTATTCTCTGTTCAGCCAGTTTTTCCACACGAGTCAGGATGATACCCAGCTGATGGCGCAAGGGATTAGGGACTATATCGACCGTTTGGAAGGAGAGGGCTATCCATACGATTTCGTGTACTTAACGGCTACCAATCCGCCGCTGTATGACAATAACTGCCCGGACCCGAACCTGCTGTCGCTGATCCGCCGATACAATGCAGAAGGACATGACCAGAAGGTGATTTTTGCGACCCCGGAGATGCTTCTGGAGCGGGTTCGCCGGATGCCGAAAGAACAAATCCAGACTCTTTCGGGCGATTGGACGGACTACTGGAATTTCGGCGCGGGAAGTTCCGCGAAGGAAACCAAGATCGTTCGCCAAACGAAGCAAAACCTGAAGAAGGCTGATTTTCTTGAAGCGATCCAAGGAGCGCCAAACCTGCAGTACTCGAAAGCGAAAACCGCGGCATGGGAGCAGGCGTTGCTGTATGATGAGCATACATGGGGTTCATGGGGCTCGGTCAACCTCCCTGACCATCCGCTTTCGATTTCGATGCAGCTGCACAAGAGGGTGACGGCGTACAAATCGGCAGACCTGTCTGCTTACGTGTATGCCAAACAAATGGAAGCGATTGCAGGGAACCCGCTACAATCCCATGAGCCTGGCGGCGTCATGCTGGTCAACACCTCAAGTGAAACGCAGCATGCGGAGGTCAAGGTACCTGAATACTTCCTCGGCAGCGGTCGTCATTTAGCCGCCTCGCGTGTCATGGACTTCTTGCCGTACACGCAGGAGATTCAGAGCTATAAATCGTATGGAACGGTAGAGATGGCACCATTTTCGTGGAAAAAGATCCCGTTTGCCCAGCTGGAAGCCCGGCTGGCCGCCTCGTCCAACCGTATTTCGGTCACGGAAGGGGTGATCGAAACACCATTTTACCGGATGACATACAACCCTGTCAGCGGAAGAATTGTGCAGTTATTCGATAAGATACATCAGTGGCCTATGCTCGACGAAAAGAGCCCATGGACGTTATTTGAGTTTGTTCAGGAGACGATCGACGGGCTTCACAATCATGAGCATCGAAGCACCTTGTTCCCGCGGGATGTCGATAAAGGGAACCGCAGCATATCCGTTTGGAATCATGAATGGAAAGCAAAGCGTGCCGGTGCCGACCGGCTGCAAGCTTATTCGGTCGAACAAACCAATGATTCGGTAACGTATGTCCTGCAGGTTGAAGCGCCGGGGGTTTCCCGGCTGGAACAGCGGATTACTTTTTTTGCCATCCATCCCCGAATCTGTCTTACTGCGTCCATGAATAAATCGGATATAAGGACGCCCGAGTCGATCTATTTCGCCTTTCCGCTGCGGATGGATCAAGGCTGGCGCGCCCATTATGATACAGCCGGCTTGTTAGTCGAGCTAGACAGGGAGCAGCTTGGCACCGCTTGCCGGGACTGGGTGACGGTTGACCAGACGGTATCCATCTATGATCAGCAGAAGGGGATCACCTTAGCTTGTCCCGATGCGCCGCTCATTCAAATCGGTGATTTTCATTTCGGCAAGGAGAGTAAGCAGATCGACCGCCAGGAAAATCCGCTGCTGCTTGCATGGGCCATGAACAATTATTGGGATACTAACTTCTGGGCCAGTCAACCTGGAGAGATCGTTTTGCGTTATGAGCTAAGTCCGTTCGGGCAATTTGATCCCGTTGAGGCATATCGTGCGGGCATAGCTGCAGCGGATCCTATAGCCATGAATGCGGCGGTGATGTGTGATAGGGAGGAAGAAGGGCAGTGGTTTAGCCAGTCAAGCGGTACAGTCGTCCTGCTATACGTGAAACCGGCTGTGGATGGAAATGGGTTTATTCTGACCCTGCGAAATGCCGGAACCGAGCCGTCCGAGTACATCTTTAGCGTAATGGATAAAGAAGTCGAAGCTGCCTGCTTGGTCAATCCGCTGGAGGAAGTAGTTCGCCAGATCCCTAGCAGTGGTAAAGATGTACAATTGATCATGCAGCCAGGGGAATTAGCCTATTTGAAAATTATCCTTAAGTAAGTCTATACAAGGCTTTATCTTAAAAGAGAACGTTAAACCAAAAAGCCTTAACCCTTGTGACAGGGTTAAGGCTTTGCTTAAGAGATCAGAAAGTATAAGTTTCGGAGCTTCTGCTTCCTGATCTCGCAAGAAAAACTTCCTCTAGACGCGGTCTGTCTTCTGTGAAGGTACGTCGATAGATGTTTTTCTTATTCATCAAGCAAGTCTCATCTTGAAATCCTGATAGCCGAACTGGCGCACGACGCGGCAGCTGCCGTCTTTCTCCTGCACGGCGATGGCCGGCAGCGGCATGCCGTTGAAGGTATTCGTTTTGACCATGGAGTAGATCGCCATGTCTTCGAATACTAATCTGTCGCCGCTCTGAAGCGGCTGATCGAAGGAGTAGTCTCCGATGACGTCGCCCGTAAGGCAGGTCGGACCGCCGAGCCGGTAGGTGTACGGCTTCTCGCCGGCTTCGCCTGAACCGATCAGCGGCGGACGGTAAGGCATTTCCAGCACATCCGGCATATGACAGGTGGCCGAGGTGTCCACGATGGCGATCTCGATGCCGTTACGATGGATATCCAGCACGGAAGTGACCATATAGCCCGCATTCAGCGCGATGGCTTCTCCGGGTTCGAGGTAGACTTCCAAGCCGTATTTGGATTGCATTCGAGTAATACAAGCCTCGAGTCTCGGAATATCGTAGTCGTCTCTCGTGATATGGTGGCCGCCGCCGAAATTGATCCATTCCATTTGCGGCAGCCATTGTCCGAACTTATCTTCGACGGCATTCAGCGTGGTTTCCAAATCGTCGGAGTTCTGTTGGCACAGGGTATGGAAGTGCAGTCCCGTAACACCTTCAAGCAGTTCCGGCTGGAAATCCTCCCGCTTCACGCCGAATCTTGACCCCGGCGAACAGGGATCGTAGATTTCATGTCCCACTTGCGTCGAGCATTCCGGATTGATGCGAAGGCCGACTTTTCTGCCGGCTGCAAGAGCTTTATCCTTATACTTTGCCAGCTGGGAGAACGAGTTGAAGATGATATGGTCGCAAATGGAAACAATTTCGTCGATCTCATCTTCACGGTAAGCGGGGGCAAAGACATGATTCTCTTTGCCCATTTCCTCATGGCCCAGCCGTGCCTCGAATAATCCGCTGGCGGTCGTACCGCTTAAGTATTTTCCGATAAGCGGGTACATCTCGGTCATGGAAAAAGCCTTTTGCGCAAGCACGATCTTGGCTCCCGTACGCTGCATGACACCGTTCAGAATGTTCAGGTTTTTCTCAATGAGTTCTTCACTGACTACAAAACAGGGTGTAGGTAACTCCTCGAACCGCATCTTAACGAACAAGCTCCGGCTCTCTTGCTTCTTCAGGCAAGGCGTCAACCAGCACCGGGTTAAAGTCTTCTACCCAAGGAAGGCCCCATTTGTTCAGCTCTTCCATGAATGGATCCGGATCGAACTCTTCGACGTTGTATACGCCCGGTTTGTTCCATTTGCCAGTGAGGACCATCGCAGCGCCGATCATGGCAGGAACGCCAGTTGTATAAGAGATCGCTTGGGAGCCGACTTCTTTGTAGCACTCTTGGTGGTCGCAAACATTGTAGACATAGTACGTTTTATCTTGGCCGTCTTTTTTCCCTTTGAAGATACAGCCGATGTTGGTTTTACCCACCGTACGAGGTCCGAGGGAAGCCGGGTCCGGAAGCACGGCCTTCAGGAATTGCAGCGGAATGATTTGCTTTCCTTCGAATTCGATCGGTTCGATGGAGGTCATTCCTACGTTTTCAAGCGCCTTGAGGTGCATCAGGTAGCTTTGGCCGAACGTCATGAAGAAGCGGATGCGCTTCAGTCCAGGGATGTTTTGCGCAAGGGATTCCAGCTCCTCATGGTACAGCAGGTACATGTCCTTTTGGCCGACTTCAGCGAAGTTATACTCGCGTTTGATTTCCATCGGTTTCGTTTCGATCCATTCCCCGTTTTCCCAGTAGCGGCCGTTAGCGGACACTTCACGGATGTTGATCTCCGGGTTGAAGTTGGTGGCGAAAGGATAGCCGTGATCTCCGCCGTTGCAATCCAGAATGTCGATGTATTCAATTTCGTCGAAATAGTGCTTCAGCGCGTAAGCCGAGAATACGCCGGTAACGCCTGGGTCGAATCCGCTGCCGAGCAGAGCTGTAATTCCTGCTTTTTCGAAGCGCTCGCGGTATTCCCACTGCCATTTATATTCAAATTTCGCTGTATCTTCCGGCTCATAGTTAGCCGTATCCATGTAGTGTGTTTTGGTTGCCAGGCAAGCATCCATGATCGTCAAATCTTGGTAAGGAAGGGCCAGGTTCATAACGATATCCGGCTTCACTTCGTTAATCAGAGCGATCAGCTCATCCACGTTGTTGGCATCGACCTGTGCGGTCGTAATTTTGGTTTTTCCACCGTCAAGTTTTGCTTTAAGTTCATCGCATTTGGACTTGGTACGGCTGGCAATGCAGATTTCTTCGAAGACATCGCTGTTTTGAACGCATTTATGAACTGCTACAGATGCTACGCCACCGGCGCCGATGATTAGTGCTTTTCCCATTTTTCAATCAATCTCCTCATCCAATTCAATTTTTTCTGTAAAAACGGCAACAAAAAAGCAAGCGAAACACGCACCATGCGCATCACACTTGCTTGATATAGTCAAATAATAAGAAATTCCAATAAGCATGACCGGACAAACCCCTAGTGTGCTTATCATTCAGCCATAAAACGCTAACGTTTCATGGAAGGGCTCTTAATATTCAAATATACTTTGTTAGGATCAGAGTCTATATAGCAAATAATTACTTTTACCACTCTTATTGACCGTTTCACAAGTTGTGTGCGTCAGCACTGGTTATAAAGTTACCAACTTATAAAATTTGAGCTTTTAACTCAATCAATAAGGCAACGAAAGTTGCCAGTCGGCATTTGACCCGGCTGTCCGTATGGCCTTAACTTCCCGAGAGGAAGTGGTCAAAGTTTATCTGCTTGGAAAGATCCTAATATATCCGAATATTTCGCTTTCCAAAATTTACGCTTCTCCATAATAGCAGGATAGGTAATATTGAGCAAGAGGAAATTTAAAACAAATGCAATCAGAACCATTTTTTATACGTAAGAAGTGTTATTATTGTGATGCCTATGCAAATTTTATAAGGTGGACAGATGAGACATCCTGTGGCATCAAATTACGTTCCCTGGATCGGAGGCAGCGATGTGGAACCTGCTTATCTGCTGAAATACGAGTATTTAAAAAGCGTCCCGGTAACGGCAGGGAATTTTCAATCCCACGATCACTATGAGATTTTTTATTTCCATGAGGGCAAAGGGCAGTATTTGATCGGTGACAAAATTCATGTTCTCAAACCAGGTACACTCATCGTGATGCATGGTTTGACTCTTCATATGCCTAAGAGCTTTGAAGGACATCCCTATGTGCGGACGCTTTTGAATTTTGATCCCGGTTACTTCCGTGCTGCATCCGAGCATGTATTTTCGATCAATCCCCTGCAGCCTTTCGAAAGACTTCGGAACTACAAAGTTCAACTCAGCATGGAGGAGCAGGACGAATTCGAAGAAATGCTGCGTAAATTGAACTGCTTATATTCCGCACCGGATGCCGTCTCCCATGAGCGGTTTCGGGTCTTGTGTCTGGACGCGCTTTTTTTCATTTGCCAAGTGCTGATGAAGCCGGTGAAAGAAGAAGCCGGTTTCCCGTCCGAAAAAGAGCAGCACGTTCAGAACGCGTTGTCCTATATCGAACAACATTATATGACCGATATTCGTCTCGACCAATTGCAAGAGAACCTGCATATCAACAAGTATTATTTGGTGCGCATTTTTCAAGAAGTGACGGGGATGACGATATTTCATTACATTTACAGAAGACGGATCAATCAGGCCAAAATCCTGTTTCTGCTCGACCCGGAGAAATCGGTGACGGATATTTGTTATGAAACGGGCTTTAAAAATCATTCCCATTTCAGCAAGGTGTTCAAGCAATGGGAGGGTAAAACACCGACGCAGTACAGACGCTTGGTAAAAAGTCAATTTTAGAACATTTAGGATACCAACCTGGTCAACCGGAAAGTACCTTCAACTTCTCGCCGCCTGCTACACTAATCCATATCGACAGTTAAGCCTAGTCGCTGCGAATTTAAGGAGAGGTGATGCGAGAGTGCTGGTACTAACCGGATTTGCCGATGAAATTTCCGATCGTTTGGAGGAACAGCTCGACGTGCTCGTGTCCGAGGGCATTTCCTATTTGGAGCTCCGGAACGTGTATGGTAAAAATGTACTGGAATTGACCGATGAAGAACTGGTCCGATTGAAATCTGCATTAAGCAAAAAAAGTATTCGCGTGTCCTCCATTGGCTCGCCAATCGGTAAATACCCGATTCAAGACCCCTTTGCCCCCGAACTTGCGAAATTGAAGCGCGCATCGGATATCGCCAAACAATTGGATGCCCGCTATATCCGCGTATTTTCTTATTACATCCCCGACAATGAAGAGCCGGAGAACTACCGCGGCGAAGTGCTCTCCCGTATGAAGATGCTGACCGGAATAGCTGAGGAGGAACATATTACGCTGCTGATGGAAAATGACAGCGGCGTTTACGGAGATACCCATGAGCGCTGCTTGAGCATTCTGCAGCATTGTGACTCTCCTTGCCTGAGACTTGCCTTTGATCCCGGCAATTTTGTCATGAACCGGGTGATGCCGATGAGTGAGGCGTACCCGCAGCTGTCAAATTATCTGGAGTACGTACATATCAAGGATGCGAACGAGCAGTCGCGCATGTTTGTCCCTGCAGGCGAAGGGGATGGCGAGTTCCCAGCGTTTGTGAAAGCACTGAAGGAGAGAAGCTTTTCCGGATTTTTATCCATCGAGCCTCATCTGCACCGTGCATTCCCGGAACAAGAAGGACCCGAGCGATTTAAAATAGCGGCACAAGCCTTAAAAAGGCTGCTGTTAAACGAAGGCCTGGCCTGGTCGTAATCGAAACGAATACACTATGGAGAGGGGAATTACGCATGAGCATGCAGAAGGTGAAGCTCGGATTGGTCGGTTTAGGAAACATCGGAAGAACTCATATCCATAATATAAAGTCGATGGAGCAAATTGAGCTTGTAGGCGTGTGTGATACGGTTCAAGAGCGGGCGGACAGGTTTGCTGCCGAATGCAGCACAAAGGCATATTACAGCCATTTGGAGCTGTTCGAGCAATCCGGGCTCGAGGCCGTCATTATAGCGGTGCCGCATTACAGCCACCCGGCCATTGCAAGTGATGCGTTCGAACGCGGAATCCATGTGCTCTGCGAGAAGCCATTGGCCGTTCATGTCAATGACGCCAAGCTTACCATCGATGCTTATGCCGAAGCCAAGGAGAAGTTTCCGGATCTGGCATTTGGCATGATGTTCCAGGAACGGACGCTTCCCTATTATAAAAAAATCAAGGAATTGGTTGGCAGCGGTGAACTGGGGCAGCTGACGAGAGCCACTTGGATCAATACCGCTTGGTTCCGTTCACAGTCCTATTACGACAGCGGTGATTGGCGGGCGACCTGGGCG